>CAYVUR010000001.1:0-877 GCA_964455185.1 uncultured Gammaproteobacteria bacterium
TATTAATTTTATATGTATTCATACTCCTTGTGATAATTTAGCCGCTAAATTTTTAGATGATTATTTACGTGGTAGAGAAATTGAGATAGTTGATGATTTAATTAAAATTCTTAAAGAGATTCCTGAATATAAAGAAGCTACTAAACGTAAAGCTGGTCCTAAAATTTTTGCTGGCGATAAAGAAAATTATTGCGGTAAAATAGCTTTAACAGAAATTACTGGAGGAACCTCTAATTCTAAAGATATTTATGAAAAGATAGCGCAAGCTGGAATCGGAACTATAGTTGGTATGCATATGAGCGAGGAACACAAAAAAGAAGCTCAACAGCATCATCTTAATGTAGTAATTGCTGGACACATGTCTTCTGATTCGCTTGGAGTTAATTTATTTTTAGACAAAATAGAAAGTAATGTTTCAGAGATTTCCGCTTATTCTGGATTAATTAGAATCAAAAGAGTTTAAGGATGATTAAAAATAAAAAAATAGAATTATTGGCTCCAGCCGGAGACTTACAAAAACTCAAATATGCTTTGGCTTATGGCGCTGATGCAGTTTATTTAGGTTTACCAGAATTTTCTTTACGTGCTAAAACTGGTTTTAATTTTGAATCCTTAAAGGAAGGAATAATTTACGCTCATAGTTTAAAGAAAAAAGTTTATGTAACTGTTAATATTTTTGCTCATGAAAACCATATTGATATTTTACCTAAATTTCTTAAAGCATTATCACGCTGCCAGCCTGATGCCCTTATAGTTTCGGATCCAGGAGTATTGTTTTTAGTAAAAAAATATTTACCTAATATTGCCATTCATCTTTCAACACAAGCTAATACTCTAAACTCTTCAGCTGTTAAATAAAAGAAAAAAAATGAAAAAA
>CAYVUR010000001.1:887-69718 GCA_964455185.1 uncultured Gammaproteobacteria bacterium
TCAGCTGTTAAATTTTGGCAAAAAAATGGCGTTCAGCGTATTATTTTAGGCAGAGAAGCCAGTTTAATTGATATTAAAAAGATTCATGTTAAAATACCTAAAATAGAATTAGAAGTTTTTGTTCATGGTGCGATGTGTTTGAGTTATTCTGGACGTTGTTATCTTTCAGCTTGGATGAGAGAGCGTAGTGCTAATGAAGGATTATGCATACAGCCTTGCCGTTTTGAATATAAATTATATGCTGAAGAAAAAATGCGTCCCGGAGAATTGTTGCCAATTGAAGAAGATGGACAAAATATGTATATTTTTAATTCTAAAGATTTGTGTTTAATTGAATATCTTTCTTCTTTATCTAAAGCAGGGGTTACTAGTTTTAAAATTGAAGGTCGAACCAAAAGTCTTTATTATATTTCAACTGTAGTTAGGGCTTATCGCCAAGTTTTAGATAATCTTGGTAATAAAAAAATATTAAAAAATGCTTTAGAAGAGTTAAAGAAAATTGATAGCCGTGGTTATACTACTGGGTTTTTAATTAAAAATGAATCAGCCTTAAATCGGCAAGAGTTTAAGAGTTCTAAAACTAAAAGTGATTGGCAGTTTGTAGGACAAATTATTGGTAAAAAAGAAAATAATCTTGTTATTTTTAAACCTCATAATTATCTTACGGTTAATGATAATTTAGAATTGCTCACTCCAACTAAATGTTATAAGATAAAAGTAAAAGAGTTTATTGATGATTGTGGTAAAAAGCTTCAAGAAGTTCACGGTGGCACTGATAAATTTTATTATTTTATTTTACCAAATAACAAAGGAAAATTAGATTACGGATTACTAAGAAAGAAAATTTAATTATGATTGCTTATTTATCAGGAAAAATTATTTATCAATCAGCTTTTTTAAAAAAAGATAATTTTGTAGTACTTGATTGTAATGGTGTAGGTTATAAAGTTTATGTTACTGATAAAGTACTTAATGGCATAAAAATTGGTGAAACAATAACTTTACATATTTATACTCAAGTAGCAGAAACGGTTTTAGATTTATATGGTTTTTTAACACGTGAAGAGTTAGATTTTTTTGAGTTATTATTAACTATTTCTGGAATTGGTCCTCGTAGTGACTTAGACATTTTACGTAAAGCTAAAATTGAAGATTTAATTAAAGGCGTAGAAAGTGGAGACTTTCAGTTATTAGCTAAAATTTCTGGTATTGGACCAAAAACAGCAGAAAAAATTGTTGTTGGGTTAAAAGATAAATTAACGGGTGGATATAATGTTGATTCTAAAGCTTGGGATAGTGATTTTGGAGATGCTTTAGAAGCTTTAATTAGCCTTGGTTATAATGCTGTTCAAGCTCGTGAAGCTTTAAATCAATCATCGTCTATTAAAATGGAAGAAAAGATTAAAGAAGCTTTAAAAATATTAGGAAAAAAATAATTTATGAATTTAAATTATTTAAATCTTTTTTGGGGTTGGCCACCAGAAGTTACTGTTTTTATAATTTCTATGATTCCTATTGCCGAGTTACGAGTTTCTTTGCCTTTGGCTTTAACAGCTTATAATTTATCTTGGCCTAAAGCTTATTTAATTTCTGTTTTAGGTAATCTTTTGCCAGTTATTTTGATTATTAAATTTATTGGTTTATTTTCTGATTGGCTTAAACAAAATTCTAAATTGGCAGAAAAATTTTTTAATTGGTTATTTTCTCGTACAAGAAATAAAACAATTAAAAATTATGAAAAATATGGTTTATGGGCTTTAATGATTTTTGTTGCTATTCCCTTACCAATGACTGGTGCTTGGACTGGTGCTTTGGCAGCTTGGTTATTTGGAGTTAAAACTCGTGATGCTTTAATTTATATTGGATTAGGTATTTTTATTGCTGGATTAATAGTTAGTTTTATTACTTTGGGATTTAAAAGTTTATGGTTTTTAATTTAAGTATTTATTATTTATGTTATCGCGAATAAAAAAAATTATACCATCAATTTTACTTAATCAATATCATAAAATAATAGCTATTATTGCTAATTTTATTTATGGTCAACCGTCAAAGAAAATGATTGTTATTGGAGTGACAGGAACTAATGGAAAATCAACCACCGTTAGTTTAATTTCTAAAATATTAGAAGAAGCAGGTTATAGAGTGGGAGCGGCTTCAACTGTATTATTTAAAGTAGCTGAAAAAGAATGGTTAAATGATAAAAAAATGACTATGTTGGGGCGTTTTCAATTACAAAAATTGCTTCAACAAATGCTTCATGCTAATTGTAATTATGCTATAATTGAAACTTCATCGCAGGGCATTGAACAATTTCGTCATTTAGGTATTCATTATGATATTTGTGTTTTTACAAATTTAACTCCAGAACATATTGAAGCGCATGGTGGTTTTGATAATTATAAAAAAGCTAAATTAAAATTATTTAAACATTTAGAAAATTTACCAACTAAAGTTTTAACAGGTAAAAAAATTAGTAAAATAATTATTGTTAATAATGATGATAAACATGCTAAAGATTTTTTAAATTTTAATGTTGATAAAAAAATAAGTTTTGGAATTAATCAAATCGCTCAAATAAATGCTGAAGCTATTAATTTTAATGAAACGGGTATTAATTTTAAAGTTGATACAGTTGATTTTAATCTTAATATTTTTGGTAAGTTTAATGTTTATAATGCTTTAGCGGCAATAGCAGTTGCGAAAAGTCAAAATATAAGTTTAGCTATTTGTCGTCAAGCATTAACTAAAGTTACAGGAGTGCCAGGAAGAATGGAATTTATTAATGTGGGTCAACCTTTTAAAGTGTTGATTGATTATGCGCCAGAGCCTGAAAGTATGAGACAATTGTTTCAAGCCATAAAAGATCATGGATTTGTTTCGTCTCAAAATAAGATTATTCATGTTTTTGGTTCGTGTGGAGGAGGTAGAGATGTTGCTAGACGACCAATTTTAGGTGAATTGTCTGCCCAAAATGCTCAGATACATATTATTACTAATGAAGATCCTTATGATGATGATCCACAACAGATAATCAATCAAGTAGCTGAAGGAGTAATTAAAGCAGGAAAAAAAGAAAATCAAGAAGTGTTTAAAATATTAAATCGTAGAGAAGCTATTCGCCAAGCTATAAAATTAGCTCAAGCAGGAGATTTAATACTTTTAACAGGAAAAGGAGCAGAACAAGCTATTTGTATTGCAGAAGGAAAAAAAGAATTCTGGGATGAAAGAGAAGTAGTAAAAGATGAATTAGCTAATTTTGGTTATAAAAATAATTAAACAACTTTTTATTTAATTATTTATATTTGATAATGTGGATAAATTGTTTATAAAATTATATTTTTTTTAATTAATCTTTAATAATAATTATAAAATTTGTTTATTTTTAGATAAAAATTTTATATTATTTGACAAAAATTAGAAATTAGACTTAGGTGGCAAAATTATGTTGACTTTAATTTTTATTTCTGCTATTATATTGACAATAGGCGATTTTTTCGTCTTGACACATTTTTTTAATTTAACACTAATAATTTCTAAATTTAGTGTCTTCCTATCAAAATAATAAAACTTAAATCATAAAACTCATTTCCTAAATTAAGTCCATCAATTTAAATTAAATGGCTAAAATAAGAGAAATGAGAGTTTTTTTATGTCCAAGAAAAATTTAAAAGTAATAGATGGCAGAGTAAATTTTGCTCCTCTATTAAAACAATCCTTCATTGCTTCTGATTTGATTGAATTACAAAAAAAATCATATGATTGGTTTTGGAAAACTGGATTAAGAGAACTTTTTGATGAATTTTCTCCAATTACCGATTTTATCGGACGTGATTTAGAAGTGTATTTTCAGAATTATTATTTAGATGAACCAAAGTTTGATGAAGTTGCTTCTAAAGAAAAAAATATTTCTTATGAAGCGCCATTAAGAGTTAACATTAAATTAATTAACAATAAAACCGGCCAAAGTCTTGAACAAGAAATTTATTTAGGAGATTTTCCTTTAATGACAGAACGTGGAACTTTTATTGTTAATGGAGTTGAACGTGTTGTTGTTTCACAGTTAGTTCGTTCTGCTGGCGTTTTTTTTACTTCTATTTCCGGAATTGATCGTAATCTTTATGGCGCGAAAGTTATACCTAATCGTGGCTCTTGGTTAGAATTTGAAACTGATATTAATAAAGTAATTTGGGTAAAGATTGATCGTAAAAGAAAAGTAGCTTTTACTGCTTTATTACGTGCTTTTGGTTATTCAACTAATGATGATATTTTGAAATTATTTGCTGATTATCCAGAGGCCTTAGAATTTATTGAAGCTACTTTTAAAAAGGATGCTTCAGAAAATGAAGACGAAGGTTTAATTGAAGTTTATAAACGTATTCGACCTGGTGATTTAGCTGCTCCAGATAACGCTAAACAATTAATAAACAACATGTTTTTTAATTTTTCTCGCTATGATTTTTCCGCTGTTGGTCGTTACAAATTAAATCAACGTTTTAATGAAAATAGAGAGATTAATATAGAGAATAGAGTTTTATTACGTGAAGATATTGTTAACATTATTAAAGAAATAATTCGTCTTAATATAACTCAAGATCAAGCAGATGATATTGATCATTTAGGTAATCGTCGTGTTAAAGCAGTGGGAGAGTTAGTACAAAGTCGTTTTCGTGTTGGATTAGCTAGAATGGAAAGAATTATTCGGGATCGCATGAGTACGCTTGATGTCACTACTTTAACTCCAACCAAATTAATTAACGCTAAACCTTTAATGAGTGTAGTTAAGGAGTTTTTTATGTCTTCTCAACTCTCTCAGTTTATGGATCAAGTTAATCCTTTAGCTGAATTAGAACATAAACGTCGTTTGTCAGCGCTTGGTCCCGGCGGATTATCGCGTGAACGTGCTGGATTTGAAGTTCGTGATGTACACCCAACTCACTATGGTAGAATTTGTCCGATTGCTACTCCCGAGGGTCCTAATATTGGTTTAGTTGGTCATTTAGCTTCATTTGCTCGTATTAATGATTATGGTTTTATTGAAGCTCCTTATTATCGTGTAGTTCATGATGTTGCTAATGATGGAAAAACAGCTATTGGTGAAATTGCTAGAAATGATTATGCAGGAATAGTTAAAGCTGGAGAAATTATTTCTAAAGAAGCCGCTAAAGCTTTAGCAAATAATAAAGAAATTAAAACTATTGCTGTTAAACCTCGAGTTACTGATGAAATTGTTTATATTGATGCCTTTGAAGAATCTCGTTCAACTACTACCCCTTATTCTAATAAAATAGATGAAAAGGGTTACTTTTTAGTTGATAAAATTGAGGCTCGTGTTAAATTAAATCCAACTTTAGCTTCCGTTGAACAAGTTGATTATATGGATGTGTCTTCCAATCAAATTGTTTCAATTGCTACTTCTTGTATTCCTTTCTTAGAACATGATGATGCTGTTCGCGCTTTGATGGGAACCAATATGCAACGTCAGGCAGTTTGTACTATTAGACCAGAAGCCCCTATTATAGGAACAGGCATTGAAAAAATTGCTGCTCAGTATTCTGGACATGTTGTTTTAGCTAAAGAAGACGGAAAAGTAATTGCTTTACATGGTAATAGAATTGAAATTTTAAATAAAAATAATCAGATTGATACTTATCGTTTAAATAAATATATTAGATCCAATAATTCAACTTCTATTAATCAAAAGCCAGTGGTAAAAATTGGTCAAGAAGTTAAAAAAGGAGACGTTTTAGCTGATGGCCCTGCTATTGATCATGGAGAGTTAGCTTTGGGTCAAAATATTTTAGTAGCTTTCATGCCTTGGCAAGGTTATAACTATGAAGATGCTATTATTATTTCTGAAAGATTAGTTCAAAAAGATAGATATTCTTCAGTTCATATTGAAAATTATGTTTGTGAGGTTCGTGAAACTAAACTTGGTCCAGAAATTGTTACTTCAGATATTCCTAATGTTAGCGAGGAGAAATTAAAAGATTTAGATGAAGAAGGAATTGTTCGCATCGGAGCTTTTGTTAAATCTGGTGATATTTTGTGTGGTAAAATTACTCCCAAAGGTGAAACTGAGTTGTCAGCTGAAGAAAAGTTATTGCGCGCTATTTTTGGTGAAAAGGCTAGAGACGTGCGTGACTCTTCACTTTATTTAGAGCATGGTTCTTCTGGTAAGGTTATTGATGTTAAAATTTTTAGTCGTGAAAATGGTGATAAGTTACCTGCGGGCATGATTAAAATGGTACAGATTACTGTAGCTTCTTTACGTAAAATTCAAGTAGGAGATAAAATGGCAGGACGACATGGAAATAAAGGAGTTATTTCTAAAGTTGTTCCAGTTGAAGATTTACCTCATTTAGCTGATGGTACCCCGGTTGATATTATTTTATCACCTCTAGGTGTTGTTTCTCGTATGAATTTGGGACAAATTCTTGAGACTCATTTAGGTTTAGCTGCTAAAAAACTTGGATATAAGGTGGCTACCAATGCTTTTAATGGGGCAGTTGAAGAAGATATTAGGAAGCAATTAGAAGAAGCTGGATACCCTTCAGATGGACGCATTCAATTATATGATGGACGCACTGGAGAACCATTCCACAAAAAGAGTACAGTTGGTATTATCTATATGTTAAAATTGAATCATTTAGTTGAAGATAAAATTCATCAGCGTTCAATTGGTCCGTACTCTTTGATTACTCAACAACCTTTGGGTGGTAAAGCACAATTCGGCGGACAAAGATTTGGAGAAATGGAAGTCTGGGCACTTGAAGCTTATGGCGCAGCTGCTACTTTGCAAGAAATTTTAACTATTAAATCAGATGATGTAGTCGGGCGTAGTAAAACTTATGAATCAATTATTAAAGGTGAACCAATCAGTAATTTATATATCCCAGAATCTTTTAATGTTTTAGTTAGAGAACTAAAAGGTTTAGGTTTGAATGTAGAATTACTTAATAATAATAAACAAATTAGCGATTTCGATAAGTCAATTGAAAAATCAGTTCTTACTAAAGATGACGAAGAAATCAATATTTTAGAAGAAGATTCTACTTCTAATAATGAAAGCTAGTCAATCATCCTTAATATAAAATTATGTTTGACGAAAAAACACAAAATATTCATTTTGATGCCATCAGATTGAGAATTGCTTCCCCTGATGATATTCATAGTTGGTCACATGGTGAAGTTACTCGTCCTGAAACTATTAATTATCGTACTCAAAAACCAGAGAAAGATGGATTATTTTGTGAAAAAATTTTTGGCCCAATCAAAGATTGGGAGTGTTATTGTGGTAAATATAAGAAAATTCGTTACAAAGGTATAGTTTGTGATAAATGCGGAGTAGAAGTTACTCGTTCTATAGTTCGTCGTGAACGCATGGGACATATTGATTTATGTGCTCCAGTTGCTCATATTTGGTTTTTACGTGGCATTCCATCAAAAATTGGTTTGGCTTTAGATATGTCGGTAATGAATTTAGAAAAAGTTATTTATTTTGCTGATTTTATTATTACTTCAGTTAATGAGGATTTAAAAAATCAAACTTTTGAACAATTACGCGCTGAATATAAACAATATCGTAAACAAATTGAAAGTGATTTCGATAATCGTATCAAACAACTTGAATCTTCTGATAAAGAAAATAAAGAAGACGCTATTAATCAATTAATTAAAGCTAAAGAAGAAAAATTGAAAGAGTTAGAAGAGACAATGATAATTGCTGAAAATGAACTTAAAGAAATTAAACCTTTAAAAATTATTTCAGAACATGTTTTTCATGAATTATCTTTGAAATATGGCCATATTTTTGAAGCAGGCATTGGCGCTGAAGCGATTCGTGAATTATTGTCTAAAATTAATTTAGAAGAAACAGTTGAAGAATTAAATAAAGCAATTGCTGAATCTGTTGGTGCTAAAAAAGATAAATTAGTGCGTCGAGCTAAATTTTTTAATAATTTAATTAAAAATAAATTGCGCCCTGAGTGGATGATTATGACCACTATTCCGGTTATTCCTCCAGATTTAAGACCAATGGTGCCGCTTGATGGTGGACGATTTGCTACTTCAGATTTAAACGATTTATATCGCAGAGTTATTAATCGTAATAATCGTTTAAAACAATTATTAGATTTAAATGCTCCTGAAGTTATTACTCGTAATGAGAAGCGCATGTTACAAGAAGCAGTTGATTCTTTAATTGATAATAATGCTAGACATGGCAAGACTGTAGTTGCTTCTACAGGACAAAAAAGAAATCTAAAATCTCTCGCTGATATTTTGAAAGGTAAACAAGGACGTTTCCGTCAGAATTTACTTGGTAAGAGAATTGATTATTCAGGACGTTCAGTAATTGTTGTTGGCCCTAAATTAAAATTAGATCAGTGTGGTATTCCTAAAATGATGGCTTTAGAATTATTTAAACCATTTATCATTTCTAAATTAATTCAACGTGGTGTAGTACATAATATTCGTAGTGCTAATAGGTATATCGAAGCTAAACATGATGATGTTTGGGATATTTTAGAGGAAGTAGTTAAAGGATCTTATGTTTTATTGAATCGTGCTCCTACTTTACATCGTTTGGGTATTCAAGCTTTCAAGCCAGTTTTAATTGAGGGTTTGGCAATTCAAATACATCCTTTAGTTTGTCCGGCGTTTAATGCTGATTTTGATGGTGATCAAATGGCTGTTCATGTTCCTCTTACTGAAGAGGCTAATAAAGAAGCGGCTGAAAGAATGCTTTCTTCTAAAAATCTTCTTAAACCAGCTAATGGTCAACCTATCGTTACTCCACAACAAGATATTATTTGGGGATGTTATTATTTGACTACTTTAAATGAGAATGAAAAAGCTAAAATTTTTTCTTCGGTTAATGAAGCTATTTTAGCCATGGATAAAGGACTTATTACTTTACAATCAAAAATTAAATTGTTTTATAGTAAAAATATTAAAAATAAAAAAGAGATTTTAGAAACATCTTTAGGAAGAATATTTTTTAATGAAATTTTACCGGAAAATTATCCTTTTGTTAATAAACGAGTTGGTAAAAAAGATCTTTCTAAAATTTTAGCAGATATTTTAAGAAATTTTGGTCCAGAAATAACCGTAACAACTTTAGATCAAATTAAAGATATTGGTTTTAAATATCTAACTTATTCTGCTCAATCTTTAGGTATGGATGATTTAGTAGATATTCCAGAAAGAGAAAAATTAATTGAAGAAGGTAATAAGGAAGTTGATATTATTGATAGTCAATATTTGATGGGTTTACTTACTGAAGATGAAAGACATGAAAAAATAGTTGAGAATTGGTTAAAAATTAATAATCAAATTTTGGAAAAAGTTAAAACTTCAATGAATGAAGGTAATACTATTCTTGCTATGATCGATTCTCAAGCTCGAGGCTCTTGGGGACAATTATCACAAATGATTGGTATGAAAGGTCCAGTAGTTAATCCTAATTATGAAGTTATTGAATTGCCTGTTAAATCTAACTTTAAAAAAGGTTTTAATGTTTTGGAATTCTTTATTTCTTCCCATGGTGCTCGTAAAGGTTTATCTGATACAGCTTTGCGTACTGCTTCTGCTGGTTATTTAACTCGTCGTTTAGTTGATGTAGCTCAAGAAGTTGTAGTTAATAGTGAGGATTGCGGTGATACTGAAGGTCTTACTATTACTAAAGAAGAAAGTGAAATTATGGGCGATAAACTTATAAATAGAGTAATAGGACGTTATGCCGCTAAAGATATTATTGATCCTAAAACTAAAAAAATTATTGTTAAAGCAGGAGATCTTATTACTGAAGATTTAGCAGAACAATTGTCTAAATATGATATTTCAGAAATTACTGTTAGATCAGTTATGACCTGTCGCAATGTGCGAGGTGTTTGTCGCAAATGTTATGGTTATGATTTAGCTTATAATAAACCAGTAGAATTAGGCGTTGCAGTGGGCGTAATAGCCGCTCAATCTGTAGGTGAACCAGGTACTCAACTTACCATGAGAACTTTTCATACTGGAGGAGTTGCTTCTGAAGGAGATATTACTCAAGGTTTACCTCGTGTAGAAGAAATTTTTGAAGCTCGTACACCTAAAAATAAAGCAATAATTTCTGAAGTTGATGGAATTGTTAAAATTAAAGAACCTAGACAAAGAGAAATTATTGCCGATGATGGCCAGAGAATTGCTAAAGTTTCTGGCAAAGAAAGAATTTTAGAAATTTCTTATGAGCAAACTTTAGAGAAAAAAATTTCTATACCTAAAGGTAAAAATGTTAAATTAGAAGTAAAAGATGGTGATAAAGTTAAAGTTGGACAAATTCTTTTAAGTAATGGAGAAAATCAAGTTACTGCTCCAATAGCTGGAGTAGTCAGATTAGAAAAATCATTTTTAATAATTTCTGGTAAAGAATTGGGAGTAAAAGAATATCTAGTGCCTTCAATTAAATCTATAATAGTTGCTGATGGAGCTAAAATTAAAGCCGGTGATCAATTAACTGAGGGAAGTCTTGATTTGCATCAATTATATAAATTGAAGGGCAAACATTTCACTCAGAAGTATATTATGAAAGAAATTCAACATATTTATTCTTCTCAAGGTCAAAAATTAAACGATAAACATGTTGAAGTTATTATTCGTCAAATGTTTTCCAAAGTTTATGTAATTGATGCAGGAGACGGAGATTTTATGCCTGGAGAAATTTTAGAATATGTAGATGTTATTAATGCTAATGAAGAATTAGCTAAAGCTGGTAAAAAATTGGTTGAATTTGAAAGATTATTATTAGGTATTACTAAAGTTTCTCTATCTACTCGTTCTTGGTTAGCCGCAGCTTCTTTCCAAGAAACCGCCAAAGTTTTAATTAATGCTGCAATTACTGGAAAAACTGATGATTTATCTGGACTTAAAGAAAATATTATTATTGGTCGTAAAATTCCTGCTGGAACTGGTTTTGTTCCTGAAAAATTATAGATTAGATTTTTAAATAAATAAAAAGACCCCATAAAAAGGGGTCTTTTTATTTATTGATTTTAAAAATAAAGTTGAAATATTTATAGTGTGGATAATTTTATTGTCAGATAATTATAATTATTATATAATATAAAGCATAAAGTAAAGCTAATAGCTTTATAGTTTATACTTCATAGTTTAGATTAATGTCATTAGAATTAATTAAAATTGGGGAATTAGCTAAATTAGCCAAGGTTTTACCTTCTACTATTCATTATTATACTAAAGAAGGACTACTTAATTTTGCTGCTGAAACGCCAGGAGGTTATCGTCTTTATGATAAAACAAAAACCTTAAAGCGAATTCGTATTATTCAAGATTTACAATCAAAAAATCGTTTGACTATTAATGAAATTAAAAAAAAATTAAAAAATAATTTTTAGGAGGTTATGTCTTTTTTAACTATTGAAGTTGTTTATCAAAAAAAGAATTATAGTCGCAAGGTGGCAATTACTTTATTTTTACTTGTCGTGCCTTTGATTATACTAGCTGTTTGGGCGCTTAAAATTTAACTAGATCAAACAGCAAAAGAGCCGATAAATTATCGGCTCTTTTTTAAAATAAAAAATTTGGATAAAGACTTGTTTTTATGATATAATATTAATGTTATTTCTTATGATATTTATTTTAAAATAAGCTTGAAATTTTAATTTCAATTTTATATTTATATCTATAATTTATGAAAGAAAAAAAGATTAAAAAATTAGTTAATCTTAAACAAGCTAGCGAATTATCTGGTAAAAGTTGTCAACAGTTAAGAAAAATGATAACTTCAAAAAAATTAAAAGCTGTAAAACAAGGTAGAATTTGGATGATAGATCCATTAGATTTAGATATGAGTTTTTTAGAAAAAAAAGAAATCGATGATGGTAAATTTCTCAATAAATTTCAAAATAAAATAAATAATTTTGATATAAATACAGAACAAAAGACTTTTATCAATTTTAAAATTATATCAACACAACAATTAAGTTTAATATTAATAATGGTAGTAGTTTTATTTTCTTTATCTTTGTTTTTTTCTATATTTTTAAGTAAAGGTTTGTTAGTAAAAGCTTCTTTTTCTAAATTTTCTAATCAAGAAAAGTATATTTCTACAGAGCAAGAAAAGTTTTTAAGACGTTCTGTTTTTGGAGATTAAAAAATTATGCCAAAATATCGCCGTTCAGGTTTTTTAAATTTTAGATCACGACGTTATCGCCGTGAAATTACCAATTTTTCTTTACCCAAAGTAAATTTTAGTTTTTGGTCAGAATTATCTCCAGAAGTTAAAAAAGGACTCTCTATAATTTTTTTATTTGTTTTGGCAATTTTGAGCATATTAGGATTATTTGATTTGTCGGGACAATTTGGGAAATTTATTGCTTATATTTTATCTATAATATTAGGCAATGCAAAATGGTTAGTACCAATAATTTTAGGAGGTTGGGTCTTTTTCTTGCTTAATGAAGATAAATATCCTATTAAAACTATTAATTTTATTGGTGCAATATTATTTTTAATTGGTTTAGCTGGTTTAATGCATTTGCGCTTTGATTCTTGGGAAGCGCTTAAACAAGCTAAATTAGGATCTGGCGGAGGTTATTTAGGCGCTTTTGTAGTTTTACCTTTATTAAGGTTTATGAATTTTTGGGGGGCTTTAGTCATTTGTGTAGCTGTACTTTTAGTTGGTATTTTATTAGCTTTAGAGACTTCAATTTATGGTTTGATGTGGCCTCTTAAATTAATTAAGTTTTTATGGAGTAAAGTATATGATTTTTATAATTTTATAAAGATTAAAAATCAAGAGAAAAAATTAAGAGAGATTCCTGAAGAATTAGATGATAATTATGAAGAGGAAACTAATGAAGAAGATTCTGAAATTAATGAAGAAGCATTAGAAGAAAACAACAATGAAGAAGATGATTTGCCTCAATTTACTCGTACTCAAGTTAATTTAGGATTTAGAGATCAAGAACCGGAAAAGGAAATTATTAAACCTAAAAAATTTGGTAAAAAAATAGATTTACCTCTTAGTTTAGTTAATGCTAAATCTGGCAAACCCACTTCGGGAGATATTAAAAATAATCAAGAAATAATTAGAAAGACTTTTGCTAATTTTGGGATTCAAGTAGAAATGGGAGATGTTAATGTTGGACCAACAATTACTCAGTATACTTTACGTCCAGCTGATGGAGTTAAACTTTCACGATTAGTGAATCTTAGTCCAGATTTAGCGTTGGCTTTAGCGGCGCATCCAATTCGCATCGAAGCCCCAATTCCGGGAAAATCTTTAGTAGGAGTGGAAATTCCCAATCAAATGTCAGCTAAAGTTTCAATGGGAGAAATGCTTTTAAGTAAGGAATTTAAAACACGTGATAATAATTTATCAATTGCTTTAGGTAAGGATGTATCAGGCAAAGCCTGTTTTGCCCAATTAGATAAAATGCCACATTTATTAATTGCTGGTGCTACAGGCAGTGGAAAATCAGTTTGCGTCAATTCAATTATTGTTAGTTTGCTATATCAAAATAGTCCCGATGAATTAAAATTTATTTTAGTTGATCCGAAACGTGTTGAGTTGCCTCATTACAATAATATTCCTTATTTATTAACTCCAGTAATTACTGATGTTAAAAAAACCGTGGGAGCATTAAAGTGGTCGATTACAGAAATGGAACGACGCTTTGAATTATTGTCAAAATTAGGACATAGAAATATAGCTTCTTATAATAAAACTCACCCCAATGATAAAATGCCATATATTGTTATAGTTATTGATGAATTAGCAGAGTTAATGTCTGCCAACCCTAATGATATGGAGGCAGGAATTGTCCGTTTAGCACAAATGGCTCGTGCTGTTGGTATTCATTTAATCTTGGCAACACAAAGACCATCAACCGAAGTTATTACTGGTTTAATTAAAGCTAATATTCCCGCTCGTATTGCTTTTGCTGTTGCTTCCTCAATTGATTCTCGCACTATTTTAGATGGTACTGGAGCTGAAAAACTTGTTGGTCGTGGTGATATGTTGTTTTTGTCGCCAGATATTTCTAAACCTAAACGTATCCAAGGGGTATTTTTATCTGATCAAGAAATTAATAATGTTATTAATTATATTAAAAATCAAGGTGGAGCTGATTATATTGAAGAACTTTCAGGAATGTCAACTAGTATTAATGGTTTTGGTGGCGGAGTTTTTAGTGAAGATGATGGAGACCCGCTTTTAAATGAAGCAATAGAAGTAATTCGTCAATCAGGTAAAGCTTCAGCTTCTTTATTACAAAGGCGTTTAAAATTAGGTTATGCTAGAGCGGCACGTATTCTTGATTTATTAGAAGAGAAAGGTATTATTGGTCCAGCTGATGGAGCTAAGCCACGCGAAGTATTTTTGGATAAGCTTGGTGGAGTTGGAGTAGTAGAATTTGCTGCACGAGAACATAATTTAACTGGTGAATTGCGTCCTTTAGAAGAAGAAATTAAAGAAGAAGAACCCTCTTTTACAGCTTTTACTAGAAATGAATTAACAGATGTAGATAATACTGAAATTAATGAGTTAGATAATAAAAATGATAAAGATTTAGAAACAGAAGAAAATTCTTTTTCAGACAGTATTACTAATAATTTTGATCAATTATCGCTTAAAGAAACATCAAATTCTAATTTAACTGATTTAACAAATTTAGAAAAAGATAAATTAATCTCGGAAGTTGATGATATCAAAGAAGTTGAAGAAGAGGCT
Source organism: uncultured Gammaproteobacteria bacterium (assembly GCA_964455185.1). Taxonomy (GTDB): domain Bacteria; phylum Patescibacteriota; class Patescibacteriia; order 2-01-FULL-39-33; family 2-01-FULL-39-33; genus CAISTG01. Next base: position 15,625 of record CAYVUR010000001.1, read on the forward strand.
TTGGAAGAAATTGCTGAAACTCTTGATTTAATAGAAGAAATTAAAGAAGAAGTTGCTGAAAAAACTGATAATAATCAAGAACAAGAAATTGAGACACCTCAAAAGTCTCAGATTAAACAAAAAAAAGAATCATCAAAGAATTTGCCAAAGAAAAAAAATTATTTTGATGACGAAGAGTGGAGTTAAATTATTTTTTTGTGAATATTTTAATAAAAAATAATCAAATTTCTAATCCTTTAGGAGATCGTCTTAGAGAAGCTAGAGAATCTCAAGGAATTAGTTTATCAAAAGCATCTAAAGATTTAGGTATTGCTATTAAATATTTAGAAGCAATTGAAAATAATTGTCCTAATAAATTGCCGGGAGAAGAATATTTTAATTTTTTTCTTAAGAAGTATTGCCTTTATTTAAAATTGGATTATTTAATCTTAAAAGAATTAATAAATAAAAATTCAGTAAAGACATTAAATAGTAAATGTAAAAGTACAAATTTTTTTTCTTGGCATAAATTTAATCGATTCTTTTTTTCTTTTTTTGTTGTTGTAGCTTTATTAAGTTTTTTGTTTTGGAATATTGAAGCTATTTTTCGTCCTCCTGAATTAGAAATTTTTTCTCCTACTGATGGAATTATAACTTTTGAAAGACAATTAAAAGTTGAAGGAAGAACAGCTAAAGAAGCTGAAGTTTTTATAAATAATTTTCCTGTATTAGTTGATTCTAATGGAAATTTTAATGCTTTAGTAGACTTGCAAAAAGGTTTGAATTTGATTAAAATTAGTGCGAAGAAAAGATATAGTAGACTTTCAATAGTCGAAATTAGAGTTTTGTTTAATGAAATAACAATTGATTAATAATTTAGCTAAATTATGCCTAAAAAAGCTAATGAGGAGGTAAATGATAAATTTAAAGCCGTAGAATCAGCAATTAATCAGATTAAAGAAAGATTTGGTGATGGATCTATTATGAAATTTGGTGAAGCTCGAGCTATGGAAGTTGATGCTATTTCAACTGGGTGTTTATCTTTAGATATTGCTTTGGGAGTTGGGGGAGTGCCTCGTGGCCGTATAATTGAAATTTTTGGACCAGAAGCGTCTGGAAAAACTACTTTAGCTCAACATATAGTAGCTGAAGTTCAAAAAGCTGGAGGTGTAGCCGCTTTTATTGATGCTGAACATGCTCTTGATCCTGATTATGCTAGAAAAATAGGAGTTAATGTTAATGAATTATTTATTTCTCAACCAGATACAGGAGAACAGGCTTTGGAAATTGTTGAAACTTTGGTAAGATCTAATGCAGTTGATGTTATTGTAGTTGATTCAGTAGCGGCTTTGGTGCCGAAAGCAGAAATTGAAGGAGATATGGGGGATTCTCATATGGGTCTACAAGCTAGATTAATGTCTCAAGCTTTGCGCAAACTTACAGGTTCTATTTCTAAATCAAAAACTGTTTTAATTTTTATTAATCAAATTAGACAAAAGATAGGAGTGTTTTTTGGTAATCCAGAAACTACTACTGGAGGTAACGCTTTGAAGTTTTATTGTTCAGTTCGTATTGAAGTGCGTCGAGCAGCTCAAATTAAACAAGGAGAGAAAAATATTGGTAATCGTGTTAAAGTTAAGGTAGTAAAAAATAAAGTTGCTGCCCCATTTCAAACTTGTGAATTTGATATCATGTATAATGAGGGAATTTCTTTGTCTGGAGATTTATTAGATGTTGGTATTGAAAAAGGAGTAATTAAAAAATCAGGCAATACTTATTCTTATGGCGAAGAGAAATTGGGAACTGGTAGAGAAAATGTTAAAGCTTACTTAAAATCAAATCCTAGATTAATGACAAAAATTCGTCAACAGATATTAGAAGAGGTAAAAAGATCCAGAGATGCTGAATTAAAAGCGAATAATCGTATTACTGAAATTGTTAATGATAATGATAGTGAAGTATTAACTGAAGAATAATATAATAATATATTTATTTTAAAAACTCTCGCTTTAAAGCGAGAGTTTTTTAGTTTTTTATTTAATTTACTCTTTCAACGTATTCTAGTGTTTCTGTATTAACTCTAATTATATCTCCTTCTTTAATAAATAACGGTACTTGAATGTTTATTCCAGTTTCTAATTCAGCAGTTTTAGTAACACGTCCTTGAGCAGAATTACCTTTATCTCCTTCGGGAGCTGAAATCACCTTAAGTTCTACTTTAGGCTGTAGAGAAATAGAAACTGGATTGCCATTAAAATACAAAGCATCAACTTTATCTCCTTCTTTCATTAAGCCAATTTTATCACCTAAAGAGTCTTTAGGTAAAGCAAATTGTTCAAAATCATCATTAGACATAAAAAACCAATTTTCTCCATCATTATATAAATAATCAACTTTTTTTCTCATTAAGTCCGCTTCATCAATTTTATCACCCGGATGAAAATTGATTTGTGCAACTTTACCATTGAGTAGATTACGCATTTTAGTTTGCATCACTGGTTTGCGCTGTTGCATTCTGACAAAATTAGCTTCAACTACTAGATATGGTTCACCTTCGTATAAGATATTAACGCCTTTTTTAATATCATTAAGAGTAGAAATTGCCATGGTTTTTATTTATTACTTAGTAACAAAAGGAAGTAGGGCCATGATTCTAGCACGTTTAATAGCATTAGATAATTGTCTTTGATGTTTAGAACAAACACCGCTTCTTTTTCGTGAAACGATTTTAGAATAAGAGGAAATAAAACGTCTTAATAAATTAACGTTTTTGTAATCAATTTCTTTAATATTATTGACGCAGAAAAAACAATATTTTTTTTCTGAGCTAATATTTTTTTTATTATTTACCATATATTTTATTTTTTAGAAAGGAATATCTTCAATTTTTATTTCTTCTTCATCATTAGAAACTATTGGTTCAGTTTGATAAGTCTCATTAATATAAGTAGGAGTTTCAAAATTAGGATTTGATAAATTATTACCACCACTACTATTATTAGGTACAACTGATGGCTTAGGTCCTAATTGAATATTTTCAGCTATAATTTCTGTTTTCCAATGTTTAGCACCAGTTTGATCAGTCCAACTTCTTGTTTGAATTTTGCCTTCAACCATACAAAGTCTGCCTTTGGCTAAATATTGTCCAACAATATCAGCTAATTTTCCCCAAGCAACAATTGAATGAAATTCAGCTTGTTCTTGACGTTCACCTGCTTGATTAGTCCAAACACTATTAGTAGCAATAGTGAAAGAAGCAACTGATTTTCCTGCGGGAGTTTTTCTAATCTCAGGATTTTGTGTAAGATTGCCAATAATAATTGCTTTATTGAGATTCATATTTTTATAAATTAATGCGGAAATCCGCTTTATTATTTATTTTAATTTTTTATAATTAAATAATATCTTCACCGCTAAGAATTTCATCTAACTTTTCATCTAAAGGTTTAGTTTCAACTTTTTTTTCTGTTTTTTCTTTGGTATTTATTTTTTCTTTTTTGGTAGTTTTAATTGAGTCTTTTGAAATTTCTTCTTTAGTTTCTGTTTCTTTAAACTCAGCTTCTTGCTTTTTTTGTTTTTCAATTTCTTCAAGAGTAATTTTTCTTTTAGCAATTATTTGAGCACGTAAAATTTCTTTATCTAATCTTAAGAAATTGTTAATTTCTTTTATTTTATTACTATCTTCTAACTCAAATTCTGTTAAAATATAATAACCATGAGATACTTTATTAATTGGATAAGCTAATTTTCTTTTACCTATTAAATTTTCATAACCAATTATTCCACCATAATTTTTAATTACTTTATCAATTTTTTCTTTGATGTTTTTTATTTCATCTTCAGTGTATTGATTAGGAATAATATAGAGCAATTCGTAATTTCTCATAATTTAATTGAATTAATTTTATATTTTAATTAAAAAAATCCCTAAGGCAGAGCCCGGGAATCCAATATTTTTTAGATTCTTTAGGTTAATGCCTTTTCTTGAAAACTCTAGGTTTGCAAGATAATCCTCATAATGAGGTGGGAAAGGTTGTATTTACATCCTAACTTAATTTATTTTTTTTGTCAATTATTTATTAATATTTATAAAATATATTGACAAAAAATTAAATATATGATATAATAATAAATATAGTAATTAAATAACTTAAATAAAAAATCGCTTAAATAAGCGATTTTTTATTTATTTAATAATTTTGTTGCAATTATTTAGTAGCAGTTTTAACTTTTTCAATAATTTTAGCAAAAACTGAAGGATTTTTACTAGCTAATTCTGCTAAAACTTTACGATCTAATTCAATTTTAGCAGCCTTTAATCCAGCAATAAATTTACTGTAATTTAGATTATAGGCTCTAACAGCGGCATTAAGTTTAATTTGCCATAAAGCTCTGGCAGTACGTTTTTTCATTTTACGATCTTTATAAGCATTAGCTCCAGCTTTAATAGCAGCAGTTTTAGCTAATTTAATTAATTTTTTACGTCCACGTTGAAAACCTTTAGTGGTTTTAAGTAAATTTTTTCTGCGTTTATTATGCATGACACCTCTTTTGACTCTTGGCATATACGATTTAGTATTTATTTATAAACTTTAAGCGCCAATCATCCTGCGGATGTTTTTGGCATCGGCTTTAGAAATAGATTTATCTAATCTTTTTGCTCTTTTTTGTTTGCCAGATTCTCTAGCATTAAAATGATCTTGACCAGTAGATCGTTTAATTACTTTTTTCTTTTTAGTAACTTTAAATCTTTTAGCTACTGCTTGTCTAGTTTTTATTTTCGGCATATCATTTATATTTATAATGAAAGATTTAATGATAATTTTCCTCCTACCAAAGTAATTTCTCCTTCGGTTTTTAAAGTTTTTTCTGAACCTAATTTTTCTTTAATTTTTTCTACAATTTTTTGAATACTTTGTTTAGCTAATTCAATATGTTGATTTTCGCGTCCTCGTAATTGTAATTCTATCTTAACTTTATCGCCACCTTCTAAAAATTTAACTCCTTGATTAGCTCTAACTTCCAAATCATGTTCTCCAATACGTAAAGATAATTTAATAATTTTAATTTCAGTAGTTTTTTGTTTAGCTTTATTTTTCTTTTCTTGTTTTTCTTTTTGATATTTAAAACTACCATAATCAATAAATTTAGCAATCGGAGGATTAGCTTTAGGAAAAACTTCAACTAAATCTAGTTCTCTATTTCTAGCTTCTTCTAAGGCTTCTGCTTTAGAAACAATTCCAAGATTATTTCCGTTTTCATCAATTACAACTAATTCCTGAGCTAAAATTTGTTCATTAACTCGGAACTCTTTGGAGTTTTCTGATTTTTGATTGTGTCCTCTAAATGATTTACGCATTTTATTTAAATGTGGAGATGAGGGGTAATGAGCCCCTGTCTAAGAATAAAGGGTTTTCTTGGGTTTACAAATTTAGTTGTTTTATATTTTAAGTAATCAATAAGTTAATAAAACAACAAAATACTTATTGACCCGTCTTTTAAGTTTAACCTTTCAGTTAAAGACAAACTGTAAGGCGATCCTGATGATATAACACTGCTGGCCATTTATCAGGAATCATGGGGCAATGGCTCTTGGATTAATTAAGCAAGAGCAGGGGCGAAGGTCATGCCGCTGAAAGCGGATTTAACCTTAGCCAAAAAATTGTTGGCATTTCTGCTTTTGACAGATTTTTAACGAGATTCTGTCAATCTCGATTTGCCCAATGAAAAATTTATTCTTATCAAAACAAAAACATCCCCTTCTTTTGTAAATAAGAAAAAAAAGATTAGATTAGCAGAGGAAAAGAGGATGTTTGGGAAAATTATTTTTGTTTTAAAGTTCTCTTTATTTCCCTTTGAATCTCTCTTTTTTTAATGATTTCTCTTTTGTCTATTTTTGTTTTTCCTCTAACTAAAGCAATTTCTACTTTAACTAATCTCCTATTAGTATATAGGGAAATTGGTATAATTGTCAAGCCTTTTTGAGTTTTTTTACCAATTAAAGCATCTATTTCTTTATGATTTAATAGTAATTTGCGTTTTTTATATGGATTATAATTGTTTTGTTGTCCTTGAGCTGGTTTATAAGGAGCAATATAAGCATTAACTAACCAAACTTCTTTATTAGAGTCTATTTGAATAAAACTGTTTTTAAGACTAGTTTGTCCTAATTTAATAGCTTTAGTTTCTGCTCCTGATAAAACAATTCCAGCTTGCCATTTTTCTAAAATCTCATTGTTAAATAATCCTTCTTTGTTAATAATGATTGTTTTCATTTTTTTTGCTTCCTACTTTAATTATTTTTTAGTATAATATAGATTATAAGATTAATAAAGCCGTAAAATTATGGCTCCAACTAAATCAAGTAAAGTTATTGTAGATATTTCATCAATGACTTTTTTAAAAATATTATTAATTTTTGCTGTAGCCGCTTTTCTTTTTTATGTTAAAGATATTGCTATAATGCTATTTGTTTCTTTAATTTTAGCAGCGGCTATTAATCCTTCAGTAGATTGGATGCAGAAAAATAAAGTTCCGCGTGTTTTAGGGATTGTTTTTATTTATGTTCTAATTTTATCTGCATTGTTTTTTTCTTTTTATTTAATTATTAATCCTTTAACTTTAGAAATAAAAAATCTTTCTAAAGATTTTCCAGTTTATTGGGATAAGATATCAACGGGTTGGCATGAATTTGATACTTTTTCTAAAAATCAAGGTTGGCAAAAAACAATTGAAGATTTTTTATTGTCTCTACAAGCTGGTTTAGCTTCTTTAGCTTCTAATTTTTTAGGTGGTATAGTTTCTTTTATTGGTAGTATTTTTTCTTTTTTTGTTATTTTGGTAATGACTTTTTATCTTTCACTTTATGATCAATTAATAAAAAAGAAAATTAGATCTTTTTTACCGCCTGATAAACAACCTTATTTTTTAGCAGTAATTAATCGCATGCAAGAAAAGATTGGTTTTTGGTTGCGAGGTCAATTATTATTGTCATTAATTATTTTTATTTTTTGTTTAATAGGTTTATTAGTTTTAGGAATTAAATATGCTTGGGTATTAGCTTTATTTGCTGGCATTACAGAGTTTATTCCTTATCTTGGTCCATTTATTGGCGCAATACCAGCTATTTTTATAGCATTTACTCAAAATCCAAGTTTAGGTTTTTATGTTTTAGTTTTATATATAATTATTCAACAATCAGAAAATAATATTATTGTACCATTACTAATGAAAAAAGCGGTAGGATTAAATCCTGTTGTGGTAATAGTTGCGATGTTAGTTGGCGCAAAAATTGCTGGAATTGCCGGGGTTTTATTAGCGGTGCCAGTAACCACAGCAATAGGAGTAATTATAGGAGATATTTTTAGTCAAAGCGTTGAAAAAGATATTGTTTAGTATAAAATATTATGTTATAATTTTATTATAATTAATAATAAAAAGGCAAAATGGCCAGAAAGGAGAGGAAATAAAATGAAAATTCCTTATACTAAAAAAAATGCGGAAAATTTTTCCGAAAATGAAGAAAATAAAATAATAAATAATAATTGTTGCTCAGAATCAAATAATACTCGCAAATATTATTATATTTGGTTATTGTTGGTGGTAGTATTAGCAGTTGTTATCATGGCTTATTCAGCTTGGTCTTCAAAAATTGCTTATCCATCTAATAAGGATTGGCAAGCAGTATTTTTAGTTAATGGACAAGTTTATTTTGGTAAAGTTACTAAAGTGAGCAGTAAAACATTAACTCTCAAAGATATTTATTATTTACAATTTGTTACTAAACCGCTTCAAACTAGTCAAAGTGGAACCAATACTTCTGGAGAGCAACAAACTCAGCAAGAATTAACTTTAATTAAATTAGGTAATGAATTACATGGCCCAACTGATTCGATGATTATTAATCGTGATCAGATACTTTTAACTGAAAAATTAGGTAAGAATTCTAAAGTTATTGAAGCTATTAATAAATATCTTAGTGAAAAAGAAGCTTCAAAAAATAAATAATTATAATAAATAGGTAGAACGGGAACTTCAATAGTTGTTCCCGTTTTTTTGTTTTTTATGTTATACTAAATTTAGTATGGAAGGATTAGATAAAAAAGAAAGATCAAAATTAATATTAAATGATTTAGTTGATGATGAATTATTATCTTTAGATGAGGCCGCTAAGTTACTTAAAGTTAGCGAATCTTATCTTTTAAGTTTAGTTAGACGTGGCAAAATTAAAGCTTTTAAATTTGATGAATATTGGTTTATTAAACTTGATTGGATAAAACAATTTCGTCAACAGATACAAGATCATATTTCAGAAATTATTACAGCAGAAAATTTTGATAATAATTATAGATGGATTAAGCCAATAAAAAAGAAAGAAAATATTAATAATAGTTTTTTTATTTTTAGTTTTAGATTATTAAGTTTTTCTTTTTTGTTTGCTATTATGGTTTTAGCTTCAGCTTGGATGATGCCTTTTGCTAATAATTTAGCAATCAGTGATACTTATTTTTTATCAGCAGTTTTAACTGTTTCTAATATTTATACTAAACCAGTTAATTCACTTTCTAAATTGATAATTACCCAATCTAAAATTAATGACGAAGTATTAACTCTTTGGGTGCGTAGTATTTTAATTAATAATCAAGATAATATTGGACAAGTAGCTGGAACTAGTGAAGGTTTTAATGAATAATTTTAATATAATAATTATTTTATTTAATCCGCTTAAGTAAAAGCGGATTTTGACTTTTATAGGTATTTTGAGTTAAAATTTAAGAAAATTATAATAAGTTTATGACTAAAAAAATAGTTGAAAAAAATGATAAAATGGAAAAAATCGTAGCTTTATGTAAACGTAGAGGTTTTATTTTTCCAGCTTGTGAAATTTATGGAGGCTTTGCTAATGCTTATTCTTATGGACCTTATGGTGTCGAATTAAAAAATAATATTAAACGACTTTGGTGGAAAAAATTTATTGATGAACGAGATGATATGGTTGGTTTAGATGGACCTATTTTATTACATCCTAAATTATGGGAAGCTTCAGGACATTTAGACGGCTTTAATGATGCTATGATTGATTGTAAAAATTGTAAAATGCGTTATCGTGCTGATAACTTAATTAATGAAGTTTTAGGTATTGATTTGGAAGGTAAATTAGATGAAATGACTAAAATAATTAGAGAAAAAATTAAATGTCCTAATTGTGGTAAACAGAATTGGACTGAAGCTAGATTTTTTAACATGATGTTTAAAACAGAAATGAATGGCATTGATGAACCAGTCTATTTAAGACCAGAAACAGCAGGAGCAATTTTTGTTGATTTTAAGAATGTAGTTGATTCTTGTCGTGTTAAGATACCGTTTGGTATTGGTCAAATTGGTAAAGCTTTTCGCAATGAAATAGTAGCACGTAATTTTATTTTTCGTGTACGTGAGTTTGAACAAATGGAAATCGAGTATTTTATTTCTCCTGATGCTGATTGGCAAACTATGTTTAATAATTGGTTAGATCTACAAGAAGAATTTGCTTATGAACTAGGAGCTAAATCAGAAGATTTGAGACGTTATGAACATCCTAAAGAAAAATTATCTCATTATTCTAGAAAAACTGTAGATATTGAATATAATTTTCCTTTTGGATTTTCTGAATTATTTGGCTTAGCACATCGTGGTGATTTTGATTTATCACAGCACCAAAAATTTTCTGGCACTAATTTAGAATATTTAGATCAAGCATCTGGTAAAAAATATTTACCTCATGTTTTAGAACCAACTTTTGGTGTTGATCGTTGTGTTTTAATGGTTTTATCAGCTGCTTATAATGAAGAAGAAATTAGTGAAAATGATATTAGAACAGTTTTAAAAATTCCTCCAATAATTGCGCCGATTAAAGCGGCTGTTTTTCCATTACTTAAAAATAAGCCGGAATTAGTAAATAAAGCAAGAAAGATTTTTAATGATTTGCGTTCTGAAATTAAATGTGAATTTGATGATAATGGAAATATTGGTAAACGTTATCGTCGTCAAGACGAAATTGGTACGCCTTATTGTGTAACAGTTGATTTTGATACTTTAGAAAAAGAAGAAGTAACTGTTCGTGATAGAGACACTATGCAACAAGAAAGAGTAAAAGTTCAAGAACTTAAAACTTGGTTAATAAATAAAATTAATGGTTAATTTAAATATTTTTTAAAAAAGCCACTATAAAATTGGTGGCTTTTTTTATTCTTTTTTGTTAAGATTATCACATAAAATAAATTAGTTTTATGTATAAAAAACAAACTCTTCAAAATGGTATTCGTTTAATTACAGCGCCGTTAAAAGAAACACAAACTGCTAGCTTATTAGTTTTAGTTAAAGTTGGTAGTCGCCAAGAAACTAAATCTATTTATGGTATTTCTCATTTTATTGAACACATGATGTTTAAAGGAACTTTAAAACGACCAACTACTTTAGATTTATCAAAAGAACTTGATGGTATTGGGGCTGAATACAATGCTTATACTGGTAAAGATGTTACTGGTTATTATATTAAATCAGATGCCAGACATCTATCGCTAGCAATTGATATACTTTCTGATATGTTGCTTAATTCTAAATTAGAAGTTAAAGAATTAGAAAAAGAAAAAGGAGTTATTATAGAAGAAATTAATATGTATGAAGATAATCCAATGATGTTTGTTGAAGAAATTTTAGAAGAAACTATTTTTTCTGGTTCACAATTAGGACATCAAGTTATTGGCACTCGAGAAATTATTAATTCTTTAGATCGTGTTTCATTAGTTAATTATAGAGATACTTTTTATAATGGGTTAAATATAGTAATTGCTTTAGCTGGTAAATTTTCTGATAAACATATCAAAGAAATTAAATCTAAATTTCTTATTAAAAGAGGTAAAAAATCAAAAATTAAAGACACTATTTTAATTCAAAAACATCCTAAAGTTAATATTAAATATAAAGATACTGAGCAGGTTCATTTAGCTTTAGGTTTCCCATCTTTTTCTCAACATGATAAGCGCAATTATGCTTTACAATTAATGTCAGTAATCTTGGGTGGTAATATGAGTTCACGTTTATTTATTAATATTAGAGAAAGAAATGGTTTATGTTATTTTATTCGTTCGTGGAATAATTTATATGAAGATATAGGAGCAACTATTATTCAAGCTGGTTTAGATAAAAGTCGTATTGATTTTGCTATTAAAGCTATTAGAAGTGAGTTAGAAAAAATTTCTTTTGGCGTTTCTGATGAAGAGTTACGACGCGCTAAAGAATTTATCGCTGGTAAATTAGCTCTAGATTTAGAGGATTCTATGTCAATTGCTCAATATTATGGTAATTTAGAATTAATTAATAAACCTTTAATTTCTCCTAAAGAAAAATTAAAAAAGATTATGGCCGTTAAAGCTTCAGAAGTAAAAAGTGTCGCTCAGAAAATTTTTGATTTTAATAAAGCTAATTTAGCAATTATTGGTCCTTTTAAAGATGAAATTAGATTTCTTAAATTATTAAAATAGATTTATTATAATTTTTTATAAAACAATAATATGCGGATAGGCATTGATTGTCGTACTATTCTTAATCCAAATGGTGGCGAATTAGCTGGAGTTGGCCATTATACTTATTATTTAGTTAAAAATTTATTATCTATTGATAAACAAAATGATTATGTTCTTTTTTTTGATAATAATTTTTTAGATTTTGAGCAATTTAAAGCTTATAATGTTAAAATCGTCAAATTTCCTTTTTATCAATATAAAAAATATTTACCAATTGCTTATTCGCAAATGTTAATTAGTGCTTTTTTTGCTAGAGAAAGATTAGATTTATTACATGCTCCTGCTAATGTTATACCTATTTTTTATCGTCGGCCAGCTGTTGTAACTATTCATGATTTAGCTATTTATAAATTTCCAGATTTTTTTCCTACTAACAAAATACTTAAACAATCTTTTGCTACTAAAGTTTTGGTTCCTAATAGTATTAATCTAGCTAAAAAAATAATTGCTGTCTCACAGAATACTAAAAATGATATCATTGATATTTTTGGTACTTCAGAAAATAAAATTGAAGTAATTTATGAAGGAGTAATTAGTCATGGCAAAAATTGTCCTCATCAAGTATCTTTTACTTCAGTTAAAGAAAAATATAATATTGGTGAAAAATATTTATTATTTTTAGGTTCAATTGAGCCTCGCAAAAATATTATTAATTTAATTAAAGCTTTTAAAAATTATAAATTATTAGAAAAAGAAAAAGCAAATGAATTACAATTAATTTTGGTTGGCAGTAAAGGTTGGAAAAATAAAGAAATTTTTGAAACCATTAAAGAGGCTAATCAGAATTTATCCGCTAAAGACAATTATCAACCAATTCGATATTTAGGTTATGTTTCTTTGCCTGAGAAACTTTCATTAATTGCAAATGCTATAGCTTTTGTTTTTCCTTCCTTTTATGAGGGGTTTGGTTTACCAGTATTGGAAGCGATGAGTATGTCAATACCGGTAATTACTTCAAAAATTTCTTCTATTCCAGAAATAACTGGGCAAGATGGGGCCCTTCTTATTAATCCTTATAAAGAATCAGAGATTCAAGATGCTATTAGTCAAATAATTTCTGATGAAGGATTAAGAGAACAATTAGCAATTAAAGGGCATAATCGAGCTCAAGAATTTACTTGGCAGAAGTGTGCTGAAAAAACTTTAGAAATTTATTACCAGATTATAAAGAATAAATAAGCCGCATTAAGCGGCTTATTTATTTGATTTATTTTTATCAGTTTTATTTAATAAAGTTTATTTCTGCTAAAGTCATAAATAAAAAAGCAAAAAGTAATATTTGCATAACAATTCCTAATTTCAAAGGAATATCATTTTTCATTTTACCTATTAAAATGTGATGATTCCATTTATGAAAATCAAAAAACCATTTTATTTTTTTAGATTTAGTTAATACATAACTAGCTACCAAAAGATCAGGAATAATTCCTCCAACAATTCCCCAAATAACCCCGTCATCTTTAGCAAAATAAAAGTTTTTAAACATAAATAAAAGAAAAAAAACTAATATAATATAATCAAGTAATCCATAAGCGGCTAAAGATTTAATTTTTTCTTCTTCGCTTAATTTTTTATTTAGTAAACCAAAAAAACGTTTTCCCAATTCTTTATCTCCATGAGGTATAATGTCCATGATAAAATGGAGTATAAAATTGATTAAAAATGATAAAATTGGATTAGTAATTTGTGTGCCAACCAATGCTCCTGTGGCGGCATGAATAGTAATAAACATAGTATATTTATATTATAACAAAAAAAAGCAAAAATATTAATATTTTAATGTTTTTATTAAAAAAATAAAAAAATTCGAAAAGTGAGTTTTTATAAGAGTAGCAGGGGAGGGAATTGAACCCTCGACCAAAGGCTTATGAGTCCTCTGCTCTACCACTGAGCTACCCTGCCATGAAATATTTGTTGCGGGGGCGGGATTTGAACCCGCGACCTCTTGGTTATGAGCCAAGCGAGCTGCCAGACTGCTCTACCCCGCGATAATATCTGGAAATGCCCGAGGAGAGATTTGAACTCTCACATATTTCTATACACGATTTTGAGTCGTGCGCGTCTACCAATTCCGCCACTCGGGCAAAGCAAATTGGTGTTTTTATTTTATATTAAAATTTAGTCTTTTGTCAACTTTGATTAATTTTATAATTGTTTAATTTATATAAATTTATATTTAGTTATTTTTGTCAAAAGCAGATTATCATGTTATAATAATTACGTTATGGGAAAAATTATTTCCATCGTAAATCAAAAAGGTGGAGTTGGTAAGACTACTACCTCAATTAATTTAGGCGCTTACTTAAGTTATTTTGGTAAGTCGGTACTTTTAGTTGATTTAGATCCTCAAAGCAATGCTACTTCCGGATTAGGCATATCTCGAGAACTAGATAAAGGAGTATATGAGGTATTAGCTGGACCTTATTCTTTTAAAGATGTTTTAACAAAAACTAATCATGAAAATTATTTTTTAGCTCCCTCCACAACATCTTTAGCTGGAGCCAATGTTGAATTTGTTTCTCTTGATCGTAGAGAGTTTAGATTATATGATAATCTTTTAGAAATTAAAAATGATTTTAATTATATAATTATTGATTGTCCTCCATCTTTAGGTTTGCTTACTTTAAATGGCCTTACAGCGGCTGATCAGATTTTGATTCCAGTGCAAGCAGAATATTTTGCTTTAGAGGGATTGGGTCAATTAGTAGAAACAATTGGATTAATTAAAGAAAATTTAAAACCAGAATTAGATATTTTAGGGGTAGTATTAACTATGTATGACAGTAGGTTTAAATTAGCTAATGATGTTTTACGTGAATTGTATAGTTATTTTCCTAATAAAATTTTTCGTTCAGTAATTCCTCGTAGCGTGCGTTTATCTGAAGCCCCTAGTTATGGTCAATCAATATTACAATATAACCCTAAATCTAAAGGAGCTAAAGCTTATGAAAGATTAGCTCGTGAATTTTTACATTTAACAGAATATTATGCCAATTAAAACTTCAGGATTAGGCAGAGGATTAGGTTCGTTAATACCTAATAAAAAAAATTTATCATTATCTGGTACGCCTAATAATTTAAGCGATTCTTTTTTTATTGAATCTTTAGAAACTAAAGAAAAAATTTGGGATTTGCCAGTAGATAAAATTTTACCCAACCCAAATCAGCCTCGTCGCCAATTTGATGATACGTCTTTGAAAGAGCTTGCTGAATCAATTAAAGAACATGGAGTAATTCAACCGATAATTGTCGCCAAACAAGGGGATAATTGGCAACTAATAGCAGGAGAAAGACGTTTACGAGCTTCTAAAATTGCTGGTTTAAAAACAATTCCAGCAATAATTAGAGGTTTAACGGAACAAAAGAAAATGGAGATTGCTTTATTAGAAAATTTGCAAAGAGAAAATCTTAATGCTTTAGAAATTGCTTGGGCTTATCGCAAATTAATTGATGAATTTAATTTAACTCATGAACAATTAGCTAAAAAGGTTGGTAAAAGTGCTAGCGTAATTCATAATCATTTACGTTTGCTTAATTTACATCCTGATGTACAAGAAGCGATTTTGGCTGGACGACTTACTGAAGGTCATGCTAGAACTTTAGGTGGTCTTCCCTTAGAAGATCAACTTGAGGGTATGAAAAATATTTTGGAAAAGAAAATGACCGTAAGAGAAGCTGAAGCTTCCGCTAGAGCTATAGTAGCGGCTAAAAAAATTAGAAATTCAAGAGTATTTGATCCCGAATTAAAAGATTATGAAGATCGAATAGCTACAGCATTAGGTACTCGAGTAGAAATTAGGAGGCGTAATGGTACGGGACAGATTACAATAAAATTTTTCAGTAATGATGAATTAAAAGATATAGTAAATAAATTAATTAAATAAAATAAGAACCATTACGGTTCTTATTTTTTAAGTTTAATATTTTTTAATAATCTAAGCGGATCTTTATTGCGATTAATTCCGGCTCTGATTTTACTTTTGGCCATTGATGTTTTAGCTATCTCTAACCAATCAGGATTAGGTGCTTTACGATTTTTGTCAGTTATGATTTCTACAATATCTCCACTTTTTAATTGATAACCAAGATTAACTAACTGGTCATTAACTTTAGAACCTACACACTTATCGCCTAAATTACTGTGTACATGATAAGCGAAATCAATAGGCGTCGCTCCTTCAGGAAGATCAATAACGTCTCCTTTAGGAGTAAAAACAAAAATTCTATTTTGAAAAATATCAAATTTTATTGTCTGTAAAAATTGATCATTATCTTTTATCTTTTTTTGCCATTCAATAAGTTCGTTAAGCCATTTCATATTTTTGGCATTTAATTTGCCACCGGTTTCTTTATAATTCCAATGAGCGGCGATACCATATTCAGCTTGTTCATGCATTTCTTTGGTACGAATTTGAAATTCTACAATTTCACCATCATCAGCAAATACAGTAGTATGCAAAGACTGATAGCCATTAGGTTTAGGATTAGCGATATAATCTTTGATGCGTCCGGGCATAGGGCGATACATACTATGTAAAATTCCTAAAACACTATAGCAATCAGTTACAGTAGGGACAATTAAACGTAAAGCAATTAAATCATAAACTCGTCCAATATCACGATTAATTTCTGGACGTAAGAGTTTTTTGTATAAACTATAAAGATGTTTAGTGCGTCCTTGTAAAGAAATTTCATTGATTTTAATATTGCTTTGAGCTAGTTTTTTTATTACGTTATTTTTAATTTTTTCTAAATATTTTTCTTTAGCTCGATATTCTCCGGGTATTATTTTATTAATCCATTGGTAGTCCTCAGGATAAACATACTTGAAAGCTAAATCTTCTAATTCACCTTTTATTTTTCCAATAGATAAACGGTCGGCAATTGGTGCATAAATTTCTAAAGTTTCTTTAGCGATACGAAGTTGTTTTTCAGGAGGTAAGGCATCTAAAGTTTTAAGATTATGTAATCTATCAGCAAATTTTATCAAAATTACTCTAATATCATCAGACATAGCAACAAACATTTTTCGCAGATTTTCTGCATATCGTTCCATGCCGCGATATTTTAATTGTCCTAGTTTAGTAATTCCAGCTACTAATTTAGCAGTATCATGTCCAAAGTTTTTTTCTATTTCTTCTAAAGTTCTGTTAGTATCTTCAGGAACATCATGTAATAAACCGGCTATTATAGTAGTTATATCTAATTTCATTTCAGCTAATTTTTGAGCTGTTGCTAATGGATGAATAATATAAGGTTCTCCAGAAACTCGAGTTTGACCCTTGTGAGCTTCAAAGGCAAAATCATAAGCAAGCTTAAGCATATCTAAATCATTTGTAATATCAGATTTAGAAATTAAATTGTCGATAACCTCATTTTTTTCAACTATTTTTAATAGTTTATCAAATTCTTTTTGAGGATTATTTGACCACATATTATTTGTGGTTATTATAGGTTATCTACAGAAGAAAGTCTAATTTAATATTTTAACTTATCGGGTCGATGATAAGGGCAATTTTTATCAGAACATCTTTCAGGAATTGTTTTAGTTCCTTCCATCATTAATTTACCGCAGAGAGGACATAAATTACCAGTTGGCTTGCTTTTAATAATATTTTTACAAGCAGGATAATTACTACAGCTATAAAAAATTCCATAATTACCATGTTTTTCTATTATTGTACCTTTTTTACATTCAGGACACTGAATTCCAGTATCAGCCTTTTTCATTTTTTCATTTTCTTTAGTTTCATCTTTTTTAATAAATTTACATTTGGGATAATTAGAGCAAGCAATAAACTTTCCATATTTACCATCTCGTTCAATTAAATCTCCTTTACCACATTGAGGGCAAGTTTCACCTGTTGATTTAGGAGTTTCTAAAATTTTACCATCAAGCGTCATGGCGCCATTACAATCAGGAAATTTAGCGCAAGAATAAAATTTGCCGCCTCGTCCTAATTTAATAATCATAGCTCCGCCACAAATAGGACATTTAATATTTTCTGGAGCCTTACCTAAATCATTAAGTTTGGGGATTGATTTTTTGCTTTTAACTTCTTCTGTAAAAGGTTTATAAAAATTTTCTAAAACATGAATATAAGTCTCTTTACCTTGAGCAATTTCGTCAAGTTCATCCTCCATTTTAGCAGTAAAATTATCAGAAATATAATTTTTGAAATTATTATTAAGAAAATCACTGACAATTTCTCCAGTTTCCGTTGGTTTTAATGTTTTATTTTCTTTAATAACATAGCCACGATCTTGAATAGTTTTAATAATAGTAGCATAAGTTGAGGGACGACCAATACCTCTTTTTTCTAATTCTTTAACTAGTCCAGCTTCAGTATAGCGATGCGGTGGTTCTGTTTGTTTGGCTAAAGATTCTATTTTTTCTAATTTTAATTTTTCTAATTCTTTGAATTGTGGCAGATTAATATCTTCATTTTTAGCTTTAGGATCAATTTTAAGCCAACCTTCAAAAATTATTCTACTTCCTTCTGCGATAAATTCTGGTAATTCATCTGCTTGGGCTATTATTTTTGTTTTTAAAATTTTAGCTTCTGACATTTGAGAAGCTATAGTTCTTTGCCAAATTAATTTGTATAATTTTTGTTCTTGAGAATTAGCTCCAGCATCAATAGTGGAAAAATTAGTAGGACGAATAGCTTCATGAGCTTCTTGCGCATTTTTGCTTTTAGTTATAAATTTTTGTGGTTTAGCATACTCTTTGCTGTATTTTTCTATAATTAAATTATTTATTTCTTTCATTGCTTGTTCACTTAAAATTGTACTGTCAGTACGCATATAAGTGATATGGCCAGCTTCATAAAGTTTTTGTGCTAAACGCATAGTAACAGCAGGAGAATATCCTAATCTTGAAGAAGCAACTTGTTGTAAAGTAGAGGTTGTAAAAGGAGCTTTGGCTCTGCGAATTGTTTCACTTTCTTCAATTTTAACTACTTTCCAAGACGATTTTTTAGCTTTGCTTAAAATTTCTTTTGCCTCAGTTTCTGTTTTGGCTATTTTTTGACATTTGAAATGAGCTAATTGTTTTAATTCGCCAACAAAATCAGCTTCAATTTCCCAAAATTTTTCTGGAATAAAAGCACGAATTTCTTTTTCTCTTTCTACAATAATTCTTAAAGCAGGAGATTGAACTCTTCCAGCAGAAAGTCCATAACGAAGTTTTTGCCAAATTAATCCACTTAAATCATAACCAAAAAGACGATCAAGTACGCGTCTTGCTTCTTGAGCTTCTTTAAGATTTTCATCAATTTCTCGTGGATGTTTAATTGCCTCTAAAATAGCTGGTTTAGTTATCTCATAAAAAACAACTCTTTTAGGATTTTTTAATCCTACAGTTTCTTTAATGTGCCAAGCAATTGCTTCTCCTTCACGGTCAGGATCAGTAGCTAAAATT
This sequence comes from uncultured Gammaproteobacteria bacterium, assembly GCA_964455185.1. GTDB lineage: Bacteria > Patescibacteriota > Patescibacteriia > 2-01-FULL-39-33 > 2-01-FULL-39-33 > CAISTG01. The sequence continues at coordinate 34,591 of CAYVUR010000001.1, forward strand.
ACTTCCTCTGCTTCTTGAGCTAGTTTTTTAATTTCAGCTACTGTTTTTTCTTTGCCGGGAGAAATTTCATAATGAGGCACAAATCCGGATTCTATATCAATAGCGTTTTTATTTGATTTAGGAAGGTCTCTAATATGACCAATACTAGCTTTAACAATATATTCATTATCTAAATATTTTGCTATAGTTTTTGCTTTAGAAGGAGATTCAACTATCATCAATTTTTTTGACATAATTTTATTTTTTAAGACTGAAATAATTTCCGCCTCCAGAATTTTTAATTAGTCCTTTTATTTCCAGTACTGATAATATGCTTGAAAGGACATTGATTCTAATATTACAGATTTGGGCTATTTTGTCAATGTGAAGACTTTGATTTTTTAAAAGAAAAATAATATTTTTTTCTGTTTCAGTTAAATTTTGAGTATTATCGCTTGATTTTGCTTTAATTAAATGACCAAGTTTTAAATCTTCTAAAATATCTGATATTTGAGTTACAGCTTTAGCTCCTTTTTTAATTAATTCATTGGTTCCTTCACAATAATGATTATAAATATTGCCAGGCACAGCATAGACATCACGGCCTTGGTCAAGAGCGCAATTAGCGGTTATTATAGTTCCTGATTCTTTTCCAGCTTCTATAATTAATACTGCTTTAGAAATTCCAGAAATAATACGGTTTCTTATGGCAAAATTACTTTTTAAAGTTATTGAACCTAGTGAGTTTTCTGAAATTAAACAGCCGCCTTTTTCTAAAATTTCTTGGGCTAATCGATGATTTGATTTAGGTCCAATATTTTTCCAGTTTAAATCTGAACCTAAAACAGCGGCAGTGAATCCGTTTTTAGTAATTGCTATTTTGTGAGCTAGGGCATCTATTCCAAAAGCCAAGCCAGAGATTATACCAATATTATAATAACTCAATTGACTTACTAAATCTTCTACAACTCTTTGTCCATAAGAAGTATTTTTACGTGTACCAACTACCGCTAAACATGGTAAATAATTAATAGGTTTAATATCGCCTAAAAAATAAATAATAAAAGGCGGATCATAGATTTCTTTAAGTAATTTAGGATAATTATTATCTTCTATTGTCACCCAATTTATTCCCAACTTTTGTAATAGTTCAATTTCTTGATTAAGATCTATTTGATTACGTTGTTTAATAATTTCCTGACAGTCATTTTCTTTGATTCCCGAAGCTAAAAGTTCTGGAAAATTAGCTTTCCAAGCTAGTTCTAAATCTCCGAAAAAATCTTTAATAAGTTTAAATTTTATTGGACCTATTTGAGGTATCTTTGAAAAACCTATAAAATATTGGTCTTTTTGCATGATAATTTATTTGATTACCCTTGACATTTGGGGTTTGTTTTGTTAAAATGCTAGCGTTAATAATGGTCATATTACTGTTTGCTAATCGGCGGTTATTGCCCCCCCTCCTGGCATTTTCTCGCCGCTTAGCAGGCAGTAATATGGCCATTATTTTATTAATTACAAAAGCCGGTAATTCCGGCTTTAGCCCTCCTTAATACTTTTAAACTAATTGTATTTATTCATTGCTTTACTTATTGACGATTTAATTATTTCTATAGCTGCTTCTGTTGCTAAATTTGTTTGTGTTTCAATAATTTTTAATTCATTTTTAGTAAATCTGCTTAATACATAATCAGCGGCTCCAATAATTTTTTTTCTTTCTGTAGCTATTCCTATTTTAATACGACAAAACTTTTTTGTTCCTAAAGACTCGATAATTGATTTAATACCATTATGTCCTCCAGCTGAAGAATTAAAAGAAATTCTTATTTTTCCTAAAGGTAAATCGATATCATCATGTATAACTATAATATTATCACTTTCTATTTTGTAGAAATTAGTTATCGCCGCTACTGACTTGCCAGAATTATTCATAAAAGTTAGCGGTTTTGCTAAAATTATTTTGTCTTGATTTTCATTTTTATAGGAAACGCTGCTTATTTCAGCTAAAAATTTAGAAACTTGTTTGAATTTAGGAGCAGCTAAAAAATGAGCTATTTTATCAATAGTTATAAAACCTATATTGTGCCAAGTATTTTTATATTTAATTCCAGGATTACCTAAACCTATTATTAATTTCATAATTATTTTTTATCTTCTTTCCATTTTTTTAATTCAATCTGTATTGGTGTTCCGATAATTTTAAATTTTTCTCTTAAGTTATTCTGTAAGAAACGAATATAAGAAAAATGTAAAATAGTTGGATCATTAACATAAATAATAAAATGAGGTGGATTAGTGCTGTTTTGAATAATTTCATAAATATAAGGATTTTTTAATCCTTTGCCTCTTGAAGGTTTATGTTGTTTAATTTTTTGTTTTAAAAATTTATCTAATTGGCTATCAGTAATTTTAATTTCTCTAGCTTCTTTTATTTGTATAGCTAAATCAAGTAATTTATGAGTGCGTAAATTTTCTTTGGCAGAAATAAATATTAAAGGAGCCCACCACAAATAAGGGAAAGATTTACGATAGAAATCTTCATACTCTTTTATAGTATTGGTTTTTTTATTTTTTATAAGATCCCATTTATTAGCGACAATAATTACTGATTTGCCTGATTCTAAAATAGTTTGAGTGATTTTTTTGTCTTGAGCATCTATTTTTTTATTACATTCAGTAATTAAAATAGCTACATCACAATTATTAAGAGCATCAAGTGATTTTTTTATAGATTTTTTTTCTAAGGAATTTGGTTTAATTTTATTTTTTTTCCTAATTCCTGCTGTATCAATGATTAAAAATTTTTTATTTTTATAAAAAAATTCAGTATCATGAGCTTCTCGAGTAGTGTGAGCTATATCGCTGACAATAACTCTTTCTTCGCCTAAAATTGAATTAAGTAAAGATGATTTACCAACGTTAGGTTTACCAATTATAGCTATTTTAATATCTGGTTTAGTGATTTCTTTTTCTGATATTTTTTTATTAGGTAATTTTTTTAAAATTTTATCCAATAAATCTCCTGTACCAGATCCAGAAGAGGCGCTAACATTTATCGGTTCCCCTAATCCTAAACAATAAATACTATTATCGTATTTTTTAAATTTTGCTGTTTCAGCTTTATTTCCGACAAGAATAATTTTATTTTTAAATCCTTCATTAATTAATTTTTTAGCTAAACTTTTATCAACTGGAGTGGCGCCTTCTATTAAGTCTATAACAAATAATATTAAGTCAGATTCATTTATTGCTTTTTGAGCTTGTTTAATTATTCCTTCGCTGATAGTTTTAGGAATTTTTTCATCAATATCTAATCCACCAGTATCAATTAGTTGAAATTTTTTTCCTCGCCATGAAACTAAACCAATATTGCGATCTCGAGTTGTTCCTGAAATTGAAGAAACTAAAGCTTTTTCTTGTTCAATCAATCGATTGAAAAGAGTTGATTTGCCAACATTAGCTCGTCCGATTATAGCAACTTTGGGTAAAGTTTCAGACATATAAATATAATATCAATAAATTTTAATGATAACAACTTTTTTATTTTTTTAATGATTTTTATTATTATTTTTTTATATATTAGTTTCGTGTTATAATATTAAAAATAAAAAAATGGAAATAGATTTACAACTCAATAAAAATGAATGGAATAATTTTATAACTACTATTGATAGTGATGGTAGTTTTTTACAATCTTGGGAATGGGGTGAATTTCAGCAAGATTTAGGTAGAGATATTTTTCGAATTTCTATAAAAATTGATAAAAAAATTTCTGCTGTTGCTTTAATTATTAAACACAAACTTCCTTTAGGACAAAATTATTTATATATACCTCGAGGTCCAATCTTAAAAGATATTAATTCTGAAAATTTTGATATAATTTTTTCTAAAATTAAACAATTAAGTATTGATAATGATTCATTGTTTATTAGAATTGATCCAGCTTGGAAGGATGATAAAAAATTAAAATCATACGAATTTAATTTTATAGGTCAAGTTCAACCTAAAAAAACTTTAATATTACAATTAAATAAAACACCAGAAGAATTACTTTCTTTAATGAAACCCAAAACTCGTTATAATATTAAATTAGCACAGAGACATGAAGTTTTAATAACAGAAGCAAATTTGGATAGCTTTGATTTGTTTTGGCATTTAATGGTAAAAACTTGTCTTCGTGACGGTATAAAAAGTCATTCTAAAATTTATTATCAAAAACAATTAAAAATTCCGGGATTTAAATTAAAATTAGCTTGGTGGCAAAACAAAGTTATTGCCGGAGCTATTATAAATGATTTTGGTAATACTCGTACCTATGTGCATGGTGCTTCTGATTATAAATTTCGTGATAAGATGGCTCCTTATTTATTACAATGGGAAATGATTTGCGAAGCGCAAAAATTAGGTTTGAAATACTATGATTTTTGGGGTGCTGACCCTTCTAATTCTAGATGGGCAGGTGTAACAAGGTTTAAAATAGGTTTTGCTCCGCAACAAGAATTAACATCATATATTGGAGCATATGATTTTAAATTAAAGCCATTATTTTACCGATTATATAAATTATTAAAATAAAAGAAAGAAAAAGAAAATGTTAAAGAAAATTATCAATTTAATTCCTTCTTTAATTGCTTCAAAACTTAGTAGACAGGTGCGTGAACTTTATTCAGCTACTATTATTTTGAATTTGGCTGTATCAATGATTAATATTTTTGAGCCAGTCTTTGTTTTTAATTTATTTTATTTACAGAAGGGATTAAAAGGCACTTTAGAATCAGTTTTATTTTTTTATCTCGCTGTTTATTCTATTTATATTTTTGCAATTCCTTTGGGAGTTCGTTTTGCTAAAAAATATGGTTATGAAAATTCAATAGCTATATCTTCAGTATTTCAGATAGCTTTTTATTTTTTTCTTTTTATTTCTAGCCGATCTCTATTATTTTTACCTATAGCTGTTATTGCTTATGTTTTAGCTAAAATGTTTTATTGGCCGGCTTATCATGCAAATTTTGCTCGTTTTTCTGCTGATGAGGAGTTAGGTAGAGAAATTAGTAATCTTTGGATTTTAAGTTCTTTAGTAGTAATTATCGCTCCATTAATTGGTGGATTAATTATAGAATTTTTTGGATTTAAGGTGCTTTTTTTGGTGGCTTCTTTATTAATTTTGGCTTCCAATATTCCGATGTTGGCAACTAAAGAAGACTTTCAGCCACAAGATTTCTCTTTTTTGAAGGCTTTTAAAAATCTTTTTGATAAAAAAAATCGTCGTGAATTTTGGAGTATTTTTGGTTTTGGAGAAGAATTTATTGTTTTAGTATTGTGGCCAATATTTATGTTTCTTACAGTTTATAATTTTTTAGGTTTAGGAATTATTTCTGCTTTTTCTATATTAATTTCTACTTTAATTTTACTTTTTGTAGGACACTGGACAGATAAAAAAGATAGAAAATCATTATTTATTTTTGGAGTAGTGAGTTATGTTTTTTCTTGGATTATGAGAATTTTAGCTCGTAATAATTTAGGTATTTTAATTGTTGATGCTTATTCTAGGATTTCTAAAAATATTATTTCTGTACCACTTATGACTAGTGTTTATACAAAAGCACATAATGGTTCAGTTATGTCTACTATAGCTTTCTTTGAAATGTCTTTAGTTATTGGTAAGCTTACAGCAATTATTATTTGTTTATTTATTTTACAAATATTTTCTCCCGGCTGGAACTCAATTTTTGTTCTCGGTGCCATTTTTACTTTATTTTATTTATTATTTAATACTAAATAATGGAAATTAAAGAAATTTGTAAAAATTTTGGCATTATACCCTCTAAATCTAAAGGGCAAAATTTTTTAATTGATAAAAATATAGTTAATAAAATAATAACAGTAAGTAATCTTAGTTCTCACGATATTATTTTAGAGATTGGTCCGGGATTAGGAGTTTTAACTGATAAACTCTTAAAAGAAGCTGGTAAAGTAATAGCCGTTGAATTAGATTATAAAACATTTTTAATGCTTCAAAATAGATTTATTAAAGAAATTAATCTTGGTAAATTATTATTAATAAATGAAGATATTTTAAAAGTTAATTTTTCGACTTTTAATTTATCTGATTTTTCATTTAAATTGATTGCTAATCTTCCTTATAATATAACTTCAAAAATTTTTAGATTATTTTTAGAGGTTGGGCCTAGGCCAAGCGAAATGATAGTTATGGTTCAAAAAGAAGTAGCTCGTCGGATAATAGCTAAACCGGGCGATATGAGTTTATTATCTCTTTCTGTTCAGTTATATAGTGAACCAGAGTTATTGTTTGATGTTAGTTCTAATTGTTTTTGGCCTGTACCAGAAGTTGATTCTTCAGTAATTAGACTTAAATTAAAACAAAAAATTAGTCCGACTGACTATAAATTAATGTTTCGTTTAGCCAGAATGGGCTTTGCTGCTAAAAGAAAACAATTACATAATAATCTTTCTGGTGGATTAAAAATAGATAATAAAATAATTAAGAAAATAATTAGTAATTTAGGTTGGAATGAAAAAATTAGAGCCCAAGATTTATCAGTTTCTGATTGGATTGCTTTATCAAAAGCTATTAGTAATTTTTTAAAAATTTAAAAGATAGTTTTGATAATTTTTATTGCTTTATAAATTATATTTATGTTTTAATATAAATTAATTTTTGGCCGCTTAATTAATTTATGGTATAATTTAATTAATGAGTTATCCACAATTTAATGGAAGAACAAAAAACAACAAATGATAACAATCTTTATAATGATAACTGGTCAAATCAAGCCTTTTTTATTGAACAAAAAAGATTGCTCCGTAAAGAAAAAATTAATTCAATAATAATTATTATAGTCGGCTTGAGTGCTTTGTTTTTTGGTTTATTTGGAATGTTAGCAAATATTTCTAATCCTTTTGCTGATATTTTAAAAATTGGCCAAGCTCAGTTAAAAGAAGAAGCAGAAAAGGAAAAAATGCAATTATTAGCATTACAAACAACCGATATTGATGGTGATGGTTTAGTTGATTATTTAGAACTTAATAAATATGGTACCAATCCTTATTTAAAGGATAGTGATGGTGATGGAATTGATGATAGTGAGGAAATATCAAGAGGATTGGACCCTAATTGTCCTCAAGGACAACAATGTCTTAATACAAATTTTATTAATAATGTTAATAATAATAGTAGTTCTTCGGAAAATATTCCTACTTTAGTTACGGAAATTCCTTTAGAAAACGGCACTGTTGCTATTACTCCAGATTTTTTAAGACAAGTACTTATTGAAAGTGGTTTTGATAAAGAAATGCTGGCTGAAGTGCCGGATTCGGAAATTATGGCGTTGTTTCAAGAATATGTCAAAACTAATCCTGAAATAGCTAGTAAATATTTTAACACATCCGAAGGAGAACAAGTAAAAACTTCTTTGCCAGAGCCTAATGCTTCTAATGTTAATCTTTCTTCATTAGGAGTAACAAGTTTAGAAGATTTAAAAAATCTTTCAGGTAGTCAAATTAGAACTCTAATGATACAATCTGGCGCTCCAGAAGATTTACTTAAAACAGTTTCTGATGATCAATTAAAAGAATTATTTTTGAAAAAAATAGAAGAAAAAATTAATTCAAATAGCAATTAATAGTTTATGAATAATAAACTCAAGATATATTTTTTTGTTGTAGTGTCATTGTTTATGTTTTTGGCGTCCACAACTCGTGCAGAGGCGCAAGTCAATGAGATTTACATGGAGGGTAATAGTGTTCTCTGGACTGGTGATAATTTTTCTTTAAACGTGACTCCTTGTGTTGGTGATCAATATATAGAAGGAACCGCTTTTACTAAAAATCAAGCTGATTGTATTGAAAAACTTATTCAAAACCTTGATAAGAATACACAAAAAACAATTCAAGCTTACATGAAAAAACGTTTACGTGAAGAGTGGTGGGATCAAATGAAAACTAAGCTTAAAGAAGCAATGGCTGGAGCATTTAAAAAGTCATTAGAAAATATAGCACGTCAAATTGGTAGAGATACTGCTGTTTGGGTTGCTTCTGGCGGTCGTGGCCAAAAGCCATTGTTTATTACTGAAGGTTGGGGTGCTTATATGAAAAATATTGCTGATGTAGCTTTAGGAGATTTTATTGACCAAATAGGACAGAGTTTTGGTGTTGATTTATGCGAACCAGATTTTAATATTAAATTAGCTATTATTCTTGGAATAGATGATAGGCAAACGAGAAGAGTTAGATGTAGTTTTTCTAAAATTATTCAAAATTGGGAAAGTGCTATTTCTAACTTTAATTTTTCTGTAGAATATCGCGCTGCATTAAGACCAGGTGAAAATGATATTTCAGTAGCTTTAATATTGGCTGACAAAAAACATAATTATATTGCTGGAATTGTGGAAGCAGCGGCTAAAGAGGCAGAAACTCAAGGTCTTTGGGCTAATATTAAAGATATTGCAGGCAAAATTCTTACTCCCGGTAGTATGATTCATGATAAATTTAAAAGTGATATTCATGATACTTCTAAATTAGGCTGGGAAACATTTACTGATACTATTTGGGATTTAATAGGTTCATTTTTAGATACTTTAGTGGGACAATTAGCTCTTAATCTTAAAAATGGATTTTTTTCTTCCAGTCCTGTTAAAAGTGATGATAATTCAAATCTTCCTGATTTAAGTTCTTTATTTAATCCTTGGTCTTCTCCAGTAGTAGCAGGAATTAAAGGTGCTGAAGGTAAATTTAATTATCTTAAAACTTCAACCATTAAAGTTGGCGGTCAATATGATTTGCTTAATAAACTTACTGCTTGTCAAGATCCTAATAATCCGGGACCAATGGGTTGTGTGTTAGATGTTAATTTAGCTTCTGCTATTAGACAAAAAACTTTAGTTAAAGATTTACCAGAAGAAATTTTAAATCGACCCTTTGTTCCTTTAGCTAATAAAGTTGAAAATCCTAATGAGTATTTTAGTTTACGCGGCGTAACAATTTTAAGAAAATATCGTATTGTTCCGGTTGGTTGGGAATATGCGGCTAATTTAATTTCTCAGTTAGCAGCAAAAAATCCAAATTTCAAAGCCCCGACTCTTAAACAAATAATGAACGAATTTAATAATACTAACAGTGATTACTTTGGTTTAATTGATCCTTTTTGGGTATTGAAAGCCCCAGATATGTTCTGTCGTCGCGAAGGGTATGGACCGCAAAATTCTTTTTCTGGAGATCAAAATGGAGCAATATTTAGAGATAATTATTGTGCTGACGAACAACAATGTATTAAAGAAAACGATGATGGTTCTTGTGCTGCTTATGGTTATTGTACAGAAGAACGTCGTGTTTGGAATTTTGGTAAATCTTGCGAGCCTAGATATAATACTTGCAATACTTATGTTAATCGTTTGGGACAAACCAATTATTGGTTAACTAATACTTTGGATTTCAGAGATTGCGATCAATCAACAGTTGGTTGTCGTTGGTTTAGTATAGAATATAATCCAGTTTCGAAATATTGGGTTGGAGCATATGAAAGTAATTTTTATACAGTTAATAACGAAACTACAGAGCAACAAATAACTCTTTCTGATGATAGTGGTTGGTTAGTAAGAGAAAATCAATATGTTAGTAATAATAAACAATTAATAATGGCTTCTCCTTGCACTGAGGTTTTATGCAAGGATCCAGCAATGAATGGTAAATGTAATTTTGTTAATAGGGCTTGTAAATTTAACACTGGTCTTTCTTGTAGTATACCTAGTGGAGGCATCAATTGTCGTTTACCTATTTGTGATAGCCAAACTGATGCTTTTGCTTCGGGAAATGGAGGATTTGAAGAACAGGAAGGTATTTATACTGATAATGCTAAAAAATGGAGTGATGAACTTTCCTTTATTACTCTAAATAATAGAGCTTATAGAGAAATTAATGGCGGTAAATCAGGAGCTGGTTTACGAGTTTTAGCTAATGGCTCACCATCAGATATTTTATTATTATCAGATTCTTTTAGTGTAAATCCCGGATCGTCTTACCATTTAAAATTTGACCTGCGAGGTTCTGTGGGAAATCAGGGAAAAGTTTTTGTATTTGTTTATGGTGGAGATAAAAGAATTAATTCTAATAATTTATCTGATATTAAAATTCTTGGTTCTATAGAAATAAATGCAGGTTATATAAGTAATAATTGGACATCTTTTAGAAGTTCTGAATTTCAAGTACAAGAGTTTTCTACAGCTACAATAGCAATTATGGCGCCACAAGGAACTTTTGCTGATATTAGATTTGATAACTTTTCTTTAAATGAAGTTAGTAGTAAATGTTTTGAAAATTCGGTTACAGTTTTTTCTTCAATAAAGCAAGAAGATAGGGAAAATATTAAAGATATTTATTTTGATCGAGATGCAGAATCTTGTTCACCGGATTCTGCTGGATGTAGTCAATTTTTACGCTTGAAGGCTGGGATTGGTACTAATTTAGTTTATGATGGAGGTTTTGAATATGGTGATTTTGATTGGAATAGTTATTGGGGGGGTAGTAAATTAAGTCCGATAGCAGAAATTAAAGATGGTAAAGCAAAATTAAGATATTCAACTGCATCTTATAGTACATATAAACCTATAAATGTAGAACCAAATGATTATTATACAGTTTCTTTTGATGCCGCTCAAACATCAGATACTAATCATCATGAAATAAAATTTGAGATGGCTTTTGTTAGTGATATAAATTATGCTGGAAAATATCATTATGAAGTTAAAGATACTAATTGTAGCCAAACTGGAGATAACACAATTACTTTAATTTTTACTCCAGAATCTACTAATATGAAGCGTCAATCTTGTTGGTTTAAGGTACCTAGTGGAGCTAAGATATTACTATTTAAACCTTTTGCTTCATCTGAAACAGCTGAAATTTATTTTGATAATTTAAAGATAGAGAAAGTTAATTATCCTTCTCTTACTCCAACTGCTTATACTCCTTATAATTTAGAAGATATTCAAAATCAACAAGTTACTTATTTAAGAAAGGCTCCTGATTATTTCAATTGTTATTATTATACAGCAGAAGGAGTTAAGCGTTGGCCTATAACACCAAGTGAATTAAATTCAGTATTGGCCAATCGTAGTTTAGCTTGTTCGCAGTTTGCGGGAGTTTGTGCGCCATATGAAGTAGGGTGCGAATTATATAAACCACTTAATGGTGATCCTACTGTGCCGGGTGTTGCTAATGATATTGATGTTTGTCCAGCTGAATGCGCTGGTTATCAAGTTTATAAACAAGAAGTCACTAGATTTGTAAATGATAAATATCGTCAATTTATAACTGACAATAAAATTAAATATTGTTCGGCTTCTTATGCTGGTTGTGATGAATTTACTAATCTAGATGAATTAGGCAGAGGAGCGGAAGCTAAAGAATATTATTCAGCTATTCGCGCTTGTCAAAAACCAGACATTGATGATGGCGCTTTTTATACTTGGGAAGGAAGCGATGTTACAGGTTATCAGCTTAAAGCTTATAATTTAAAAAAATCTACTAGTACAGATCCCGACCCCAATGGAATCGGTGGAATTGCTCCTTGTACCAATCTTTTTTATGACAATCAAGGTAAACCTAAATGTAATGATCCTAGTACATGGCCTACTTCTTCCGAGGAACTTGAAAAGGCTGGTTTCTGTACTGTTAACGATTTAGTTACTAACGCTGATTGTCGTCAATTTTATGATGTTGAAGGTAATGTTCATTATAGATTATTATCTCGTACTATTTCAGTATCTAATAATTGTCATCCTTATCGTCGTACTATGACACAAAATTCTACGGCAGAAACTGAAGAAGATTGTAAAAGTCATAGTGGTTGGTGGAATAGTAATAACGAATGTATTTACATGGCAATTCCAGGAGAAGGAATGAAATGTCCGGCCTCAGCTAAAGGTTGTCGCGCTTATACGGGAAATAAAGGTAATAATGTTCGTAATATAATAGAAGTTGCTAATTTTGGTTTGCAGTCTTCAACTACTGGAAGTTGGGTAGGAGCAGACGGTACGTCTAATGGATTATTCGTGTCTTCCGAATCAACCTTTCCCGGTGGCAATTCTTTGATGAATCGAGGTACCACAGTTATTAAGCATCCAGTAAAGATAAAGAAAGGTAAAACTTATATTTTAAGTTTCTGGGCTAAAGGCAGTGACAATTTTAGTATGGATTCGATAAAGTTTACTGGCGCTGGTACAGATACTTCTAAATATTTTGCCGTTAAACAAATTCGAGATGATAATTTGCTTTCTAATCGTCCTAACTTTAAACAAGATTGGAATTTATATCAATTAGGGCCGGTTTTTGTTGATTGGGAGCCATCAGATAATGAATATTTAGAATTTAATTTACCAACTGGAGCAGGAATTACTGCTTATAACATTTATTTAGATAATGTAATTCTAAAAGAAATTGTTAATAATGTTTATGCTATTGAGAATTCTTGGTATACTCCTGTTTCTTGTGATAATAAATTAGATGATCCTGACGGATCAAAGAGTATAACTACTGGAAGTTGTCAAGATTCAGCTTCAGGTCGTTGTTCAATTGGAGAAATGTTGGGTTGTACTGGTTATACTAATAGAGCTAATCAAACTGTTTATTTAAAATCTTTTGCTTCATTGTGTCGTTCTGAAGCAGCGGGTTGTGAAGCTTTAATTGATACTAAAAATAATAATACTTCTTTAGCTAAGAGTTATCATGTAGGTGATAATTCACAAGTTAATGTTTCCGCTGATGAACAAGTTTATTTAGTAAATAGTCCACAATTTTCATGTCCTGCTTCTGATAAAGGTTGTACTCCATATGGATTGCCAATTATTGATCAGCAAGATAATGTTATAAGTTATCAAAGTGTTTTTATTAAGAATCAACCGGATAAATACGAAATTGATCTTTGTTATGCTAAAAATCTTTGGTGTGAAGAATACTCTGCTAATGGAGGAGCAAAATATTTCAAAGACCCACACAACAAAATTTGTGTTTATGGTTCCACTAGAACCTCTACTTCTGCTATTTGGTATAAAATTGGCACTAATGGTGATCCTTGTGATGTAACATTTAATCAAACTTATGGTACTGGTTATGGTAGTTTAGAAAAGAAATTACAACCAGTAGGAGTAGTTTCGGGAGCTACTTATTCAAGTAGTGGAGAACCGGTTTATACGGGTTGGGCAGGAGCTTGTTCTCAGGATCAATCTGGTTGTACAGAATTTGTTGATCCACTTACAGAGATGTATAAGGAGGAGCTAGGAAAACTTAATTCCGATAATTCCGTTTCTTATTTACTCAAAGCAAATACTTTATATTCTATTTCTAATGATAGTTTTTATAAAATAAATATAAATTCAGATAATTGTGAATTTATTCCTCAAGACATTACTTATTCTCGTCCAGGAGATACTAGTAGTGGCTATCTTTATTATGCTAAACCTAATTCAGATGATAAGTATTGTAATGTTACTATTTCATCATCTGATAATAAAATTAAAGTAGCTAAAGCGGGTGTTTATTATAAGATAGCTAATTCAGTTGATAAATCAAGTTGTAATGGTTTAGTTGATTTTGGTACAGGCTGTGTATTATTCAATGACCGTAGTGGAATTGATTATTCTACTACTACCATGTTTGGTAGAAATAAGTATCTCAATTTTGATGCTAATTATACTTATTTTATTCAAGGATATCCTTTTTCTTCTCAAAAAGTAGGACCAAAAACCGCTCAAGAAGCATTAAATAGTGGTAGCACACAAAATAGTAATAATACAGATATTATTTTACAAGTTAAACCAGATAGAACTTGTTCTAATTGGCTTGCTTGTACTTCTTATATTAAAGGCGATGGCAATTCTAGTAATGAGAAGTTTGGTGAGAAAGATTATTGTTTAAGTGTTAATGCTTGCGATGAATTAAGCGAAGATAATCAATGTAGTCATTTAGTTTCCACTAACAAAGAAATTATTGACCTTACAAGTACAACAACGAGATTATCTTATTTAAATAAAACAGGTTATTCTGTTCCCGGACTTTATCCTGTTGATCAAATGAAATATGAGGGCCAAGGTGCTAATGTTGGTAATGGTAATTTTGAAGTAAAACTTAATAGTGGCAAACCATTAAGTTGGGTTAATTGGTCACAGAATATAGCTTGGGATCCATCAATGTTTAGTGTTGTTTATGATCCTAAAAATGCTCCAGAAGGAAGTAATTATTTAAGGATTAATTTTAAATCAACAGCAAAGTCAGAGATAATAGATGTAATTTCTGGACAAGATTATTATTTATCAGCTTGGATAAATACTGAATCTTTAAAATCTTCTTCTTCACCATTAAAAGAAAGAGCTGAAATAGTAGTAATGAATGCAGAGAAAGATGAAGAAATAAATAGAGTTATGGTTTCTGCTGGATTGCCTTGGGCTCGAGTTACTCGTAAATTTACTGCTAATGCTAAATCAATTTATTTACTTTTAAGAAATTCTCCAGATGGTCCCCCATTTAGTACTAGTAATACTGGTCAACCAGTAGGTTATTCTCTTTTTGATGATATACAAATTACTCCTGTACTTAATGATAATGGAGATGGTTTAATGCTTCCTAAAACTTGTCGTATCTATCCATCGGCAGATGCTCCAGCTTGTAAATATAGTTCTGGTAATACTAATTATTATGGTTGGTATGGCTATTGTTTAACTCCCGATCCTAATCGTCGTAGCGATTGTTTACAATGGTTTCCTGTTGATAAAATTAAAGGTGAATTTAGTAGTGACTACGCTTTAGGTTATGATAATCGAGCGCCTTTGTATTATTGTATAGATTGGGACATTGTCTCTTTTAATATTAATGATTTAGGAGTAATTGGAAATATTGGAGAAGACGTTAAAGCAAAATATAGACAAAAAGTAAGTGCAATAATAACTGATAATAGAAAAGTAACACCGATTGCTTTTAATATTGATCCTGAATATGCTGGAATGTTTCGTTATCCTTATATTTATAGATTTATTTTTGTAGGAGCATTTGGTGGACTTCAAAGAGATAATAATTTTAAACTTTTACCAATACTCACTTTTATGTATCCAAAGTGTGCGGTAGGATTTTTTGGATATCTGCCAATTTTTCATGGTAGTGATTGTAAAGATATTTTTAAATCACATTCAATTTTTAGTAGTAGCACAGAAGAAGAAATTAAAAACGAAGTTTGGATAAAAGATATTTTTGAAAGTTGTTTAGCTCCTGAGTTTAAGAAAGGTGGAAATGAAGGTTTTTGGATGGATAAAATGTGTGGAGATGGATTGGAAAATGGAGAGTATTGGCATGGTAAACAAATTGGTAAAAGTAGTAATCAAACATATAAAGGAACATATAAAGGCTCTTTATATTTTTCTTCTTCTCTTCCTCTTTCTTCTCCTTCTTCTTCAAGCACTGATTTAATAGAATTTACATCTAATAATTCTAAGACTGAAATTGCTGATTTTGATGGTAGTATAGATGGATATATGGATGATTATACATATAAAAATGATGGTAAAAGAATTGATTATTATCAATGTCTTAATAGAGAAAAAAAAGTTTGGGATTGGGACAATAATGATTGTTCAGTAGAAGTATATGATTTTTGTTATTATAAAAATACTTTTTGTGAACTAGATAATCCAAATAATTATGAAGGCGAGAGTAGTTGTAGAGAATTTTGTTTTGGTACTCTTGATAGTATTGATGACGAAATAGAAAGTTGTATTAAAGAAAAAGTTCAACAAGCCAAAGCAGACAGAGGAGATTGCAATTTTGCCGGCTTAAATATAAGCCAATGGATTAGATGTGTAGTTAATAAATTAGTAAACATAATTTCAAGTATATGGCTCAGTGTATCAAATATTGCTTGGAACGACACTGAAGATGTTTGGGGTGGTTTTGGAGCTTTTGGTTTTGTTATAGAAGGTATAGATATTAAACCATTAGTATTTCCCACTACTTTTTCTGGGGCTTTGAATGCTCCTAATATAATATTCGCTATAGAATTAGTAGCTAATGCTATTAAAGCAATTGGAGGCCAAGCTACAGAAAATATATTTATTGGAGTAGGTGCTTCAGGAGTTAAAATTATAACTGATCAAGATTCAAAGTATGCCAGTTCTTTGACTGATCCCGATCCTAATGTTTCTGGAAATGTTTTGGGTTATGCTTGGTTTTTAAATACATCAGAATTAAAAGGTGCTGGATTAGTTGGTCATTTTGAAGGATATATGAATATTCCTTATTGTAAAAAATTTGTTAAAGTTGTAACAGCTTCAGGACAGAATAAAGCTTATTATAGTAAAGTGGGATTAGGTTCTAATTATAGTTATACTGTTAACGCTCAATCTTTTGGACCAAATCCAGCTTCAACTGCGACTTTTACTTATAATATGGATTATATGCCTTTTGGAGCTATTGTGCCGCCGTCATCTGGTAATATAGATGAACCAATAACTTGGGATAGTAAAACACTTTCTAGTATTGATCAGGGAAATATTAATTTACCAGGTGTAAATGTTTCTGGATTACAATTAATACAACCTACAGTTATAGGAGTTAATTATTCAGCAACTAAACAACCTTTATTTTTTGAAACGCCGGTATTAAGTTATGGTAATCCATATCAAGCTAGAGCTGGTGGAAGCGTTATAGAAAATAGTAAAGCTAATTTTTTTAATAATAGTTTTAAAAGGATAGCGGTATTTTTAAATACTACAACAACACTTCAACAACTTTTTGCTAAAAGTTATGGTATTTTTATTTGGCATTGGGATGAAATTAATATTTTTAATCCGAATTTAATATTAAAAGAATGGTTATTTTTTACTAATTCAAATGACAATACTAATTGTGTTCAAGATAATGGAAATAAGATTTGTACTCCTGTAAATGGTGTAAATGGTTCAGGGGGAAGTTATAAAGAAGAATTAGCAAGCCTTGATAATTGGGATAATGTAAGTGCAAAAGGTTTAGGATCAATAATTGATAATATTAAACTTGAAATAATTAGTAAATATGAAACTATTTCTTTAGCTAAATTAAGCTTTAATGTTACAATACCAGTTGATCAATTACCAATCAAATCTTATACCATTGCTTGGGGCGATGGAACAGTTGATACTTTTTCAGGTGCTTCTCTTAATGATAAGCCAAACTCGTCCAGTACTTTTACGGTTTATCATACTTATGATTTCAATAAACTTAAGGATATTTCTATTTCTGGCTCCAATTTTAATTTATCAATGCCCTGTTGTGTAAAGAGTGGATCATATGAGTGTACTGAGCAGTTGTCTATTGTGCCAAATGCTCCTGTTTCATCTGCATGTACCAACGCTACCTGTACAGCTACCATCTATATTTCGGTTAGAGATAATTGGGATAAAGTTAATTATTGTAATATTACTACAACCACTCAAGGAATAAATTATAATTATGCAACTGTAAGTATAAGTTCAAATTAAACATTTTAAATTTTTTCACTTTATGTTTTCTAGAAGAAAGAACAAAATTTTGATAAATATTGTGGCTACAATAATAATAGTCGCAATGTGTTTTGGTGTAGCTAGGCCGGTTAGAGCTGGTTGGCTGAATAATTTAGGTGCTTTTGGTGGTTTTGTTGGAACAGTTGCTGCTGGAGCAGCTATTGGAAGCTTATTTGCTATTAGTGCGCCGGTTTCTGTTCCGGTGGCTTTAATTGGTGGAACGATTTTGACTGCTGTGACTGAAGCTGGCGTCATGTATGTCATAAGTAGTAGAAAAGTTCAAGAATCTGCTAATTCAATAGTAACTCCTATAGTTATGAATGCTGCGTTAACTGATACCTCCATTGGAACTTATGTTGCTGGTACTAACTTGCCCGAAAGTACAGGGGGAGTTTTAGAAACGTCTGCAAAAGCAATTGAGAGAGGAGTTAAAAAAGAAGATGTACAAGCGGCTATAGGAGGCATGAATTACAGTTATCAGCAAACCGAGGCACTAAAAGCATCTAACCAGCAAATAAAAGATGATCCCAAGAATTCAACCATAGGTGATATTATTGCTCGCATGTTTGCTTGGCTTTTGTATTACATAGCCGTAGGATTGGGTTGGGTTTTAATGTTGATTAGTTTTGTAATGCTTAAAATTGCTGTTTATAATAATTTTCTTAGAGAAGACGCAATACATTTAGGTTGGCAAATTATCAGAGATATTTGTAATAATTTTTTTATCATTTTATTACTTATTACTGCAATTAGTACTATGTTGCGTCAAGGAGACTTTAAAGATTGGCGTAGTATGTTACCTAAAATTTTAGTTGCTGCAGTAATAATTAATTTTTCTTTATTAATGTGTGGTATTTTTATTGATGTTTCACAAATTTTTACTCTTACTTTTGCTAGCCCGCTTAATTCTATTACAGGATACAATGTTATTTTAGCGGCTATGGGTATACCAAGCAGTATGCAATTAAGCAATCTTTCTTCAGAAGTAGGTACCACTGGAATTGAAAATATAGATCTAATAGCGGCTTTAATTTATGCGACAATAATAACTTTTGTTACAATAATAGTTATTACAGCAATAACAGTATTACTAGCTTATCGTATTATTATGTTATGGTTTTTAGTAATACTTTCTCCTTTACCTATTCTTTTATCTCTCTTAAAGAGAGGAGCTAGTTATGTTAATTTATGGTGGGAAGAATTTTTTAAATATCTAATAGTAGGACCTGCAGTGATGTTTTTCTTATATTTATCCTTTATGTTTATGGGTAAAATGAATAATACAGGAACAGCTGGAAATACTTCTAATGTTTTAAATATTAATACTCAAAGTCTACCAACAGGTGCAACTATAGGTAGCGGCTCTAATGTAACTTTAACTTCAGGTAAAGATACTGTTAGTTTGTCTAATGCCGCTAGCCCTAATGGAGTCATTAATTTTTTAATTGTTATTAGTTTAATGGCCGGGTCTTTATTAATGGCTCAAAAAATTGGAACAAAAGGTTCTAAATTTGCTGGACAAAGTTTAACTTGGCTACAAAATCAAGGTAAGCGTTGGAGTGGATTTAATTTAGCTAAAAATTTAGCAAAATCAGCACCTAGAACTGTTGGCACCGCCATTGATGATAAATTGGGCCTTCGTCAAAAATTGTATGGAACAGCTTTTGCTGCTGGTGGTAAATATATTCCTTTTGTTGGACAGGATTTAGGTAAAAGAATTGGCGTATTGGAAGAAGGAACACAGAGAAGAATTAATGCAAAATATAGTGATTTAGCTAAAGGTTATCAAATTGATAAAATGAATGAAGAACAATTAAGAAAATTAGCTTCTAAAGGTGGATCTGCTGGAGTGGTGGCTACTCAAGCTTTAATGAAGAAAGGTTTATTTAGAGATGATGATGAATTAAATAGAGCAAATAATATTGATATTATTAAGAAAGCTAGAGAGGCACTTAAAGGAACTGATTTAGGTAATACTTTTGATGAAAATCTTAAAAAATATAATCCTAGTTTAGCTTTTTCTACTATTTATGATGGTAAATTAGATAAATTACGTAGCGATTTAAAACTTGGAAAAATTGATATTGATAAGTTAATGGCTGGTATGACTCCCGAGCAGATCAATAAACTCAAAGCGGATTTGGGTGGTGGCAATGGCGCTGTAGCTAAGTTTATTTTGAGTAATTCTAGTGATATTGGTAAAACCTTAAAAGGTATGAATAAACAAAGTCGAGAATTGGTCACTCAAGAAATTGATCATAAAACTTTTGCTAAGCGCATCAATCCTGATGGTACGATTGCTGAATATGATGATGAGACTAGAAGGAAATATTTATCTTCAAAACCTGCTGATATTATGAAGATTTTTGATATGAATGACAAAACTGAATTAGAAAAGGCTAGAAAACAATTTAGTAAGAATAGAGAGACTATTTTGAGGGAAATGGATCCAGAAGGTATGACCTCTGAATTTATTAAGAATTTTGGAGATTTATTTAATTTTAAAGAATTAGAGAAAAATTTCTCTGATCGAAGTTCTGAACATAAAACTGCTGCGACTAGAGCTTTGCAAGAACATCTTGATGCTTCACTAAAAGAGGTGAACTTTGAACAATTGGCTCAAAATTTGGCTCGAGCTATAGCCAGTGGAGATAAAGTTGCTATAGAAAAAGCTAAGAAAGAGCAAGCAGATATGGATGAATTAGTTAAGAAAAATTTATTGGCCCAAGGAAATTTATCACCATCAGTTATTAAAGCTTCTGGCTCTGATGATGCTTTAGAGAGGATTTTGGGTAATCTTAATGGCGATGATGCTAGTAAAATTAATTGGGGTAATTTATCTGATCAAGAGAAAAATATTATATCTCAACATATTAATCCTAATGCTCTTAAATTGTTAGCAACTAGAGGAGATAATAATGAGTTGATAAGGGGAGTTCGCGATAATATTAGAACTAGAGCGAAGATAGATAATGATAATGAACAGATATTTAATAACGCTAAACAAAGATATAATGAAGCTAGAGGAAATCTTGAATCTTTAAGAAAAGAAATAACAGATTTAAGTAATGAGGCTGATGATGCGAAAAAAGCAGGAGATTCAATGACATATCAAAAGTTACAAAGCAAGATAAATAGATTGAAAAGTCAGGAAGCTACTTTACAAGCAAATTTATCTAAAGCGGAAAATGAATATAATCAGGCGTTAAATAATTATGCTTCTAATTTAGATGATAACAAGAATTGGAAAGAGACTGATTTGCAAAAACGAGAAAAAGAAATTATTGGTAAAAAAAGTAAAAATAATAATAAAGAAGATTAATTAATTCATGGCGGAAAATAATCAAAATAAAATTCAAGATTTAGAAGAAATTAAGCAATCTAATCCCTGGATTGTTGATTTCGGTTTATCTGATGCAGAAATAGTTGCCATTGTTAATCTTATTGGTCAAGTTATCTGGGGCGATATTGATTTGCAGGAATATTCAGAAATGATTAAAAAAGTAATTCTTAAAGACCCTCAAATAAAGCGTCAAATTGAAATTGCCATCGCTAAAAATAGGCTTATGGCGTTTAAGGACGAGATTGATGGAGTTGAGGATTATATTCGTTCATTAGGTATAACGGTTTTAGAAGTCAGACCGCCTCAAAAAGAAGAGAGTAGTCTTGAAGGTTTACCAGAAATCAAATCTGATACTGCCAGATCTTCATCCGGCATGGCCTTTTCTATGTCTGATGAAAAAGAAATTCAATCAATAAAAGTTCCTGATTATGAAGAAAAAATTGATTGGGGTAGCCAAATAAAGTCTATAATTTCTCAATTTGGTTTTCGCGAATCAGATCCTGTTATTGTTAAACGTTTAGAAAATATTATTATAGCTAGACTTAAAGATATTCGTGATGATTTAGAAACTTTTGATATTTTAACTCGATCACGTAAAATTGGAGGTATGGAATTTAGTGATACTCAAGCTGAGCAATTACTTTCTTTAATAAGAAATCAAGATTCTTTTAAGGTGGCAAAAATAGAAAATGATTTAACTTTAGCAAGTAAGCCTAAATCATCGGTAATCTCACCTAAAATAGAAATAGAAGATGGTTTACCTGTAGTTCGCTTACCGGATGATTTAATAGTTAAACCGGAATTATTAAATGAAAAAGAATTAGAAGAAGAATTAATTTTTCAAAAATCAAAAGAAACAGCTTCTAATATTGAAATCAATAATAATAAGGAGAAAGAATCTAACTTAGAAATTAAAAAAGAAGAAATTAATAAATCTAGTGATAATAAAATTGTCACTAATTCTTTTACAACAATTACTCCTAAACCTGAGCCTTTTTTAGCATCTAAAAAAATACCATCAATTACTAATATTAAAAATTCTTCAAAACCACATCTTGATGGTATTAAAATAACTAAAACAATAATGGGGCCAATTGATGAATTAGAAGCAATGACCTTAATAGAATTTCGTCGTCTTTCTTCTGACCCTTTTGAAGCAATTAAAAAAATTCAAGAAGATATTGAGCTTATTAGTAAAGAAGGATTTGATCGGCGTAATGAAGCCATTGCCGCTTGGCATCGTAGTGAAGTTAGTAAGTTTTATCGTCTTTTAGGGCAACTTGCTATGTCAGAAGGAAAAAGTGTATCTTCAGTAATAGAAGAAAGATTAATTTCTGGCAAACCAACTTTATCAATGAATGAATTTGAAGCGATCACAGAACTTAATAAATTAATTAGATTTTAAATTATGCAACAAGTAGTTGTACCACAATTTTTAGATGTAGAAGATAAAATTATTGGGCCAATTACAGTACGTCAATTTATTGAATTAGTAATTGGAGCTATTTTTATCGCTATACTTTATAAATTGCTTTATTTACCTTATTTTTTAGTTGCTGGTTTTATCGTTTTTGGTATTACCATGATTATAGCTTTTGCTAAAATAAATGGGCAGGTTTTTCATATTTTTATGCTTAATTTTTTTCAGACAATGATAAATCCTAAATTAAAAATTTGGCGAAAAAGAGTAACTCTTAAAGAAATAAAAGCCGATTTATCTAAACCTAAAGAAGAAAATTTACAATTAGTAAAAATGTCTCATCGACCAATAAGTTCTTCGCGACTTTCAGAAATCGCCTTAATTATAGATACGGGAGGAGTTTATCAAGGAGAAGAAAATAATAATTTAATAAAATAGTTTATGGCAGGAAGAAAAGCTAACAATTCAACACCATCAACCCAAAGTTTTCTTCAAATTTCTGAAATAAAAGATGATACAATAGTAATGAAGGATGGTAGTTTGCGGGCAGTCTTATTAGTTTCAAGTATTAATTTTGCGCTTAAATCGGAAGATGAACAAAATGCAATTATTGCTGGTTATGTCAGTTTTCTTAATTCTTTAGAATCACCTTTACAAATAGTTATTCAATCACGCAAATTAGATTTAGATCAATATTTAGAGTTTCTTAAAGAAATTGAAGAAAAACAACAAAACGATTTATTAAAAATACAAATGACTGAATATCGTCAATATATTCAAGAATTGATTGAATTAGGCAATATTATGACCAAAAGATTTTATGTTATAGTTCCTTATTCAGTTTTTGGAGAAAAAAAAAGAAGTTTTTGGCAAAGATTAAGTGATATTCTTGCTCCTGCTTCGGTGATAAATTTGGATCAAGAACGTTTTTTACAAAGACAAAAAGATTTATTTGTTATAGTTGATAGAGTTATGACTGGTTTGGCTAGTATGGGTTTACGTTCACAAATTTTGGATACTCAATCACTAATTGAATTATTTTATAATACTTATAATCCGACAGTTTCTAGATATGAGAAATTACAAGATATTAATAAATTAATGATGGAACAAAAAATGTAATTTTATGTTTAATCCTCAAGAAATAGAAAAAAATAATCAGTCACAACAAACTTTTGGTTATACTCCTCCACCACCTCTTAAAGGTGCTCAGAGATTAGCTGTAGAAACTAAAGAACTTGCTTTATCCAAAGAAGCTTTGGAAGAAGAAAAAATTTATCGCCGAGGAGTAGTTTCGGTTAGAGATTTAATAGCTCCCTCAGCCTTAGAAGTTAATCCTAATTATATTAAGTTGGGGGAACTTTTTGTTCGTACTATTTTTGTTTATGAATATCCTAGATATATTGCCGTAGGTTGGTTTGCTCCCATAATTAATATGGATATTACCGCAGATATTGCTATGTTTTTTTATCCAGTTAAGGCCGCGGTGATACTTAAACAGCTTAAGAAAAAGGTAGGTGTTTTAGAAGCAGGAATTATTTCTGCCGCTGAAAAAGGTGCGCCACGTGATCCTTTAGCAGAAACAGCGCTTAGAGACATGGAAAAATTACGTGATGACTTAACTCAAGGAATAGAACATTTTTTTCAGATTTCTCTTTATGTAACTATTTATGCTAAGACTCTTGAAGAATTAGATAGAACTTCTGAAAGAATAGAAAATTTTTTTGGTTCAACGCTTATTTATTCAAGACGTGTTTTTTATCAAGCGGAACAAGGATTTAATTCTACTTTACCGATTGCATTAGATGAAATGCAAGTTTTTATTAATATGAATTCTTCTCCAGCGGCGTCAGCTTTTCCTTTTGTTTCATCAGATCTTACTTCTGATCATGGAATTCTTTATGGGATTAATCGTCATAATAATAGTTTAATATTATTTGATAGATTTTCTTTACAAAATGCTAACGCAGTGGTTTTTGCTACTTCTGGAGCTGGTAAATCTTATGCAATAAAACTTGAAGTGTTACGTAGTTTAATGATGGGAACAGAAGTGATAATTATTGATCCAGAACGTGAATATAATCATCTTTGTCAAGCTGTAGGAGGTACTTATATTGATATTTCACTTAATTCAGAAGGTAAGATTAATCCTTTTGATTTACCGCGTGCTGTTGGTGAAGATGCTAAAGCCGGAGATATTATTAGAAACGCAGTCATTACGGTTAAAGGTTTAGTTAGATTAATGATTGGAAACGTTACTCCTGAAGAAGATTCAATTATTGATCGAGCGCTTTTAGAAACTTATGCTAAAAAAGATATAACTCCTGATGCTGATTTACGTTACGTTGAACCGCCGATTATGCAAGATTTTCAAGATATACTAGAAGGCATGGAGGGCGGAGAAAATATTGTTTTACGTTTAAAAAAATATACCGAAGGGACTTTTGCTGGCTTACTTAATAATCCAACTAATGTTAAACTTGATAATCAATTAGTAGTATTTTCTGTTCGAGATTTAGAAGATGAACTTAAACCGTTAGCTATTTATACTATCGTTAATTATATTTGGAATATAGTTAGAAGCGAACTTAAGAAAAGAATTTTAGTAGTTGATGAAGCTTGGTGGTTAATGCAACGAGAAGATTCAGCTAAATTTATTTTTGCTTTAGTTAAACGTTGCCGTAAATATTATTTAGGAGTTACCACAATTACCCAAGATGTTAATGATTTTCTTACTTCTTCTTATGGACAGGCGATAGTTAATAATTCTTCAATACAATTATTGTTAAAGCAGTCACCGGCTGCAATTGATTTAGTTAAAAAAACTTTTTTACTTACTGAAGGAGAAAAGTATTTATTATTAGAATGCGGTGTTGGTGAAGGAATTTTTTTTGCTGGAGCTAAACATGTAGCGATTAAAATTGTTGCTTCTTATTCTGAAGATCAACTTATTACTTCTGATCCGCGCCAATTATTAGAAATAGAGCGAGCTAAAAAAGAATTTGCTGAAGCTATGATGCAAGAAGAAAATATGCCTAAAAAAGAATAAAATAAAATATTATATGTTTATGTTAGACAATAGACAAAAAATAATTATAAGTTTATTAATCAGCGTTGCTATATTAATAGTAGCTTTTTTTCTGTGGTTATTATTTAAGCCTAAAGAAGCTCCAATAAATTTAGTACAAACTCCAACTTCAACCATTCAAATCGGACAATCAGTAGTTGAACCCGTTGTTTTAGAACCCGCTAATCCATCTAGAATAGAAAATGAAAAACAATATCCTTTAGGGTCTAAACAGGTTGCTATGATTTTCGCTGAAAGATATTCTAGTTATTCAACTGATGAACCAATCAAAAATATTCAAGATCTTCAATCTTTAACTACGTCAGAGTTTTATTCGGCGATTATTTCTGAAGCAAAAAATAGACAATTTCCTGATATTTTTTATGGTTATTCAGCTAAAGCTCTAGCAGCTAATCTTATAGAAGTTAGCCAAACAAAAGCCAAAATAGCAGTTAATTTACAAATAGAACAAACTATAGGTGATGGACAAAATAGTAATATTTTATATCGCACTTTAAATGTTAATTTAATTAAATTGAGAGAAGAATGGAAAGTAAATGGAGCCTCTTGGCAACAATAAGTAATTATTTAATTGATTTAATTTTTCCTAAAATTTGTGTTTCCTGTGGCCAGCCAAATGAAAATTTGTGTAATTATTGTAAACAATCAGTTAACCCTGTTTTTGGGACTAAATCGGTTCCTAATATTGACCAATTAATTTTTATTTGGCGTTACGATAACCAAGTAGTAAAATCATTAATTAAATCTTTGAAATACGATTTTATTACTAGTCTTGAAAATGATTTACGATTTCTTTTTAATCAGCAAAATTATATTGAAAAAATTAGAGATTTTTGTTCTTCTGGATATTTAATACCAATTCCTTTACATAAAAAACGTGAACTTTGGCGAGGTTTTAATCAGTCAGTAATAATAGCTCAAATTATTTCAGAAATAACTTGTTTACCAGTAAAAGATAATTTAATTAAAAGAATAATATTTACTAAACAGCAAGCTCATTTAGAACTGAATGATAGATTATTAAATTTAAAAAATGTTTTTTTAGCAACTAAATGCTCAACTATTGATAAGACAGCGATATTAATTGATGATGTTGTAACTACGGGAGCAACTTTATCAGCTGCCGCTCAAGAACTTAAAAGAAAAGGATTTTTATATGTTAAAGCTTTAGTTCTCGCTGCTTAATTTTAGAGACCTTTACAAAAACACTTTATTTATGCTAAAATATGGGGGCTATGGGTAGTTTTAAAAATTTTTAATCTTTGGAGAGGTGGCTGAGTGGCTGAAAGCGGCGGTTTGCTAAACCGTTGAACGTCTATTTGGGCGTTCCGGGGGTTCGAATCCCCCCTTCTCCGAATATTTTGATATATTAAGGAGAGGTGGCAGAGTGGTTGAATGCGTCAGTCTTGAAAACTGAAGTCCCCTTAAAAGGACCGCGAGTTCGAATCTCGCCCTCTCCGCAAGAATTTTTTCAAAAATATAATAATTATATGTCAGAAAAAACAAACAACCCGGCTTTAACTGAAGCTTTATTTTATTGGCAACATCCGGATTATGTGGTTTATCACAAAAGTTTTAAATGGTATGCAATTTCTTTGATATTATTAGTTTTTGCTGTTATATGGACGATTATAGATGCCAATTATATGTTTGGTGTTTTCTTGGTTTTATTTTATTTAATACTTTTATTATTTGAAAATCGTCCTCCGGAAATGGTAGAATTTGCCATTACTCCAGAAGGAATTAAAAGTGGTAAAAAATTTCATTATTATCGTGATATTGATTGTTTTTATATTATTTATCGTGCCGAAGGAATAAAAAATCTTTATTTTGAGTTTCGTAACCCTTTAAAAGGAAGATTAGTTATTCCTCTTGATGGTCAAAATGCTGTTGCTATTAGAGATTATTTGATTAGTGTTTTGCGTGAAGATTTAGAAAGAGAAGCAGAACCATTAACTGAGCAATTACGCCGTTGGTTAAAAATATAATATTTTTATATTAAGTGCCCGTAGCTCAGGGGATAGAGCGCCAGCTTGCGGAGCTGTAGGTCGCAGGTTCAATTCCTGCCGGGCACGTATTAATTTTTTTCATGGCTGCTTTATCGGATAAAATCGGAGAATTAAATCCGTTTGCCAAGAAATTATCAAAAAAATTACAACGTTTAGGAATTGAGACCATAGAAGATCTCATTTTTTATTATCCTTATCGTTATGAAAATTTTTCAGTGTTATCTGAAATTTCAAAATTAACAATAGGACAAGAAGCTGTTGTTTGGGGAAGATTAGAACTTATTGCTTCACGACGTAGTTTACGTCAACGTAAATATCTTACAGAAGCAGTAATTTCTGACACTTCTGGGTCAATAAAAATAATTTGGTTTAATCAACCTTGGCTAACTAAAACACTCAAACCCGGAGATCGTTTATTGGTTTATGGAAAGATAGCGGGAGATGTTTTTAATATTTATTTTAATTCTCCTAATTGGCAAAAAGTTGATTTTAATAAAAAACCAGAACCCCTAGGAATTTTACCAGTTTATCCATTAACCGCCGGCATAACTTCTAAACAGATTTTTTCTTTAGTAGAAACAGCTTTAATAAAGTATAAAGAGTTTATTAAAGATTTTTTACCACAAAAGATAATTGAAGACTATAAACTTAAAGAATTGTTTTGGTCTATTAAACAAATACATAAACCTACTAATTTAGATAATTTATCTTTAGCGCAATATCGACTTTCTTTTGATGAACTTTTATTTTTACAATTAAAATCACAATTATCACGACGAAAATTAAAAGCATTAAAAGCACCACAAATTAATTTTAATGAAGCAAAAACTAAAGAATTAGTTAATTCTTTGCCTTTTAATTTAACTGCTGATCAAAAAAAGTCAGCTTGGGAAATAATTAAAGATATTGGTAAAACTGAACCGATGAACCGATTACTTGAAGGAGATGTTGGTTCTGGTAAAACTTTAGTTGCTATAATATCTATGCATGCTACTTTTGTTGCTGGTTGGCAAACTGCTTTAATGACTCCCACAGAAATATTAGCAACCCAACATTATCAAACAATTAGAAAGGTTTTAAAATTTTCTGGCGCCAAAATTGGTTTATTAACTGCTAACAGAAAAATTATTAATGATGTTAAGGTAAATAAAAAAGATTTTTTGCAAGCTTGTTTATTAGGTGAAATAGATATAATAATAGGAACTCATTCTTTAATACAATCAGAAATTAATTTCAAAAAATTAGCTTTAGTTATTGTTGATGAACAACATCGTTTTGGCGTTAGACAAAGACAAGAATTAAAAAATAAAGGAGAATTAACCCCTCATTTTCTATCTTTAACTGCTACGCCTATACCTCGAACTATGGCATTAATTGCTTATGGAGATTTAGATATTTCTTTAATTAAACAACCACCTCAAGGTAGATTACCAATTATTACTAAAGTTGTTTCGCCGCAACAAAGAAATATGGCTTACGATTTTATTAATAAACAGGTAGCTCGGGGTAGACAAGTTTTTGTTATTTGTCCTTTGATTGATCCCTCTGATAAATTAGGAGTTAAATCAGTAAAAGAAGAATATATGAAGTTAGATAAAGAAGTATTTCCTCATTTTTCAGTGGGCTTGTTACATGGCCGTTTGAAGCCTTCAGAAAAGGAACAAATAATGAATGATTTTACTGCTGGAAAAATTAAAATTTTAGTAGCAACTTCCGTAATTGAGGTTGGTGTAGACGTTCCTAATGCTACTGTTATGATGATTGAAGGAGCAGAGCGATTTGGTTTAGCTCAACTACATCAATTTCGTGGACGTGTAGGAAGAGGAAAATTTCAATCTTATTGTTTTTTATTTACCAATTCTTCAGATGAAAAAACAATTAAACGTCTTAATTTTATTGCTCATAATAATGATGGTTTTTCTTTAGCAGAATATGATTTAAAATTAAGAGGCTCAGGAAATTTATATGGCGTAGAACAATCAGGATTTATTTCCGGACTAAAATTAGCTGATATTAATAATGTAGCATTAATAAAACAAGTTTCAAACGTTGCTAAAGAGTTGATTGATAAAATAAACAATTTTCCTGAATTATTAGATAAAATAGAAAAATTAGGATTAATTGATCATTGGGAGTAAAAATATACAATTATTTTAAGATATTAATTGCTTTTTTAATATTATTTAAATTTTCAATTTTTATTTTAGATTTTGAAAAAAAGTTTTTTAATTGAGGTATTAAAGCGGAAACAAAACCCATTTTTTCTGCCTCAATTATTCTTTTTTCTAGTTGTGATACTGATCTAATTTCTCCTGATAAACCTACTTCTCCTAAGATTATAGTTTTAGCAGGTAGAGTTTTTTCTAAAAAAGCAGAAACGATAGCTAAACAAACAGCTAAATCAGCAGCAGTTTCTTTAATTTTGAAACCGCCAGCAACATTGATATAAACATCGTAATTATTAAGATTTATTTTAGAATTTTTTGATAAAACAGCTAAAAGCATTTGTAAACGATTAAGATCAAATCCATTAGCTCGGCGTTGCGGATAGCCAAAAAAAGTTTTAGCTGTTAACGCTTGAATTTCTATAAGAAATGGTCTGCTTCCTTCTATAACTATAGTAGTGGCTATTCCGCATCTATTAATATCTAATTCTTTATCTATAAAAGCTTGGCTAGGATTATTAATTTCTAATAGTCCTGTTGTAGACATTTCAAAAACGCCAATTTCGCCAGTTGATCCAAAACGATTTTTTACTGATCTAAGTATACGATAAAAATTATTATTATCATTTTCTAAATAGAGTACAACGTCAACTAAATGTTCTAAAGTTTTAGGTCCAGCCACATACCCATCTTTAGTAACATGTCCAATAACTAAAATTGGTATGTTTTGAGTTTTAGCTAAGCTTATTAATTTAGTTGTACAAGCAGTTATTTGTGATACACTCCCAACTGAACCAGAAACTTCTTGGGAGTAGATTGTTTGTATTGAATCTATAATTAAAAATTGAGGTTTAATTTTATTAGTTGTAGCTATTATTTTATCAATATCAGTTTGTGCTAAAAAATTTATTTTTTTAGTATCAATTCCTAATCTAATTACTCGAGAAGCAACTTGTGAAGCAGACTCTTCTCCTGAAACATAAAGAGCATTGTTTAAGTTTTGAATTATTTGTAGAGCTAAAGTAGATTTACCAATTCCCGGATCTCCGCCAAGTAAAATAAAAGATCCTAAAACTATACCCCCACCAAGAACTCGGTCAACTTCTTTTATTTTAGTGGTTAAGCGAAAATTTTCTGTTTCAGTTAAAGAAGCTAAATTAATTGGAGTTTCTGGTGAGATTAAATTTTTAGTTTTAGGTTTTGTAGAAATAATTTCTTCATTAAGAGTTCCCCAAGAACCACATTCTAAACAGCGTCCTTGCCATTTAAGATATTGAGCGCCACATTTAGAGCAGAAAAAAATAGTTTGATTATTTTTCATGAAATTATTATCCTTGATCTATGTGCCAACAATTATTTTCCGGTTTATATTCATTAATAATTCTTATTGTTGGATAAATAGTTCCTCCTATATTAACATTATTTAAAATATATCCCGGTTGCCCTTTATATTGAAAGTCTGGAGTTTCATTGGCGATAAGATTTCCAAAATATTGATTTGTTTGCTCATTTCTAGGAAAGTCAGCCGCTGTTCCATGAGCATGTCTTGAGCCAGTATCATAAGGTCTAAAAACTGAAGTTGGATTAGCTCCAGTAGCCGAGCTTATAGTTTTAATTATTGCTTGAGTTTCTGGCGTAGCTCCAGTTAAATTTAATGGGACATTGCTATTAATATTTCCTTCATGTTCGTATTTACCAATACTTTCTTCATGTTTTTGACTCATCACATCATAATTACTCGTGACTTGAATATCTTTTATCTCTGGCATATTAATATTAGTCAAAGAAGGATTAATTAAACTAATAATTAAATAAGAACCAAAAGCTAATACTAACCCAGTAACAGCAGAAAAAATAGTATCTTGAGCATCACTAATTTGTTTAGGGTCACCTCTAGAAGCCAACCATTTAAAGCCGCCCCACATTATTATAATAGTAGCAATAATGCCAACTGTTCCCAGTAAAAGATTGTACCAAGCTTTAAAATAATCTCCTAATAATGAACCCTTAACTTGTCCACCAGTAACATTGCCAACAGGAACATTGAGTTGAATTGAAATATCGTTATAATTGTTGTCAGTTTGGCTCTTTGATGAAGCTTTTGCTGGTGGATCTAATGCTAAAACTGTTGTAGCAGGAATTAATAAATAAAAAATAAATATTGTTAAAATTATTTTTTTCATATTTTATTGACAATTAACCCCAGCTTGTTCTATTAATTTATCATTTCCCTCAGCTTCACTAGCCGCCATAATATCAGCATTCATTTGGGGTCTACCTGTTTTTTGTAACTGAATATAATATTGGCTGTTTAATATTTCTTTTCCAGCTTGTTCAAAATTATTTTCTCTAATAGCTGTCCACATATTATTGAAATTATTAAGTGAGGCTCCTCCCATATTATAAGCCATATCAGTTAGAACAACTTGTCTTCCAGCTGAAAGATTATCAAAATTGACTCCATGTTCGCTAGCTATTTCTCTAGCTTGATTTTGATATTTTTCGTAATCACTTGCTAGAATTTTTCTTGCTTCCTCTTCTGTGCCATTAAAAGTTTCTCCTGGCTGTATTTGATGTCCAAAATAAATATCTTGAGTGTCTGTTTGGATTGGGTCAGTATAAGGAGTAGTGCTATAACCTTCATGAGAAGCAATATAGGCCATGCCATAATTTCTCTCTCCTTTATCATTTTGTGGACAAGGTACTTTAGGTCCATTATTTTTATTTTCTGGCGTGGATTGTCCTAATTGACCATTAGTTGGAGTTGTTTGGGATAAAGAATTGTAATTATTACCTTTACTATAACCTTGACTCATCACATCATAATTACTCGTGACTTGAATATCTTTTATCTCTGGCATATTAATATTAGTCAAAGAAGGATTAATTAAACTAATAATTAAATAAGAACCAAAAGCTAATACTAACCCAGTAACAGCAGAAAAAATAGTATCTTGAGCATCACTAATTTGTTTAGGGTCACCTCTAGAAGCCAACCATTTAAAGCCGCCCCACATTATTATAATAGTAGCAATAATGCCAACTGTTCCCAGTAAAAGATTGTACCAAGCTTTAAAATAATCTCCTAATAATGAACCCTTAACTTGTCCACCAGTAACATTGCCAACAGGAACATTGAGTTGAATTGAAATATCGTTATAATTGTTGTCAGCAGCTAACACTCTTAATAGTGGTGGAATTAATAATAACAAAGTAATTAATACAAAAAATATTTTTTTCATAGATAGTTTATTATAAAGGTAGATTTATTTGATAAATTCTATTATCGTTTTTTTCTGAAAAAAAGATTTTTCCCGGATTAGAATTTGAATACATAATATTTTCTATTGTTTTAGTGCCTTGTGGCTTAGCTATCATTTTCATATCTCCAGTTGCCAGATCTATTAGCCAAATATCATCTTGTACTTTATCAACCTCAGATCTATTAAGTCCAGCTCCAATTGGCATTTCTTCTGGTACGCCGCAAAAAACAAAACGATCTTCTGCAAAAGTACATTTATCAACAAAAGTTTTGAGTGGTATAGGACTTCTGAAAGCTCCAATATTTTCTCCTGAAGCCGCTGAAATCCACAGAGATGGGCGATAATAATCATTTACATCATAAGTGCTATAAAGCATATAATTTCCTGAGGGTGACCATTTTCCTGCAAACCCTCTACCTTGAACAATCATTGATTTAAAATTTTCTTTGTTTTGTCCAATAAAATAAACTTCTGAACGAGAGCTATCTTTGCCTTCAATATATTGAGCTACTACTTGATTATTAGGAGACCAGTTTATTTGTACTTTATCGGCATTTACTCCTATAGATTCTATTATCTTAGGTTGAGAGCCATCAAATTTAGAAATTGCTAAAAATCTATTTTCTACATCATAAGCCATATTTTTGAAGGCAATTGAGTCTCCGTTAGCAGTTATTTTTAAATCTTCCCAATGAGCGGGCAAAATTATTTGTTTTTGAGTAGTAAAATCATAAACTATATTTGAACCATCTTTAAATTCTATCGTTGCCCTATCTCCGGCATTATCCCAAGAGACATTATTAGCTCCAAAAAAAGTTTTATCGCTTAAAGCTATGGCTTGACCATCAGCTCCGATACGATAAAATTTTCCATCTTTAGTGTTAAGATAATTTATTTGTCCATTATTAGTCATTGTTGAAAAAAGAGTTGGATCTTTAACAAAGGCTTCTGTTTTAGTTAATCCTCCATTAGCTACTTCTGAAATTTTAGTAGTTTCAATTGTTGAGGTTGAAGGAGAAATTATTAATTGTCCTAAAGTTGAAGTTGAAATTGGTCTGACTCCTGCTTCTCCTGCCCCTGTTAGTTTTCCTGGAGTGGTAGTGGTATTAGGAGTTGTGTTTGAGGGAGGTATAAAAAAAGCTCTCCAAAAAAACCAATAAAGAAAAAAAGCAAACATAATAGCCGCTAAAATTATTAAAGCTATTATTGCTAATCTTTTCCAATAAGATTCCATAAATTTATTATTATTTTAATCTGAATTTTGATTAGATGTCTTAGCAGCGCTATCTGGAGGAATATTATTAATTGCGTTATTTAGTGTTTTTTCAAATTGATTAGTCATAATATAATAACTACTAGATATTTTGTGTTCAGAAATATAATTATAAACTAAAACAATACAAAAAATTATTATTAAAATAGGTAATAATATTGTAAGAATAATTGACATTATTGACCCCATTATTGAAATAATAATAATTACAATTTTTCTTTTTATCCCTTGCTTAATTATTTTTTCTGCTGTTTGTGAATTTGTAGAAATTATTGAGGCACGAGTTAAATTTTTTGCTTGATTTAATTCTTGTTCTTGAAAATTTTGATTATTTTCATCATCAATTAATTCTTCGTTTTCTAGATTATTTTTTTGTTGCATTCTTCTTATTTCTAGTTGTTGCAGAATTCTGGTTTTAATGGGGTCATCAACTTGTTCTACTGTAAATAAAGATTTTTCGGCGTCATTTTCTTTTAATTCTTTATTAGTTTTTTCAGAACGCAATATTCTCAAAGCAATTTCTTGTTGAGATTCTGAAAGTAAAGCAGTATCACCATCTACTTTTTTATTAATTAAATCAGCCGGAGAGTTTGAGGATAATTTATTAGTTTTTTCTATTGATTTTGTTGATTTAGGAATAGTATTTCTAGTTGTAACATCTGAAGCTGATGATATAGAAATTTGCGAAGAATTTTGTTTACTTTTTGAAACCTCTTTTTTATTAGAAGATTTATTGTCCAAAGTTGATACAGGCATTTTAGATATATTTAATAAAAGCAAGTTATTATTAACTTGCTTTTATTATATCATTTTCTACCCTTAAATGTATAGTTTTATTTTTTATGTCTTTTATAGAAAGTATTTTTTCAGAAATTATTGATTCTAATTCTTCTTGTGTTATTTTTTTTATAGCTCTAACTCCTTGATTTACTTCAGAGTGTTGTTCCATTGCTGTTACTTTTTTTAGTATTACATTTATAATTGATTTATCTACTTTTATCTTTATTCCCTTTTTATCAGAAACTGATTTTTTTAGTTGGTTCATATGTTT
>CAYVUR010000002.1:0-9344 GCA_964455185.1 uncultured Gammaproteobacteria bacterium
AAATTTTATAAAAAACAAAAATTAGCTTTTATTTTAATTTTATCTTGATTTTTTTACTTGTTTTATGTTATTATTATTTCAGTTATAAACATAATAACCTTCCTGTGGATAAATTAAAATTATAAAAATGTACGACTTAAACAATATTAACAATAATGAATCTAGGTTAGAAAGACCTTTATGGCAAAAGATATCAGAATTTATATGGGAGATGGTTCGGGTAGCTATAATTTCTTTAGCCATAATAATTCCAGTACGTTATTTTTTAATTCAACCATTTTATGTAAAAGGTGCTTCAATGGAGCCAAATTTTTATGATCATGAGTATTTAATAATTGATGAAATAAGTTATAGATTTAATCAACCTAAAAGAGGCGATATAGTTGTTTTTAGATATCCCAAAGATCCTAAGCAATTTTTTATTAAAAGAATCATTGGTTTGCCGGGTGAAAGAATTAAAATAGAAAATAATAAAGTTTACATAAATGGAACTATTTTAAATGAAGCCTATCTTGAGCCTGGAACAGAAACTGTTTTGGCCTTAAAAGGTTATGGCGATGTAATTCTTGGTTCTGATGAATATTTTTTATTAGGTGATAATCGTTCTCAAAGTTTAGATTCTAGAATTTTTGGACCAGTTAAACGAGAATATATCATAGGAAAGACTTGGTTAAGAGGTTGGCCTTTTAATAGAGTAACTTTTTTTAGTTCTCCTGAATACAAATAAACTATGCCAAAATTAAAGAAAAAAGAAGAAAATAAAGAAATAAAAAAGAAAAAGCAACTAAAGAAAGAGTTAGCTACTGTTACTGGTATGAGAGATATTTTGCCTCAAGATCAGAAATATTGGCGCGCTGTTATTAATTCAGTTCAAAAAATAGCTAATGATTATGGTTATGGATTAATTGAGACACCTATTTTAGAATTAGCTGAAGTTTTTACCAAAGGTATTGGAAAACAAACTGACGTGGTTGAAAAAGAGATGTATTCTTTTATCGATCAAGGAGGTGATCATCTGGTAGTTCGTCCAGAAGGTACTGCTTCAATAGTAAGAGCTTATGTTCAGCATGGAATGATTAATCAACCACAACCAGTAAAACTTTTTTATTATGGTCCAATGTTTCGCCATGAAAAGCCTCAATCGGGACGTTTTCGTCAGTTTTATCAAGCAGGATTTGAAGCTATAGGAGAGGCAGGCCCAGCTTTAGACGCTCAAATGATTCTTATGGGTTATAATTGTATTAATGATTTAGGAATTGATTGTAATATACAAGTCAATAGTATTGGTTGTCCTATTTGTCGCGAAGAGTATAAAAAAGCTTTAATTAAGTATTATAAACAATATCAAAAGCAGTTGTGTGATAATTGTAAAATACGCTTAAATAAAAATCCAATGCGATTGTTGGATTGTAAAGAATCTTCTTGTCAGGAATTGCGAGCTAACGCGCCTCAAATACTTGATTATCTTGATGATGAATGTAAGAAACATTTTATGAAAGTAGTTGAATATCTTGATGAATTAAATCTTCCTTATGAGCTTAATCCTAGGATTGTAAGAGGATTAGATTATTATAATCGAACTGTTTTTGAATATTGGTCGGTTGATGATAGTGAAGGTAAAGTAGCTTTCGGCGGCGGTGGACGCTATGATGGTTTAGTTCAATTATTAGGTGGCAGAGAAAATACTCCAGCTTGTGGTTTTTCTTTAGGTATAGATAGAATAGTAACTAAATTACGTGATAAAAATATTGAGTTTCCTGAATTATATCAACCTGATATTTTTGTAGCCCAATTAGGAGAAAGCGCTAAGAAAAAAGCTATGATTTTATATGAATCTTTAAGAAAAAAGTTCAAGGTTTCGCAAGCTTTTTATAAGGATAGCTTAAAAGCACAATTAGAGATAGCTAATAAATTAAAAGTTAAATACACTTTAATAATAGGTCAAAAAGAAGTTGGTGAAGGAACTATAATGTTACGTGATATGGATGGTGGAGTCCAAGAAATAATAGATTATAATAAAGCTGAAAATGTAATAGCTAAAAAATTAGAAAAACACATTGATAGTGTTGGAATAAAAATAGTGGACGATGAAAATATTAAATCTACCTTATTTAAGTCTAATAAAAAAAATAAAAATTATGATTTATTAAGAGAAGTTGATGACTTTAACGATGATAATGATTTTATTTATTTTGATGATTTGGATAAATCAGAAGATTTAATGATTGACAATTCTTTTTCTGATGATTATTAATTAATAAAATTTGTTTAATGACCATAGCTTTTTCGATTTATTAATTAATTCGATGAAGCCGTGGCCATTAAGCTACGATAAAAAAATAAAAAGAAAGCGAGGTGAAACAGCGTGGCAGAAGTAAAGAGAAAAAAAGGAGAAACTTTTGAATCTTTAATTAGAAGATTTTCTAAAAAAGTGCAACAAAGTGGCAGATTACTTCAGTCTCGAAAAATTCGTTATTATACTAAAAAGAAAAATAAGACCGCTATTCGAGCTGCAGCTTCTAGAAGAGAAGAAATAACTGCTAAACGTGAATATTTGAAAAAAATTGGTAAATTAGTAGAAGAACCTACTCAAATTAGAAAATAACAAGTATTTAGATCTCTTCTTCGTCTGTGAAACAGGCGAGGAAAGATGTAAAAATTTGATATATGATTGAAAAACAAATTTCGCAAGCCTTTCTTGAGGCCTATAAAAATAAAGAAAATGAAATAGTAGAAACTTTAAGAATGATTAAAGCTGCTTTAATAAATCGTAAAGTAGAAAAAATGATTAATAAAGATGATGAATTACCAGATGAAGAAGTAATTGCAGTATTAAAAACTGAAGTTAAAAAAAGGCAAGATTCTATTGAATCATATCGCCAAGGAGATAGAGAAGATTTAGCTCTTAAAGAAGAAACTGAATTAGCAATTATTAAAAAATTTTTACCAGAACAATTATCTGAAGAACAAATAAAATCTTTAGTTTTAGAAGTTATTTCAGAAGTTGGTAATCCCGGAGTATCGGGTTTTGGTAAAATTATGGGATTAGTTATGTCTAAAACTAAAGGCGCTGCAGATGGTAATATTGTTTCACGAATAGTTAAAGAAGAATTATCTAAATAATTATTAATAATGGAAGGTGACTGTGATAAAATATAAATATATTTTTTTATCAAATAAAAATCTCAATATGAAAAGCCTTTTTACCATGCTAAGGCGAAGAATTAGCGCTAGAAAGCAGCTTCTATGCTTTTTGGCGTTTTTTATTACTAGTTATGGATTATTAGCCTTAGGAGCTTCGGCTCAAGATCTCAATGCTCAAACTATAGCAGAACAATCTGGATTACCTACAGTAAGTCTAGCAACTTTTATTGGTCGATTGATTCAGATTTTTTTCGGTTTATTAGGGGTAATTGCTTTAGCGCTTTTGATGTATGGAGGTTTTGTTTGGATGACAGCAGCAGGTGATCCAAATAAAGTAGATAAAGCTAAAAAAATAATTCAAAATGCTATCGTTGGATTAGTAATAATTTTTTCTGCCTTTGCGATCACCACATTTTTAATGGGAATTTTTGGTAGATATTTTGGTGGAGCCGGAGGTGGAAGTGGCGAAAATTATTTAGGTGGAGTTAATGATTGGGGGAGATCAGGAATAGGTGAAGGGCCAATAGAAAGTGTTTATCCTAAACCTAATCAAGTAAATGTTCCTATTAATACTCGAATTGCTATAACTTTTAAGCAAGCAATTAGACCAGATTCTATTTGTGAAACTGATAATAATGGTAAGTGTAATGGAGGTTTGGCAAAAAATATTGAAATTTGTGAGACTAGCTCTACCAACACCAATTGCTTAGTTAATTCTTCCTTTTTTAATGTTTCTAGTACTGTAACTCAAACTGAAGATGGCAAAACTTTTGTCTTTATACCCCAAAGATTTTTAGGTAATAAAGATAATCAAATTAGAATATTTAAAGTTACTGTTAATGGTAATGTTAAAACTTCTTCTACAGGAGATTCTATTTTTAAAGGTTATCGTGTTAATTATTATGCTTGGCAATTCAAAACTAATGGCGAATTAGATTTGAATCCTCCAGAAATAGCTAAATTTGAAATTTATCCTTATCCAGATAATGAATCTGATATTTATAGTGTTGGTTCAGATGCTACTGTTGGGTCACAGACTATTACTATTAATCAAAATAATTTAAAAGCCGAGATACTACCTAAACTTAATGGTCAAGAAATAACTAGTAATTTTGAAAAACAATTAAATAATCCAGCTGGAGCGCCGAGTGGAATGAAAGTTATAATTAAATCTGCTTTAGGATTCAATGTTATTCAATCCGGTAGTATTAATTTTACTGTTGGTGGAGGTGCTACTTATGCAGAATTTTCTGAATTCGCAGCTTCATCTTTAAAGATTTCTTTTAGTAATACCGGAGTTTGTTCTGGAAAATCTAGGTGTTTGCCCATTGTTGATAAGAAATTTATTGAAACAGGAGCTGGTTTTTCAATTGAATCATCTTCAGATTTTGTTGATGGATTAAGTTGGTCTTTTAATGTTACCGCGTCATCAAATGGAGACGAATTATCTTTATTTGATAAAGATAAATCAGTTGTTAATTTTATTTTTGTTGACTCAAATGATAATAGAACAAAAATTACTAAAACAATTGTTTCTGAAGATGGACGTAGTTCCGTAAATAAAGATTATATTCCAATTAAAAAGGATTCTGATTCTGAAAAAACTGCTAATAATTTAGTAAATGCTTTAAATAATAATACAGGCGGAAGAGTAGAAGCCGTCACAACCACAGGTGGTGTTAAAAAAAAAACAAAAAATGCAGGATTTAATGATTTAAGAATAGTTTCTAATTCTAGTAGTTTGGCTATTGATGGCACATCTTTATCGGGTAGAGCCAAAGTTATTGGTTGGACAATTAAGCCAGAGAATTCAAAACTCAAAGATCCTTTCAATAATTCAATTTTTAGGATTACTTTTAATGAAGCTATTAATCCAATCAAGGTATCTGATTATATTAAAGTTTATTCTGGCGAAACCCAAATACAAGCTTCAACTACCATTACTAATCAATATCACACAGTTGAATTAAAAGGAATTACTCCCTGCGGCACTAATGCTTGTGGTGATCAAATTTTTTGCTGGGTTAATCCGTCAACATCATCTCCGGAATCAGTGCCGATTAGAATAGTTGTAAATGCGGCATCTTTGAGGGCTTGTTCTAATGGAGATCAAAATTCTATTGGAAATGAATGGTGTAGAATTTTTGGTGGCACCTGTTCTGATGGGCAAAAGTGTAAGAACAAAAATCTTTTTTATCCCGAAGCTACTAGTGAATCTGATGGAATTACTGATATGTCCAACAACTCTCTTAATGGTAATTTTAATAAAGCCGAGGATAATAATGGAAATTTATTTGATAATGCTGAAGGAAAAACAGGTAATTGCAATAGTTGTTCTGGCTTTAATAATCCTTATAATTTAAACTTAACTTTAGATAAAAATTATCAACCAACTTATAATCCTTCCAATGATGCCGGCGATGATTTTCAATGGTCTTTCTATCTATCTAATCAAGTAGATAATCAATCACCATTAATTAAAGAAATACATCCTGTGGGTGATGAAATTTATGGTTGGCAACAGGGACAATCTTTTTCTCAACCTGTAGAAATTATTTTTGATCGTTTAATGAGTTTTTCTACTCTTAAACCCGGTTGGGGATATTCTAATTATAGAAATAATGATGCTTGGTTTAGAAGGTTTTTAGTTTTAAAAACTATTACTGCTAAGGCTAATCCCATTGGTTATTGGGTAAATTCTTTAGACATAGATAAAGATGGAGATAAATTAGCTGATTTTACTAAGGCCCTAATTAATCATAATCCCTTTGATCAATCTGTTACTTATGGCCCCTTGGTTGGCTCTGGGGTAATGTCTATAACTCAAAATTGTTTCTTACCGGCTGGAGGCCCACAACATGCCGCTGATCCTAATAATCAGAATACTGGAGTTATCGTTAATGAGTGTATTTATGATAGTTCTGGATCTGGCACTTTAAATTGTACTACTGATGATGCTTCTAGTTCTGAAAAGGTAAAATTACCTCAGCCAGCTTCTTATGGTTATATGAATTGTGCTGATATTGAGGGTGCCCAGGTTTGTAATTCGGATCAGTCTTGTAAGGTGCCTTATTATGATAAAAATAATCCTAGTACAGATAAAGCTGGAAGCTGGATCGTAACCAAAGACAAGAAAGCTAATAGTAACGGTATAACCGGATGTTGTTTTGGTAAGTGTGTAACTCCCTAATTTTAATATTTGGGATTTGTTTATAAATTAAATATGAATTAAAGCCTATGTTTCAAGGGCTATTAAATAAAAAAAGAACAAAAAGAATTATTTTTCATTTGATTAATTATTTTGTTATTTTCTTTTTGTTTCCATTTTTAGTTCAGGCGCAGGATTTAACTTTAGAATCAATTAGTGGTCCTTTTGGTAATGTAAGTTTGGCTAGCTTTATTGCTGGATTAATTAAAGTATTTTTAGGTATTATTGGAGTGATATTTATTCTCCTGATTTTATATGCTGGTTTTAATTG
This sequence comes from uncultured Gammaproteobacteria bacterium, assembly GCA_964455185.1. Taxonomy (GTDB): domain Bacteria; phylum Patescibacteriota; class Patescibacteriia; order 2-01-FULL-39-33; family 2-01-FULL-39-33; genus CAISTG01. The sequence continues at coordinate 6,624 of CAYVUR010000002.1, forward strand.
GATGACAGCAGGCGGTGATCCTAATAAAGTAGATAAAGCCAAAAAAATAATAACTGCGTCTTTAATTGGTTTGACAATTATAATATCAGCTTTTGCTATTACTTCATTTTTAATGAATGTTTTTGGATTAAATAGTTCATCAAATATTGGTTCAAGCTGTCAGCCTGGAACAATTAATTCTTGTGTGGTTGGCGAATATTGTCCAGGAACTAAAACCTGTAATGATTTAGGAATGTGGGGTGTTTGTATTAAAGATGATCCTAGCTGTCAAGACGATTTTGATAATGATCCATATAATCCTAATAATCACTGGTCTATTTATTATAATGATCCATTTATAACTTATATTTCTCCAGCTAAAGACATTGAAAATAATAATCCAGATTATGGATTTTGGACTAATGCATTAATTAAAGACGACATACCCAATGGTGCTCCAGGTAATTATATAACTATTTGGGGTCGTCATTTTGGAAATGTTACTGGAACAGTAATTTTCAAAGATGTTATTAATAACACTACTACCACCGCTCCATTAGCTAATTGTATGGGTGCTTGGAAAAGTAATCAAATTATAGTTGAAGTGCCTTATGGATTAAATATTTCTAATATTAATTATAATGAAATTTCTTCTACTACTGAGATTAATTATCAAGTAGCTGTTATAACTGCAGAAAATCTTGAAACAGCGACAGCTTCAGCTACGCCATCGAAAATTAGTAATTATAAAGGATTTTTGGTTAATAATGTAGTTCGCCCCGGTATTTGTAGCACCGTTCCTTCTTTTGGGGCTTACCCCGCTACTACCACAATAAGTGGTAATAATTTTCCAACTTCAGGTATTCAAAATGTTGTTTGGTCAATGCGTGGCTTTGATTCCACTGCTTTAAGTTGGGTTAGTCAAAATATTACAAGTACAGCTAGTAATTGGACTGTTACAAGTACAATTGAAACTTTACCAGAGAACAAAAAAGGCAGAACTAGTATTAGAATTTATAATGGTTCAGAGTACAGTAATTATTATGTTTTTTTGTTAAGTACTGGCAAGTTGAATGATCCTTGTGGTTATGATTCTAATGCTTGTAATGAAGATATTGATACTTGTGCTCTCACTGGATTAAAGTGCCAGTTTTGTCAAAAAGTTAGTTCAACTCTGCCTAATTATAATCCTAATTGTAATCCAGCAAAAAATTGTACTTGTCAACCAGATATTTTTACTGTTTGTGAAAATGGGGAAGAAGAAACTTGCTCAATTGGCGGTTGTTCTGGTAAAAAAGTTTGTGTCAATGGACAATGGTCTGATTGTCAAAAAATTAATTCAGAATGTATTCCTTATTTAGGAATGTCAACTTCTACTTTATCCGTTTTTACTTGGCCGTTTATCGCTAGAAAAAATCCTAAACCGGGAATGAGTTGTTCTTCGGAACTTTGGAATGATGAAACTTGTAATTTAAATGGCTGTGTTTCTAAAGATTTATTTTGTAAGATAGATGGCTCAGATAAGGGTTTTATAGAAATTTATAATCCAACCTCATCAACAAAACAATTTTATTTATGTCCTATTATTTGGAGTAAAAAAGCTAAAGAGTTAAATCGCCAGTTAGATCCAAATCTTCTATTAGGTATAAAAAGTATAATACAAGAAGAAGATGATGGTTCAATTTATATTAAAGGAGGACCTACCGGATATCCAAATACAAGCACTAAAATTTTTAGTGAGAATATTTTTTTACCATTTGGAGATTATAATTTATTTATTAAATTAAAAGCCACGACTACCAACAATGATAGTTTTATGTATCATTTACCCGGAATGTCTCAGTCTTCTTTTTTACGACATATTGTTAATAATACAAGCACTAATAATTGGCAATGGCAAAAAATAAAATTTTCATTATCAAGTAATACCACAGGAACAATAGAAATTGCTTGGCGAGAAACAAATTATTTTGATTTTTTATTTTTATCCAAAGGAGATTGTAATCAAGAAAGTATTTCAGCTAATAGTTTTAAGAAAATTGATTTACCAGTTAATGATTATAATCAATTTTTGTTAGTAGGAGTTGATAATGCAGAAATTTTTGATTCTTATTTAATTAATTCCTCATCTTCTGCTTTTTATCCTTATTCTTTCGGTCGTATAGCTGATGGAGATAAAGGTAATTTTGTTTATTTTGCTTCATCAACTCCCGGCGCTTCAAATGGGGTTGTTGCTAGTGGAGAAAATTTAGCTGATAATCCGATTATCAATGAAGTATCTTTAAGTAGTGGTCCTTGCATCTGTGTTCAAAAAGGAAATTTTTGTAAACCTGGAGAAATTGATCGTAAAATTTGTCCTAAAATTGGTAAATGTGATTATATCAGGATTTGCGACGCCAATGGTTATTTTGGTACTTGTGTTAAAGCTGACCCAAATTGTATTGATTATCCTATTCAAGCTACCTCTACTTTATCTATTTTTACTTGGTCGTTTTTGGCTTCAGCTGTTCCTCCAGCTGGTGCTTTCCAAGTTGTTGTTGATTGTAATAGAAGTCCGCAATGTTTAGATTCTGATTTATTGCCATCACCTACACCTTGGCCTAATAAATGGAATACTTCTACTAATTCCAATTTAGCAATTGAAGATAGTTTGGCTTGTACTAATTCTGTTATTTCTGCTAGGTTTACGATGCCGATTTCTACTCATACTCTAAATTCATCAACACTTAAAATTTTCAAGCA
>CAYVUR010000002.1:9361-56951 GCA_964455185.1 uncultured Gammaproteobacteria bacterium
GGATACAGCAGACAATTACTGATGAACAAATAGAAAAATTCACTTCACTAGGTGAAGGTGGCAGTGATACTTTTCAAGTTTCTGGTTTTAAATTAGAGGCTGGTGCTAAATATAGGGTATTAATTTCTAAAGATGTATTAAGCGAAACAGGTTTAAATCTAGTTAGAAATAATGAAGTATTAAAATCAGAAGATTGTGCCAATACGAATAATTCAATAATTTCTTCATCTTCAGTAGCTTTCTGTTGGAATTTTGAAGTTAGGCCCGAAGATAAACCTTGTCCCGTCGGTTGTATTAATTGTTCTCCCAAAAATTATTTTAATCGCTATTTTGGACAAAAAAGAAATCATACTGCTACTCCAATCTCTGAAGATAATGTTTGTTTAATGCTTTCAGGATTAAATTATGCTTGGGATTGGTATGAGCAACATCAAAATGAAGAGGGTTGGGTTAAGGGAAGTACAACGACGGCGTTTTCTGTATTATTAGATTTGAACGGATTTTTGACGGATGTTTATAATCAAAGCTCGGGAACTTCAATATCAGGTAAAGCCACTACTACAGCTCAGAAAGAAAGTGGTTGGAGAAAATATGTAAGTAATATTTTAGATTATTTTAAAGATGGAACAGATAAAGATTTTTTCAAAATAACTGCCGAAGAAAAAGTTAGTACCCATCCAGGTTCTTGTCCAGCACATAATGATTTTTCTTCAGTAGTAGTAGTTGAAAATCAATATTGTACTAATGATGAAGATAAATCTAAAAGAATTATGCAAAGCCCCAGTCCTTGGAAAGGACAACAAGATGCTTGTAGAAATGCCGTTGTTTTTGTTCTTTTCAATCGCAATATAGTTAATAGCAGTGTTACTAATAATATAATTATTCAGAAGTGTGATTCAGGTAAGGCTACTTCTACTATAATTGATGATTGCGATAATATTAATACTAGTGACTGGACAAAAGAAGTCTTTTCTTACTCTCATCCTAATTTAAGTCTTCAAGAATTAATGACAGCTTCAGTTAATAATAATGATACTACTAATCCCGAAGGAGTTAGGTTTATACCACCAGAAAAATTTCTTTTTGATGAAAATTCTTGGTATCGTGTAATTATTAAAGGTGGTAATGATGGTGTGCGGGGTGCTAGCACCACTCCTCAAGTAGAAGTGGCTGATGGAACCTTAGTAACCCCAACAATTCCAGGAACTAGTTATTTTGATAATGGTAGAGATGATTATTTTTGGTATTTTAAAACAGGGTCAGCTGAATGTCCTATTGAAGGAGTTAATGTTTTGCCACAATATAAATTCCTACTTTATGTAGGATTAAATCAAGAATATACAGTCGATCCTTGGGCGGCTAATTGTAATCATTTGAATCCAGAAAAATATAATTGGGATTGGAGATCTTTAATAAGTCTTAATGATGAAAATGCTGATTGTAGTGCTAAAACTGGAGAATCTGTTGCTACTATTTGTAATAAGGAAGATAATAGTTGTACTTCAACTAATTATAATGAAAATTATATTGTAAAAGTCTTTGCTAAAAAAGAGGGTCAGGTAAAAATTAAGGCTAGAGCTAAAGATACTAGAGTTGCTGGTAGCACATCCTGTCAGGATGACAAATATGGCTACGGAACTTTGCAGATCGGTTATGGTGGCTTTAGAATTATTAATTATGGTAATGATAGTAATTGTCTTAATTCAGATATTTATTTTATTTTTTCTTCTGATGCTAAAGGAGAATCAATTAGTTATGGTGATTTAATTTCTGATAGTAATAAAAATAAAAATGTTGGTCTTTATAAATGTAATAACGAAGAATGTAGTCAAATGACCTACGAACCATTTACTATAGTTAAACCAGAAAATTCCGGAACTATTAGTAGCAACCCTAGTTTAGTTAGTAAGGTTATTTTAAGGCCAAATAATAATTTATCAACCTCAACTAGTTATAGAGTAATTGTTCGAGGAGGAACTAATGGTGTTAAATCTTTTGCAGATGACAATTTAGAAGGGCTTAATTATTCTATTTATCCCAATAGCGGAGGCGAAGTTTGTGATCCTTCCGTTTATCCTTGGAGAGAAGGAGATCCGGATGCAGGAAAATGTGATGATGTCACTTGTAAATTTGTCGCTACTTCTAGCTTATGTGGTACTATCTCAGAAGAATGCAAACTTGGTTCGCCTTATTGCAATAGCCTTTGTCAAAAAACAGGCAATGATAACATTGCTTCTTGTGGCAATGGTATTATTGAACCAGGAGAAGATTGTGATGATAGTAATGCTACTAATGAAGACGGTTGTAGTAGTAGTTGTTTGTGGGAAGGAAGCAACGGCCGTTCATCTCGTTGTAAGAATGGTAAAGTTGAATACGGCGAACAGTGCGATTTTGGTAGCGCTTCCAACAATACCGCTAAAGGTTGTGATCCAGATAGTTGCTTGTGGGTTTCTGGTTATGACACTATTGACGGTAATTCTAAAGTTTGTACCAGCACTGACCCGGGTTGTAATGCTACTAGCAGTTTGCACACCGGATCTCTGGCTAATGTGCCAGTATGCGGTAACAAAAAGATCGAATTAGGAGAACAATGCGATGATGGATCGAGTAACGGAAGTACCACTCGATGTTCTTCAAGGTGTCTACTAAATGGTTTCAGTGAATCCGGTTCGACTTGCAAAAATGGCAGATTAGAAAATGGACAGCATGATAGTTTCTCATGGGTGTTCAGACTCTCTGATTCTGCGGTATTTTGCGAAGATTCAATTATAGAAGCTAATCCTTGTCCAAATGGCATTTGGAGATTTAAGGTTTCACCTAATGTTATTTCTTATAATATTAAAATATATAAAGGACAAGAATCTGGCGGTGATGGTTGTATTAAAAATTCTGAAATTGGTTTCTGGAGACGTATTTTGAATACATTGGTTAATATCGTTAGAAGAATTTTTGGCTTCCGACCAGTTGTTGCCGCTAATTATTGGTGTGAGATATCAAATGAAGATTATAGTCTATCAGATTTATCAGCAATGGATAAGGGTAATTATAAGAGGGATATTAATATTGAATCCAATAATATTGAAGTTATAGCATATTCCATCGAGAATAATTTTAGAGTAATAAATTATATTCCTTTGAAAAATTTTGATATTAATTCAGAATATTTAGCTGTAACTAATTATACTATAAATGACGATGTAAAAGGTACAACTACCGCTAGAGTTAATACTTACGAAACGGTTTGTAAAATAAGAGAAATTAATGTCGAAGTTTGGCCTAAAGGATTAGTTAAACAATCTGATGGATTTTTCTGTTTTTCTGATCTTGATTCTGGGAAACCTGATGAATGTGGACGTTATAGTGATGACCCTTATGATGATGATATGTCGGCCGCTTGGACTAAGAATAAGAATAATAATGGATACGACTTGAGAGATGATGGTTCAGTTTCTGATTCATCTGGATATAAAAAAGGTAATCAACATCTTTATAGATATTGGGCTTTAGGTGATAAAGATGAAGGTAACGGTCATTGGCCTTTGCGTGCTAATTTTGTGACTAAAGTTTTTAATATTAATGCTAAAACTGTAGTTGAAAGTTTTTCTAGCACAAAGTACTCAGGAGATTCTTGGGTTACCTCTGGACCCAATCCAGGAAAAACAATTTTAAATTTAACGGCTTTAGATTCAGATAGTAAAGTTTTAAGTACTGAAAAAAATTTTCCGATTATTACTTATTTTTGTAATAATCCTTGGCCAGATGCTCGAAATTTTCCATTCTTAGATAATTCTAATAATTGTACTGTTGGTAGCGGTACTTGTCATAACACTAATTTTGGAACTTATTATTGTCGTGATGCTGGAATTGCCAAAACTTGTATCGCTGGTAAAAATAAAGGAAAACCTTGTAATTCTAATAATGATTGCGATGGAATTGAAGGTTATTGTCAAATTTTTACTGATGATGACCTACCTTCAATTTCTAAATATGATGGTTTAACTGGTAAATTAAAAGGTGGAATTATTACTGGTATGACTGGAGATGATTGTGATAATTTACCAGCTGATTTTGTGCCAGCTATGGGAGTTTATTATGAGAATAGTAATAATACAACTTGGGGTAATAAATTATATTTATGGAGCAAAACTGGAGATATTTATTCTTATAATACTAGTAAACAATGGAATAGAGTAGATAAAGGTTATTGGCAAAAGTTAGGTTTACCTAGCGATTTTAAGGCTATTGTAGGTTATTCTTATGATAAAAAATTAGAAATTTGGAATAATAACGGTGATTGTAAAGTTTTTGATGGTAATAAATGGAAAGATTGTATTAAGACAGGATTACCTAATGGTTTTGTGCCTAAAGTTGGTTATTATTATAATCCTATAGAAGCTATAGGTTTAATAGATGCCAATGGAAATTATTATGCAAGAGAAATTTCAGAACCCTCTTGGCAAAATATGAATCAATATGCACCAACTTATTCAAGTTTAGGAATAAATGGAAGAAATGAACGCTATAAACCAATAGCTGGATATTATGGTAAAAAAAGTGATTGTGTTTTTTTGGTTGATGCTAATCAAAAATATATTCAATTTTGTGATAATGGTAATGGTTGGACTATTAGCAGTGATCCTGGTTTACCAAGTGGTTTTAAATTGTCAGTAGTTTATTATGATGATATTAATCAGACAGTTCAATTATGGGACGGTCAAAAAAATATATTTAAGAGAGATGGTGTTTTTATTGAAAATAAAATTTTTGATAAAACTTGCGATAACAAAGTTAAGGAATTTTTATTTGGTAGAGTTGGTAATTTAGCCGAAGGCGGTCGTTATGATTTCTCGGCTTCTTCAACTTTTAATAAATCCTCAAGTATTTGTGATATACATTCACCCAGTGAATGTGGTACTAATTATGAAAATTATAAAAAAGATTTCCAAATAGATAATTTTCGCGTTTATAATTTTTGGGATTCTACTTTCGTATTTGATATTTATGTTCCTAATCCTGGTAAGTATTATTTATTAGTAGAAACATCTAATTTAGGAGGGTCTTTAAGATTAATTCCTCCTAAAACTAATTTGTCTCCTGGAGCTACTAGTAGTCAAATTATTGAAAATACTTGCGGCATAATAAATGGTTCCGTTTATCATAATATTGGTTTTTATTTTGATAATCAATTATTGGCAACTACTTCTGTTTTAGCTTCCTCACCTCAATCTATACAGATTACAAAATTAGATCAACCTATAACTATAAGTCAACCAGGTAATTATCAAGTTAAATTAATTTGGAATAATAATTGCGATGGCATAATAGAAATAAATGATGAAAATATTAATTTTGATTCTAATTTAGCTATTTATAAAATTTCTTTAGTGAATATGGATGCCGCTGATACTTTAGATGCGATTGGGATTAGAGTTTATGCTAACAATAATCATTATGCACCAGATCAATGGTATTCTAATAGATTTAATTTAGAATTTTCTGGTGAAAAAATGATTGTTAATGGTTATGAAGCAATTAAAGATGGCAGAACTGTATATGTTAATAGTGGTGATTTATCAAACACACTTCAAAATGGTCCAACTAAAGAAAATCCTCAATCAATTTTTTCTAATATTTATCTAATGTCTTTTAGTCAAGGTGCTAGTCAAGCATTACAGAATATTTTCAAACAAATGATTAATAACTGGTTTTTTAATGCTGGTGATATGACTAGTGGTGGATTAGAATATGCTAGTGCTCTTGGTAAATGTGAAGAAGATTCCATTGGTGAAAACAATTATTGTATAACAGATATTGATTGTTTATCACGCGGTAAATCAAACTGTTCTTCATATAAAGCTAAATTAACTAGAGACGTAAAAAGATTAGGTGATTTACAAAAAATTGCTTCTCAATTGCTTAAATTTTATAACACTACTCGTTGTAGTAATGATTTTAATAGATTTTGTAAAACTAATTCTGATTGTTATGGTGGGGGGGCTTGTGGTAATTATTATCCAGCTCTTAAAGCAGGTACTTATATATCGGGTAAAACTTTCAGTGTTTGGCCGTCTTGGCAAAATGAACTAGGTAAAGCTTTAAATACTACTTTACCAACTGATCCGATAAATAAATTTGAGGGCTGTTTATCGCCTTATAATTCTACTACTTGTTGGAATCAAGAAACAAAAAAAATGTCTTGTAGCTTAACTAATAATTCAGCTGTTTATGCTTATTATTCTTGGGATAGTGGTAAACATTATCAGTTGATGGCAAAAGGAGAATTGTCTGATAATGAAAAAATATTATGGAGTCCAGCTTGGAGTAAGGTTGATAATTTTAGAATAGATCCTTTTGCCTCATATGAGTCAGCTTTAACTGGAAATTTTTGTAAGAGTTTTTATGAAACATTTTCTAGTTGTAATGATGGCGATTCTGAAGCATGTAATTATGCCTTAGAGCGTTGCGGTAACGGCATTAAAGATGAAGGAGAAAATTGTAATAATTGTTGGTTGGATGCTGGATGTGGTTATGGAAAAGTTTGTAGCCGAAATGAAGAAGATTATACTTGTAAATTACTAATAAATTGTGGCGATGGTATTAAGGATTTCTTAGAGGAATGTGATTGTGGAAATGAAGCTAATCCTACTTGTTCAGGAAAATATAATGGTCAAGATGGTAGTGGGTGTTCTGCATCTTGTCAATGTTATAATGGTTATAATTGTTTTGGTGATATTCCTCTAAGTGTTTGTGGTGATGGTATTGTTCAAGAACAATTTGGAGAACAGTGTGATTTTAAAGACGGTTTACCGACTTGTTATAGTTTTGGAGGTGAAAATTGTTGTGGCAGATTAAATACTCCTTATGCATGTCGTTATGTTCCTATTACTGTAGAATGTAGAGTAAGTAATGGTAGTACTGCTTGTATTGAACAAGAATGTCCACCAGGATACTCTGAAGAGGCTGGATCGAGTTGTGTTTTTAATGATAAAATTGGAAAATGCAGTAGAACTTGTATTCCTAACCAACAACTAGTTGATTGGTTTAGTTGTAATAATTTTGGTTTCCAAGCTTGTGATTCATCTATTGCTTGTCCTACAGGGTACTATTTAGAAACTCCTTGCCAATTTATAGATGGCGTCGGTTGTAGGATGGGTTGTAGAAAAGCTGTGTGCGGTAACGGTGTTAAAGAACCGGGAGAAAATTGTGATTGTGGTAACTATCCTTTTTCTTATAAAGATGCTATTAATGCTATTAATTTTAATCCATATGAAGATGGTTTGATTGGTTGTGAAATTAATAACACTAATGAACCAAATGATCGTTATGACAATAATTTTAAAGGAAGATCTTTTGAATATTGTAAATTAGATTGTACTATTGCTGAAGAGAATTATTTATATTGCGGTGATGGAATTATACAGGCGGGAGACGGTGAGCTTTGTGATATTGCTAACTATCCTCCCGGATCGGGCTTAAGTGGTCTAAATAGATGTAATACTAGTGATCCGGCAAATCAGTGCAAGACCTACTCTTGTCCTTCCGGATCCGGCGGAATTTCTTCTGATGGTTGGGTTTGGTGTGCTGGGGATAATGTTTGTAATGGTCCGTATTCAGTCTTGGCTTCAGGATTAACTTCGGGAACAGATTGGGGGGAGCTTAAAACCAATACTTGCGATAATGATTGTAGGGAGTGTAATGCTAGTGACGCTTGTTGCGATGATAATTGTAACCGTATAACATCAGGAACAGATCCGCATTTTCCTACCGTTCAGTTTTGTGGCAATCCACCAACCTGTAAAATCGGGTATTATTGGAGTGGAAGTGATTGCGTTTGCGATACTACACACTATGTTTGTAATAATACCACAGGTGAAGCCGTTTATTGTTATGGGGCCGCATGGTCTCAGGATTGGGATTGGGGTCCATGGCAAGATAGCGGAACTATAAGTAGAGACGCCTGTACAAAATTACAGTATAGAGAGTGCATAGCTACAAGAACCGTAGTAAACGACGTTAGGTGCGACAGTTTTAGAGGCACTTCTCCTTGTTCAGGGGTTATAAATCAGACTCAGTGGGTAAGTACAGGAGTTGTTAAAAAAAATGATTATTATTGTTGCAGAAATAATGGAGAAAATTGGACTAATGAGACTGCTTGCGACCTTTCTGAGAACGATAGTTTTGTTTTAAAGAGTAAAGATACTGATAATTTTGTTACTTACGAAGAAAATGAGCATTATAGATTAAGAGCTAATGGTGCAGGAACAGTACTTGTTTTAAAAGTCTCTTCTAATGGGGTTTTATACCAAGAAAACACTTCATATTATGTTACCAGAGACACTAAAGTGGATTTGGTTGATAATGATAAGTATAGGCTATCACCTGGTGCTGAAGCTCCATTGTCGATTGAAGCTTCAAAGATTGAGATTAAAAATGTTTCTGGTTATCCTGATATAGTTAAGGGTGACAGTGTTTATTTGCATGAAGTTGACAGCAATACATGGTTGCATGTCGGAACAGGAAAGGAAAAGTTTATTTGGCAAAAAGAAGTGGGAGAAAATTCGACATTTATTATCTGTGCTTATAATAATGGTAATTATGATTGCGACAGCATTAGGTGAGAATAAAATTAATATACTATGTTTGAACAAAATCAACTAAATCAAAATTCTGGACAATCTAGCTTTGCCTCTTCCCAACCGCAACCTCAGCCACCCATCGCACCCAATCCCGAGTCAAATAATTCTTGGTTAAATCAGACTAATTTTCATACTTCTAATGATATTAATATAAATCAGCCGCAAGATATCTTTGCGAATACTCGCGATATTCCTGTTCCCGGTAATTTTCATAATCAATATAGTCAAACAGGACAATTCTATGCACAGATGCCGCCAGCAATGAATTATACTGATATTTATGGAGGCAGAACAATTGATTTTAGTAAAATAATAATGATTATTTTGGGTTTATTGCTAATAATTTTATTTTTTATCTCGGCTTATTTTGCTTATAAATATTTTATCTCCCAAAAATCTGTAGAAAAAACTTTTAATCAGAAAATTTCTACTAATGAATCCGTTATTAATAATTCTTCGCAAAACAATCAATTAGTTAATCCACCAAACGAAACAGTAATTTCTAATATTTCTGAAACAAATACTTCTACTTCAAGTCAAATAGTAACCAATTCAGAAACAGATAGCGATATAGATGGTTTGACTGATACAGAAGAATTAAAATTAAAAACTAATCCTTATAATGCCGATACGGACAATGATGGATTAACTGATTGGGCAGAAATTAAACTTTATCATACTAATTCACTTGACTCTGATACAGACAGTGATGGTTATAAAGATGGAGAAGAAGTAATTAACGGTTATGATCCTGCTAAAGCTGGTGGAGCTCGTTTGTTTGAAGTAACGCAACAATAATTATTTATATTAATAAATATATGGATATGGAAGAGATAAATAATAATGAAGCTATTAAACCAGCAACCCAATCAGCAATTTCCAATGATGTTTATGTAATGCCTGATAAATTTCGTCTAAAAAATCCTTCAGGCAGTAATTGGGTAATTATTATTTCTGCTTTGATTTTGTTACTAGTAATTTTTTTAACTGGAGGATATTTTGCTTATGATTTTTGGCAAAAATCTTTAATAATTCAAAAGCCAACAACGGAACAGCAACCTCCAGTAATAGAAATTCAAAAAGAAGAAATGATGCCGCTAAATCCAGTAATTACTTCAACAACTAGTTCAACTGAAGAAGCAATTTCTACTTCTACAGCAACTTCTACAGAAGAATTATCTACGTCAACCGCAACTTCAACCGAAACGTCTGAAGAAATTAAATTTAGTTTAGATTCTGACAATGACGGTTTGACTGATATTGAAGAGGTTATTTTTGGCACAGCTCCGGCCAATCCTGATACAGATGGCGATGGTTATAAAGATGGCGTAGAAGTAGTTAATGGTTATTCTCCCAATAAAGCGGGCAATGTTAAACTTTCTGATTCTCCTTTTATTTCTTCAATTTTTACTGATTTCAGTTCTGATAACTTTGAACTTCTTTACCCCAAAGATTGGCGTATTAGTTTGGCAAAAGCTTCTAAACAATTAGTTTTAACAATTAACACTGGAGAAGTCATAACAATTACTGTTAAAGATAATACAGATAAAATACCAGCAATGTCTTGGTATTTACAACAACACCCTCAGACACCAGTAAGTGATTTAATAATGATTAATTCTAGAGACTTAACTGGTATTTATTCTTCTGATGGTTTATCAGCTTATTTAACAGATGGAGATAAATCTAAATTTTATGTTTTTGAATATATTATTGGTAAACAAAAAGAATTTCGTTATCCAGCTATTTTTGCTATGCTGATTAAGCAACTTTTAATTATACCTAATCCAGGATTAGATACAAAGAAATCAACAACTACTTCGTCACAAAATCAAGAATCAATTTATACTGCTTCAACTTGTGGTGGTTTTTTCTGTGCGACTAGTCCTTGCGGTTTACAACCAGATGGTAGTAATAGTTGTGAATCTAATCCACCAAAAGGTGTTTGTTATTTAAGTGCTTGTGATTCAGATTTAGATTGTTTAAATGGTCTTTCTTGTCAAGAAGTTAATTGTTATTCTGGCGATACTTTAATTTCTAGTATGGTTTGTAAATAAAATAATCAATGACTAAACATCAAATTAAGATATCATTTGATTTTAATGGCAAGAAATCTGATAAAATTGTTGTAACAAGAATAGCTAAAGCTTTATCTTTAGCTTTTAAATCTTCTAAATCTTTTAAAAATAAAAGTTTTTCTTTAGCTATAGTTTCTGCTTCTGAAATTAAGAAATTAAATTTAATTTATCGAGGAAAAAATAAACCTACTGATGTACTTTCTTTTTCAGAAGCAGAAATAGATGAATTTGTTCCCTCAACAGAAAAAAAAGTTCAGGATTTAGGCGAGATAATAATTTGTAATCCCATTGTTTCTAAGCAAGCTAAACTTTATGGCTGGAGTAGAGAGGAAGAATTAGCTCGACTCTTAGTTCATGGCTTAGCTCATCTTTGTGGTTATCAACATGAAAACGTTAGTAAAAAAGAAGAATTAAAAATGATTAAGTTTGAAAAGAAAATTTTGAAATTAGCAGGATTTAATTTTTATTGATTTATAAATTATTGAACAAAAAATTTGTTCAATTGATATTTGTTAAAAAAAATTTTTTTTGTTATAATAGTTTTGGATTAATTTAGTTATAGATATGCCCATGCTAAAAGACAATATAATTACAGGTTTAGATGTTGGTTCATCAGCTATTCGTGTAGTTGTTGGAGAAAAATCTAAAAATGATTCTAAAATTCGTATTATAGGAGCAGTTGAGGGTCCATCACAAGGAATTTCTAAAGGTTTAGTTGTTAGTGCCGAAGATGCTATTTCTGCAATTTCTTCAGTTTTAGAACGAGCTGAGAGAATGATTGGCCAGCCAATATCTAGTGCTTGGGTTGGAGTTAATGGCAGTCATATTACTACTTCCGAAAGTAAAGGCGTTGTTGCCGTATCTAAAGTTAATGGCGAAATAAAAGAATCAGATGTTGAAAGAGTAATAGCTAATGCTAAATCAGTTGCCGCTCCGCCTAATTATGAAATTTTACATGTAATTCCTAAAAGTTTTGTAGTAGATTCTCAGTCTGGTATTAAAGATCCAGTAGGCATGACAGGAATCCGTTTAGAAGTTGAAACTCAAATTATACAAGGATTATCAGCTCAAATTAAAAATCTTATTAATTGTATTTATAGAACCGGATTAAATATAGATGATTTAGTTTTATCAATTTTAGCAACTTCTGAGAGCGTTTTAACTAATAGACAAAAAGATTTAGGAGTAGTGGTCATATCTTTGGGCGGCAAAACAACAAGTTTAGCTGTTTTTGAGGAAGGAGAATTATTGCATACAGCAGTAATTCCTTTGGGTTCTGATTATATTACTCAAGATATTGCCCTTTTATTAAGAATCTCTATGGATACTGCAGAAAAGATAAAAGTTAGAGAAGGTAGTTGTTTGCCTAAGGATTTTAAAAAACAAGATGAAATGAAATTTTCTGATATTGGCGGATTAGAAGAAGGTATTTTCTCCAAAAAACAAATAGCAGAAATAATAGAAGCTAGAGTAGAAGAAATTTTTGAAAAAGTAGATAAAGAATTAAAAAAAATTGGTCGTTCGGGAATGTTACCAGCAGGAGCTGTATTAACAGGAGGAGGTGTTAAATTAGAAGGGATTGTTGATTTAGCTAAAAAAACTTTACGTCTCCCAGTTTCTATAGGTTATCCTCATGATTTAGTATCTTCTTTAGATAAAGTTAGCGACCCTGCCTTCACGGCCGCAGTTGGTTTAGTGCTTTGGGGAGCGCAAATGAGTAATCGTTCCGGTGGTATTAGATTGCCTTCTAATTTTGATGTAGTTGATAAAACAGTTAAGCAAATAAAAAAAATTTTTAAATCTTTATTACCATAAATTTTATGCCTAGAAAAAAAACTAATCAAGGAATTATTTTAGAATCTAATGTTAATAATGATTATTCTGAAGATAAATTAGTAAAATCATCAAAATTTTCTTTAATAACAATTATCTTATTTTTAATGGTAGTGGGTTTATCTGGTTTTTTGATTTATGATAAATTTTTATCATCAATGGAGTTTAATTTTTTTAATCGAGACCAAGATGAATCTGTTATTGGAGATAATTATCAAGTGCCTTTGGGTATTTTTTCTTCTGAACAATCTGCACAACAAGATCCTACAACTTTTTGGGAAACTTTTAATTTTACTTTATCTCCAACTACTGGAGAAAGGTTGTATTCATTTAAATATCCTAAAGATTTACAAGTTGAGCAAAATGGTAATTTAGTTAAATTAAGTAATATCTCTACTTCTAGTGAATTTCAGTTATTGATTAATTTTGAAGATTATGAAGGAGATTTTTCGAAATGGATTAAAGAACAAGATAAAATTTCTGCAACAGCTTGGGAGGGTAAACCTGCTATAGAAATAGTTACTTCAAGTGAGGCTACTTTTATGGAAATACCGGCCTTAATTCGTCAACAAAAAATGTTAGCCGCAAATTTAATGTCTTATGTTATTTATTTTAAGAAAGAGGGAAAAATTTTCTCAATTTCTATAGTAGCGCCCCAATTAACTCAAGAAATAATTAATTTTTATTTGACTTTTATTAATAATTTTAAGTTTTAATTATTTAATTAATTTTAAGATATGCCAGAAATAAAACCGGAAATTGAAACTATTGCTAAAATTAAGGTTGTAGGCGTTGGTGGTTCAGGTTGTTCCGCAGTTAATCGAATGATTTCTGCTAAAATTAGAGGAGTTGATTTTATAGTTATTAATACTGATTTACAGGCTTTGCATAATAATGAATCAAAAAATAAACTCCATATTGGACAAAAGATAACTAAGGGGTTAGGTGCGGGCATGAATCCCGAAGTAGGTTTAGCTGCTGCCCAAGAAAATGCTAATGAAATTAGAGAAATACTTAAAGGGTCTGATATGGTTTTTATTACTTGCGGTTTAGGTGGGGGAACAGGAACTGGTGCTTCTCCAGTAGTAGCTCAGATAGCTAAAGATCTTGGAGCTTTAGTAGTGGCTGTAGTAACTAAACCTTTTCAGTTTGAAGGAGTTAAGCGTTCGGAAATCGCTGAAGAAGGGTTGAATTTACTGAAACAAAATGTTGATGCTATAATAACTATTCCTAATGATAAAATTTGGCAAATAGTTGACCAAAAAACCTCAGTTTTAGATGCTTTTAAAATTGTTGATGATGTTTTGCGACAAGGAATACAAGGTATATCTGAAATTATAACAATCCCAGCTTTAATTAATGTTGACTTTGCTGATGTTAAAGCAGTAATGAAGGATGCTGGTTCGGCTTTAATGAGTATAGGCGAGGCTTCAGGCGATAATCGAGCAGTTCAAGCGGCAAAAGCAGCAATTTCTTCACCTCTTTTAGATTTATCAATTGATGGAGCCAAAGGAGTTTTATTTGTTATTTCTGGGGGCAATGATTTAACTATGAATGAAATAAAGGAAATAACTGATATTATAACTGCTGGAGTTTCTGAAGATGCCAAAATAATTTTTGGAGCTAATATAGATGAGAATATAAAAGGAAAAATTAGAATTACTTTAGTGGCTACTGGTTTTGGTGAAACTCAATCAAGAAAACAGGATTCAACAAAAAGTAATTTAGGTTATCGTTTAAATAAGATATTTTTAGAACCAGATATAAAAAATGAAGAAGTTTCAACTACAAATTCAATAAAAAAGACACCTAGTCCATATCAGCCGGAAAAAAATTCTAATAAATCTAAGTTTTTATCTGATATAGAAACTAAATCTTCTGAAAAAATTAAGTTTTTTTCTTCAATAAACGATGAAGAAGAGGAGGAGGAAAGAGAAAATCAAGAACAAACTAAAAATCCTCCTTTAACTTGGAAACAGCAAAAAATTGAAGAGATTGATGAAGATGAAGATTTAGAAATTCCGCCTTTTTTAAGAAAAAAAATGAAATAAATAATTTAAAACCCGAGAAAATCGGGTTTTTTTAGGTATAAAATTTTATGGATTTTTATTATCCACATATTAAAAAAATATTAAAAAAACCCCAATAAAAATGAGCGTTGACGAGGTTATTTTACCCAGTTATAATAATAACAACAATTAAGACCAGGAGGTGTATTTTTCGGTTTTTAAAGTCAGTAATGATTCCACTGGTCTTTTATTAGTCTTAAAAAATAAGAGTCTTTTATTATGGAAAATCAAATTAAACAAATAAGAAAACGTAATGGAGATATAGTAGATTTTGATCAGAAAAAAATTACCACTGCCATATATAAGGCTCTTTTTGCTGTTGGTAAAGATGATTTGGAATTAGCTCAAGCCATCTCAGAAAAAGTGGTTCAAGCTCTTAATTCTAAATTTCATCCTAGATCAATTCCTGCTATAGAAGAAATTCAAGATATAGTAGAAGAAGTTCTTATTAAAGAAAATCTTATTAAAGCCGCTAAAGCTTATATTATTTATCGTGAACAGCATGCTAGATTGCGTGAAATGAAAGAATTGTTAAATTCTAATGATATTATTGAAGGATATTTGCAGAAAATTGATTGGAAAGTTAAAGAAAACGCCAACATGGCTTATTCTTTGCAAGGATTAAATAATCATGTGGCTTCCGCTGTTAGTTCCCATTATTGGCTTAATAAAATTTATCCTCCAGAAATTAGAAATGCTCATAACGATGGGACTATTCATATTCATGATTTACAAATTTTAGCTGTTTATTGTTGTGGTTGGGATTTACAAGCTTTACTTAGAGTTGGTTTTGGTGGTGTTGATGGTAAGGTACAAAGTAAACCAGCTAAACATTTTCGTGTAGCGTTAGGGCAGTTAGTTAATTTTTTCTATACCTTACAAGGTGAGGCGGCAGGAGCTCAAGCTTTTGCTAATTTTGATACTCTTTTGGCTCCTTTTATTCGTTATGATAATTTAGATTATCATAAAGTTAAACAAGCAATGCAGGAGTTTATTTTTAATATGAATGTTCCTACTCGTGTCGGTTTCCAAACTCCTTTTACTAATTTAACTTTTGATTTAACTTGTCCACCAACTTTAGCTAACGAACCAGTCTTAATTGGCGGTTTACCACAAAAAGAAACTTATAAAGAGTTTCAGAAAGAAATGGATATGATTAATCGTGCTTTTGCTGAAGTTATGATGGATGGAGACGCTCGAGGACGAGTTTTTACTTTTCCTATACCTACTTATAATATCTCTAAAGATTTTAATTGGGATAATGAAGTCCTTGATCCAATTTGGGAAATTACAGCTAAATACGGTATTCCTTATTTTGCTAATTTTGTTAACAGCGATATGAAAGCTGAGGACGCTCGTTCAATGTGTTGCCGTTTACGTTTAGATAATCGAGAATTACGTAAGCGTGGCGGAGGAATTTTTGCGGCCAATCCTTTAACTGGGTCTGTTGGGGTAGTTACTGTTAATTTATCAAGAATTGGATATTTATCTAAAGGTAATGAAGAAGCTTTTTTTAGTCGTTTAAGTCAAGTAATGGAATTGTCTCGTCAAAGTCTTAAACTTAAAAGAGAAATTTTAGAAAGATTTACTGAATTAGGGCTTTATCCTTATTCAAAATTTTATTTAAAAGATATTAAAGAAAGATTTGGTCAATATTGGAGAAATCATTTTAATACTATTGGTATCAATGGTATGAATGAAGCAATTCTGAATTTCTTAAATAAACCGCTTGCTTCTCCTGAAGGTATGCAATTTGCTGAAAAAGTTATGGATTTTATGTTGCAAAGATTAGCAAAATATCAAGAAGAAGACGACCAACTTTACAATTTAGAAGCAACCCCGGCTGAAGGAGCGACTTATCGTTTTGCAAAAAAAGATAAAGAACTTTATCCTGATATTATAGTTGCTAATGAAGAAGCTTATAAACAATCTTGTTGTGCTCCGTATTACACCAACTCCTCTCATTTCCCAGTTAATTATTCTAATGATATTTTTGAAGTTTTAGAAAAACAAGATAATTTACAGATAAAATATACCGGAGGAACAGTAATCCATATTTTTTTAGGTGAAAAAATGCCTGATATAGTTAGTACTAAAAATTTAGTTAGAAAGATTGCAGAAAATTTTCGTTTGCCATATTATACTCTTACCCCAACTTTTTCAGTTTGCCCTAAACATGGTTATCTAGCTGGAGAGCATCATTATTGCCCTCATTGTGATGCAGAGATTGGTTACATTCAAGAACAAAAAGAGAAATTGCCTTTATAAAATATTTTAATTTAGCAAAAATAATTAGTCTTTTAATAATTTTTTTAATGTGTTATATTTATAATTACATTTAATAAATAATCTCAAAATAATTTTATGGAAGGTACAAAAGAAAAAATGGAGAGACAACCTTGCGAAGTCTACTCCAGAATAGTGGGTTATATTAGACCAGTTGATCAATGGAATCCGGGTAAACAATCTGAATTTGTTGACCGAAAAACTTTTGATGTTAATGTTTGTTCTATAAAAGATGATAAAGTAGAGATATAACTATGATTATAAGTGGCTTTCAGCCAGTTACTCTTTTAGATTATCCACAAAAAGTGGCAGCGATTATTTTCACTTCAGGGTGTAATATGCGCTGTCCTTTTTGTTATAACTATAAATTAGTTTTGCCAGAATATTTAGGTAAAGAAAAAGCTTTTGAAGAAAGACAAATTTTATCTTTTTTGAAAAAGAGAAAAAAATATCTTGATGGTTTAGTAATAACTGGTGGAGAACCAACTATACAAAAAGATTTAGTTAATTTTTTAGAAGCAGTTAAACAAATTGGTTATCAGATAAAATTAGATACTAATGGTTTATTGCCTAAGGTTCTTGAGAAACTTATTACTCAAAGATTAATTGATTATATTGCTATGGATATTAAAGGTCCTTTAATAAAATATTCTAAATATTGTGGCATTGAAGATACTTCAAATATAAAAGAAAGTATTGCTTTAATAATGAATTCCGGTCTACTTTATGAATTTAGAACTACTTTTGTTAAAGGGTTGCATTCAATTGATGACGCTGTTAAAATAGTAAAAGATATTAAGGGAGCCCAATTATATTTTTTACAAGAATTTAGGAATGAACCAATTTTAGATTCTAAAGCTAAATTTTCTAATTTTACAATTGAAGAAATGGAAAAAATGCGTTTACAATGTGAAAAGTTTGTTAATAAATGTTTTATAAGATAAATTTATGTCTGATACAGAAATAAATTTTAATCAAATTAAAGAATTGCTTGAAAAAAATCTTACAGAAACAGGGGAAATTAAAGAAGAAATTTCTTATATTAGAAGATATTTAAGATTAAGATTAATTTTTAATATAATTTGGATTATCCTAGTTTTAGGACCAGCTGTATTCGCCATATTTTATATTCCTTCAATTATTAAAGAGATAATTGGAAATGGAGATATTTTTAAACTTTTAGGCATTTAAAAAAAATGGAAAATTTAATTTTTCAAATAAAAGACCTGTTAAAAAAAGCTCAAGGCGCTTGGAGGTTGCTTTGACTTAGATGAATCAAAAAAACAAATGAAACAACTGGAGAAGGAAATTAATTCTCTTAATTTTTGGATTAACCAAGAAAAAGCTAAAAATATTATTAAGCGCTATGAATCTATTAAACAAGAAATTGATATCTGGTCACAATTTATTAAAGAAATTGAAGAACTTTTAGAATTATCTAAAATCTCTAATAATGATTTAATAATAGAAGAGCAAATTGCTACTAAATTATCTGAATTACAAAAACGTTATTCTTCTTTAGAGTTTAATATTTTATTTTCAGGTGACTTTGATAAGGGTAATGCCATAATGTCAATTCATGCTGGTACAGGCGGAGTTGATGCCCAAGATTGGGCTCAAATGCTTATGCGTATGTATTTACGTTTTTGTGAACGTCATGGTTTTGAAGTTAATATCGTTGATGAAATATCGGGCAATGAAGCAGGAATTAAAAATGTTACTTTAGAAGTAATTGGTCGTTATGCTTATGGTTGGTTAAAAAGTGAAGGTGGTGTACATCGTTTAGTGCGTATTTCTCCTTTTGATGCCGAGAAAATGCGTCATACTTCTTTTGCTTTGGTTGAAGTTCTTCCTGAAATAGAAGAATCTAAAGAAATTGAAATAAAAGATGAAGATTTGAAAATAGAAGTAATGCGTGCCGGTGGTCATGGTGGTCAAAGTGTTAATACTACTGATTCGGCAGTTCGCATTACTCATTTACCAACAGGTATAGTTGTAAAGTGTCAGAATGAAAGATCTCAGATTCAAAACAAAGCTACAGCGATGAAAATTCTTAAATCTAAATTATTGTTATTTTATCAGGAACAATCAGCAAAGAAATTACAAAAAATTAAAGGTGAATATCGTCAAGCTCAATGGGGTAATCAAGTGCGTTCTTATGTGCTTCAACCTTATCGTTTAGTAAAAGATCATCGTAGTGGATTTGAAACCAATGATGTTGAGGCCGTATTAAATGGAGAAATTGACCAATTAATAGAAAGTTTTTTGCGTCAATTAATTTCTCAGAAATAAATAATAAATTTAAGGAGGGTGTCTAATTCAGAATTATTTTTTTATTGCCTGATATTTTTTCTTGCTGGAATTGTTATAGGCAATTTTTTCTTTTTAGAAAATTTTTATCTTTTTTGTTTGGTATTAATTTTATTTTTTAGTTCATTAATACTATTTCATTATAAATTATTTTTTTATGTTTTAATTATAACAACTGCTTTTGTTTTTGGTTGGTGGCGTTTTATTTTTTCTTTACCTGATTGTAGTCAAATGAATAATATTTGTCATTATAATAGCCAAAAACTTGAGTTAATAGGAACTATAACACAAGTTTTTGATAGTTTTAATAATCAAAGGTTAGAAATTTCTGCTACTAAAATTAAAAATAGTCAAATTATTTTATCAGGTAAAGTTCAAACAACGATTGGTTTATTTCCTAGATTTAATGTAGGAGACCAAGTGTTAATTAATTGTAAATTACAGGGACTTACTGAAATAAAACAAACTAGTTTTGTAAAATATTTATCAAGTCGCAAAATTTATTCTGTTTGTTGGAATCCAGAAATTGTTCTTTTAAATATGACAGGTAAAAATAATTTAAGTATTTTAGGTTTGATACGTAATTTTTTAGCTACTAAAATAAATTTAACTTTATCAGAACCAACAGCGTCTCTAATGCGAGGCATGATTTTAGGTGATAGCTCAGGAATACCAAAATATTTAAAAGATAGGTTTTCTCGCTTGGGATTAACTCATATTATTGCTATTTCTGGATCACATATAGCTATAATTTGCTCTATTCTTTTAAGTTGTTTTTTGGCTGTAAATATTTCACGACCACGAGCATTTTGGCCGATATTTTGGCTTATTGTTTTTTATGTAATTTTAGTAGGAGCTCCAGCTTCTGCTGTTCGTTCCGCAATAATGAGTTTAATGGTTATTTTTTCTCAAAAAATTGGACGTTTATCTAGATCAAAAAATATTTTAGCATCAGCAGCGGCTTTAATGGCTTTAGAAAATCCGCAAATTATTATGAATGATATAGGATTTCAATTATCTTTTGCCGCTGTTTGGGGATTAGTTTATATTACACCAATTATAAGGAAATACTTTTTTATTTTTCCAGATTTTTTACAACTTAGAGATATTATAACAACAACTTGTGCCGCTCAATTATCAACTTTACCATTAATTCTTTTTAATTTTGGTAATTTTTCTTTTATTTCTTTTTTTGCTAATTTATTAATTTTACCTATTATACCACTATTAACAGTATTGGGTTTAATACAAGTTATTAGTGCCAGTTTGTCATTATTTTTGGGAAAAATAATTGGTTTTCCGGTTTGGTTAATTTGTGTTTATTGGTTAGAAATTTCTAAGTGGCTTGATAATTTTATTTTTAGTAATTGGAACTTACAGCAAATTGGACTATTAGGTATGATTGTTTTTTATTTATTTATTTTTAGAATAGTTTGGTTTAATAAAAAGATGATATAATTAGATAAGTTTAAGTAAATTATGAAAAAATTTCTTTCATCATTAGTTGTTTTAATTACTGCTGGTTTGTTGTGTTTAATATTTTTTTTTTTTTTTGTTTTAAAACATGGTTTGGTTGACGGAGTTGTCGAATTAAATCATGACGATTTTTATTCAGTTTTAAATAGTAAAGATTATTCGGAAACCGAATTATCATCTAATCAAAATAATTCTGAAAAAAAATATTCTGAAACTGATTCTGATTTAAAATTATATTTTTTTGATGTAGGGCAAGGCGATAGCACTATGATTAAAAAAGGTAATTGGGAAATGATTATTGATGGTGGACCAGATAAGTCAATTTTAGAAAAATTAGGTAAGTATTTGTCTTATACTGATAATAAAATTGAAGTGATAATCCTAACTCATGCTCACGCTGATCATGTTAATGGTTTAGTTGAAATTATGGAACGTTATCAAATAGGCAAAGTTTATTTTAATGGAGCAATACATTCTGCCCCCGGTTATTTAGAGTTTTTAAAAATAATTAAAGATAAAAATATTGAAACAGAAATTATTGATAGGCCACAGGAATTATCTTGGGATAATGGATTAAAGATAAAATTCCTTACCCCTATAAAAAGTTTTTATCAAATTAAACCAGAAAATATTAATAATAGTTCTTTAGTTTTTCGATTAATATATAATTCCAGCACCGCTTTGTTTATGGGTGATTTTGAGGACGAAGAAACTTTAATTTCTTTTTATCAGCCAGAAGATTTAAAATCTCAAATTTTGAAAGTTGGTCATCATGGTTCAAATAATGCTAATAGTAAAGAATTTATTGCTGCTATTTCTCCTTATTTTGCTATAATTTCTTGTGGTAAAAATAATTCTTTTGGTCATCCGCATTATCGCACTTTATATAATTTAGAAAAAAATAATTCAAAAATTTTAAGAACAGATATTTTAGGAGATATATTTTTTATTTCTTCGGCGAGTGGTTTTAAATTAAAACTTCTTGATTAAAGCTATTTTTTTTGTTAACATAACAACAGATTAATAATTTTTTATAATGGATACTGGCAATAAAATAAAAGTACTTTTGGTTGAAGATGATTCAATGATAGTTGAGATGTATAAGTTTAGATTAGAAGAGGAGGGTTTTGACGTTTTAGTAACTGATAAAGGTACTGAAGCTTTAGAAATTGCTTCTAAAGAAAAACCTAATATTATTTTATTAGATGTAATTTTACCTGAAGTAGATGGCTTTTCTGTTTTGCAAATGATTAAAAATAATTCCAAAACTAAAAATATTCCAGTAGTAATGTTGACTAATTTAGGACAAGAAAGTGATAAGGAAAAAGGAAATCAATTAGGGGCAGTTGAATATTTTATTAAATCACAACATACTCCAGCAGAAGTTTTAGCAGCAATTAAAAAAATTATTTTTAAATAAAATAGTAATTTTAAAAGTATGGAAGAACAAATTGAAAGAACATTAGTATTACTCAAACCCGATGCAGTAAAAAGAGGATTAATGGGTGAGGTTATTTCTCGTTTTGAAAAAGCAGGCATGAAAATTGTTGCCATGAAATTAAAATGGGCCGATACCTCAGTAGCCGGAGAACATTATGGAGAAGACATTACTGTAAGACGAGGAGAGAAAGTTAGAAAACTTTTAATTGATTTTATTACTGCTGGACCAGTTTTAGCTATGGTAATTGAAGGTGTTAATGCCGTAGAGAATGTTAGAATGATGGTAGGTTCTACTGAACCAAAATCAGCTTTACCGGGCACAATTCGTGGAGATTATTCTCATATTTCTTATGCTCGCGCTGATGCTACTGGCAAAGCAGTGGCTAATATTATTCATGCTTCAGCAACGCCAGAAGAAGCTGAGAGAGAAATTCATATTTGGTTTTCCGAAGAAGAGATTTATAGTTATAAAACAGTTTACGAAGATTTAACCTTCTAAAATTCAACTGAAATCCCGTCTTTTGGCGGGATTTTTTTTGACAAGACTAAAGAGAAAGACTATACTGCCAATAGTTCTTTGGCATTAAAAAAACAAAGGAACAAAGGAAAGGATGGATTAATGAAGATCGCGATTATAAGTGATGTTCACAGCAATCTGACAGCATTGCTGGCGGTTATTCGAGATATTGCATTGCACAAAGTAGATCAGATCATTTGTTTGAGGGATATTGTTGGTTATTTTTCTCACCCTGGCGAATGCTTAGATCTGCTGCGTTACTCTGATATCCCCATCCATTTCATTAAAGGAAACCACGAAACCTTGCTTCGAGATGAACGCTGGCAAGAGGACGCTTCCAATGAAATGGCTTTAGCCGGAATTCAGCATGCTGATTCAATATTATCTAATGAGCAGTATGAGTTTCTACAGGAATTGCCTCGTTCTTTGAATTTTAAGGAATGGGGAATTGCCGTTTCCCACGATTGTTTCCATTATCCTGGTATTGGACATTACATTTTATTTTGTGGCCAGGCGGAGGATGATTTGTAGTGCAGTAAAGAGTTGGAGTCAGTAGCTCAACAACTCAGATTGGATTTCTTGGTCATACTCACATTCCATTTCTTTATGAGTGGATTGCGGATCGGCGTCGTGCTCCTTATGAAGACGATATTAACGATCGTGACATTGTGTTGCGTCCTGAGGCTCGCTATCTTATCAATCCAGGAAGTGTGGGTCAACCGCGAGATCGAGACAATCGAACCGCTTATAGTTTGCTCGACTTGGGCGAGCAGAAAATTTTTCATCTGCGACGCATAGCTTATGATATTGAACAGGAGATTGAGATAATCAAGGAAATGAAGATTTAGAGTCAGAAGACAATCGAGAAATTGCAGAATAGGCTGCTGCGAGGCTGGTGATTTTGGGGCGAAAAGCATCGCCCCTCTTTTTTTACAATCAAAAAAACAGCTCACTATGTGTGAACTGTTTTATAAGAGTTTATTTAGATTTAGTTTTAGTTTTTAAGCAACTAGTACAAATTTTTACTTTAATGCCATTTATTTTCTTTTTTTGCAAATTTATTTTTTGTTTTCTTTTTGTTTTAACATTTGAATGGCTAACATTGTTGGCAATACTGGTGCCACGACCGCAGATTTGACATGATCTAGACATATTTTATAAAAAAATTAAATTATATTAAAACTATTTGAAATATTAGCATAATTGTTAAAAAAAGTCAATTATGATAAAATAATTTTAATAATTATTAAGATTTAAATAATATGCCAATAAATTGGCTTTTTACTGAACCATTATTTTTTATAGCTTGGGTAGTTGCTATAATCGTTGCTTTGACAATCCATGAATTTTCTCATGCTTTATCAGCTTATTTTTTAGGTGATCACACTGCTAAAGAAGATGGAAGAATTTCTTTTAATCCATTAGTTCATATTGATCCTTTAGGATTTTTTATGTTATTGTTTGCTGGTTTTGGTTGGGCTAAGCCAGTTTCTATTAATCCTTATAATTTACGTCAACCACGTTCTGGAATAGCTTTAGTATCTTTGGCTGGTCCTTTATCTAATTTAGTTTGTGTTTTTGTTTTTGCTTTATTATTTAAGTTTTTATATCCAATTTTAGGAATCAATAATTTGCTTTCTAATTTTTTGTTTATGATGGTTTTAATTAATATTTCTTTATTTATTTTTAATTTAATTCCTATTCCACCACTTGATGGTTCTAAAGTTTTATTTAGTTTATTACCTGATTCTCGTTTTGCTGAATTTAAAAATAAATTTTCTATAAATGGGCCGTTGATTTTATTAATGTTAATAATTTTTGATTCAATCACTGGAATAGGTATATTTAGTTATTTATTTAGTCTAATGGTTGATTTAATTAGTAATCTATTGTATTAATAAATTGACTTTTAAATAAAAATAGGTTAAAATATTTATCGTCAATAGATGCTGACTATTGGCGTTAAAAATTATTTAATTTTAGACAAATAATCCGAAGGTCCCATTTCCGGTTTTGGGATTTTTTCGTCTTTGAACTTGAGAATTTCTGTGAACGTCGGAATTCTCTAACTTGAAGACGAATTCGTTTTTTTGTCTTGTTAGAGTTTAAATGGAAAAAAATAATAAATTATGCCAACAATTAATCAACTTTTAAAAAAAGGTAGAAAGTCTAAATCAAAAAAATCAAAAACTCCAGATATGCAAATTACTTTAGATAGTTTGCATAGAAAACGCAAAATTATGAAAAAGGGTAATCCCTTTAAACGTGGTGTTTGTACTCAAGTAAGAACTACTACCCCTAAAAAACCTAATTCAGCTTTAAGAAAAATAGCTCGTGTTCGTTTATCTAATGGACAAGAAGTAACCGCTTATATTCCTGGAATTGGTCATAATTTACAAGAACATTCTATTGTCATGATTCGCGGTGGTAGAGTTAAAGATCTTCCTGGTGTACGTTATCATATTGTCCGTGGAGTTTATGATGCTGCTGGAGTTGCTAATCGCAAGCGTGGTCGTAGCTTGTATGGAGCTAAGAAAGAAAAGAAAGCCACTAAATAATAAAGATAATAGATATGCGAGGTAAAAGAGCCCCTAAAAGAATTATTAAACCTGATGATAAATTTAATAATCAAGATATTGCTAAATTTATCAATTATATAATGAGACGCGGCAAAAAAACAGTTGCTAAACGTATTGTTTATGAAGCATTAGATATAATTTCTGATAAAACCAAAGGAGATGCTTTAGGGATTTTTGATACTGCTATTAGAAATGTTTCTCCTAGTGTTGAGATTAAGGGTCGCCGTATAGGTGGAGCTAATTATCAAGTTCCAATGGCAGTTAGACCGGAACGTAGCTTTTCCCTTGGTTGTCGTTGGATAATAGAGGCGGCTAAAGCTAAAAAAGGAAAAAGTATGGCTGAAAAATTAGCTGATGAAATTATTGCTGCTTATAATAATGAAGGAGCCGCTATTAAGAAAAAACAGGATACTTATAAAATGGCTGAAGCCAACAGAGCTTTTGCTCATTTTTCTAGATAATATAAATTTTTAATTAAATATTAAATTATTAAATTCAAAATATAATCTATGCCCCGTAAGACACCCTTAGAACGTATTAGAAATATTGGTATTATTGCCCATATTGATGCTGGCAAAACTACCGTATCTGAACGTATACTTTTTTACACTGGAAAAAAACATAAAATTGGAGAAGTACACGAAGGTGAAGCCACTATGGATTGGATGGAACAAGAACGTGAACGTGGTATCACCATTACTTCAGCCGCTACAACTTGTTATTGGCCTAATGCTGATTGGTTAGGAGGAAATGAAATTCAAATTAATTTAATTGATACTCCAGGACACGTTGATTTTACTGCCGAAGTTGAACGTTCTTTACGTGTACTTGATGGAGGTGTTATTGTATTTGATGGAGTTGCTGGCGTTGAACCTCAATCAGAAACTGTGTGGAGACAATCAGAAAAATACCATGTTCCTAAATTAGGTTTTGTTAATAAAATGGATCGCATGGGAGCTGATTTTTTTAATGATTTGAAATCAATTCATACTCGTTTAACTCCTAATGCTCACCCCATTCAATTACCAATTGGTGCTGCTGAAACTTTTTCTGGAATCATTGATTTATTTACAATGAAAGCAGTAATTTATAAAGATGATTTAGGAACTAAATTTGAAGAAACAGAAATTCCTACTGATGAAATAGAAAAAGCTAAAGAATATCGTGCTAAATTAGTTGAGGCAATTGTTGAAACTGACGAAGCTTTGATGGAGAAATATTTAGCTGGTGAGGAAATATCAGTTATTGATTTAAAGAAAGCATTGCGTAAAGCGGTTATTGCTAACAAAATAGTTCCTATTTTATGTGGTAGTGCTTTAAAAAATAAAGGCATTCAATTCATGCTTAATGCTGTTGCTGAATATTTACCATCACCTATTGATATTGCTCCTCCTGTAGGTTCTGATGTTAATGATGAAAATAAAAAAATTGAGCTTAAGGTTGATGATAATGCTCCTTTAGCTGGTTTAGCTTTTAAAATAGCTACAGATCCTTTTGTGGGAAAATTAGTTTTTTATAGAGTTTATTCAGGCGTATTAAAATCTGGCTCTTATATCATTAATAATTCTACCGGCAATAAAGAAAGAGTTGGACGTATTTTAAGAATGCATTCTAATTCTCGCGAAGAAATTGATGAAGTGTACGCTGGAGAAATTGCTGCTATCGTTGGTATTAAAGATATTACTACAGGTGATACTTTATCTGACCCATCTTTTCCTATTCATTTAGAGCGTATTACTTTTCCGGATCCAGTTATTGATATTGCCGTTGAACCAAAAACTAAAGCTGACCAAGAAAAAATGGCTTTAGCTTTATCTAAATTAGCTGAGGAAGATCCTACTTTTCGTGTTCGTACTGATGAAGAAACTGGACAAACTATTATCTCTGGTATGGGTGAACTTCATTTAGATATAATTGTTGACCGTATGCGTCGTGAATTTAAAGTTGAAGCTAATATTGGTCAGCCACAAGTTGCTTATCGTGAAACTATTAAAAGTAAAGCTGAAGCAGAAGGAAAATATATTCGTCAATCCGGTGGACGCGGTCAATATGGTCATTGTTGGTTACGTGTTGAACCTTCAGAAGCTAATAAAGGATTTGAATTTGTTGATGAAATTAAAGGAGGTGTTATTCCGAAGGAATACATTAAGCCAATTGAAAAAGGTGCTCGTGAAGCTATGGATCGAGGTGTTTTAGCTGGTTATAAATTAATTGATGTAAAAGTAACTGTTTATGATGGTTCATATCATGAAGTTGATTCTTCAGAAGCCGCTTTTAAGATCGCTGCTTCATTAGCTTTCCAAGAAGCTGCTAAAAAAGCTAATCCAGTAATTTTAGAACCAATCATGAAAGTAGAGGTAGTTACTCCAGAGCAATTTATGGGTGATATTATTGGAGACTTAAATTCTCGTCGAGCAATTATTAATTCTATGGAAGATAGAGGATTTGGTGCCGCTGCAGTTAAAGTGATTAATGCTCAAGTTCCATTAGCTGAAATGTTTGGTTACGCCACAGTAATGCGTTCTATGACTCAAGGACGTGCTTCTTATAATATGGAATTTTTAAGATATAGTGAGGTGCCTAAAAATGTTGAAATGAAGATTATAGAGGGTCGTAAAGGAAAAGAAGAGAAAAGATAATTAAAAATCCGCATTTAGCGGATTTTTAATTATTATAAACACAAAACATATTATAAATCAGAAATAATTTTATTAAATTATTTCTTTACAAATTAATTTTTAAGCGTTATTATTTATAAAGCTTTTAAATTTTTAAATTTAAATATTTTTTTCATTATTTTTAAATTATAAAAAACAATGAAATACTAAAAATAGTCTAAAATTATGGCTAATTTACAAAAAATTATAAATTTAATTAAAAAAACAGGAGATAAAGTAATAATTTTAGATGAAAACGGTGATCCGGGTTTTATTTTGATGTCAATTGGAGATTATGAAAGTTTAGTTTTAGGCAAATCTGGTGTTCAGGGGTTGACAGAAGCTGAACTTTTAGATAAAATAAACCGTGATATCGCAATTTGGAAAGATAATCAACAATCTAAAGAAATATCAATTGATCAGTACGACTTTACTAAAGATATTGAAGAAATTACTAATAAAGATTATTTATCTAAATTTAGAGAAAATAATTTTAATTTTGGAGATTCAGTTGATGAAGAAAGATATTATTTTGAACCAGTAGAAAATTGAATTGTTTGTGGATAAAGTGTAAATACTTGAAAAAAATATTAATTTTGTTATAATAATTTAACTTACAATTAATTAATAATAAATAACAAATTTAAGACCTGGCTAAAACCCGTTGTCGGGGGTCTTAATAAAGAGGAATTTACCAACATGGCAGAACAATTCCAACGCAATAAGCCGCATGTCAATGTAGGTACTATTGGTCACGTTGATCATGGAAAAACTACTTTGACTGCCGCTATATTGAATGTTTTGAGTAATAGAGGATTTACTGCTCAAAACAAAAGTGTCGATCAAATCGATGCTGCTCCTGAAGAAAAAGCTCGTGGTATTACTATTGCTACAGCTCACGTTGAGTATGAATCAGAAAAAAGACATTATGCACACGTTGATTGTCCGGGACATGCTGATTACATTAAAAACATGATTACTGGTGCTGCTCAGATGGATGGTGCTATTTTGGTTGTAGCCGCGACCGATGGACCTATGCCTCAAACTAGAGAACATATTTTATTAGCTAGGCAAGTAGGTGTTCCTTATATTATTGTTTTTATTAATAAAGTTGATCAAGCCGATCCAGAAATGATTGATTTAGTTGAAACAGAAATTAGAGAATTACTTAATAAATACGAATTTCCAGGAGATACTACTCCTATAATAAAAGGTTCAGCTTTGAAAGCTTTAGAAAACCCAACCGGACCCGATGGAGATTGTATTATGGAACTTATTAATGCTTTAGATTCTTATATTCCTGAACCTCAACGTGCTATTGACCAACCATTTTTAATGCCTATTGAAGATGTTTTTTCAATTGAAGGTCGTGGTACAGTAGTAACCGGAAGGATTGAACGTGGCATTATTAAATTAAATGAAGAAGTCGAAATTGTAGGTTTAACTGAAACAAAAAAGACTGTTGTTACTGGAATTGAAATGTTTAATAAATCTTTAGATGAAGGACGCGCTGGAGATAATGCTGGGTTATTGCTTCGTGGTATTAAAAAAGAAGAAGTTGAACGTGGTCAAGTTTTAGCTAAACCGGGTTCAATTACTCCTCATAGCGAATTCGAAGCTGAAGTTTACGTCTTATCTAAAGATGAAGGTGGTAGACATAAGCCATTCTTTAAAGGATATAAACCTCAATTTTATATTAGAACCACCGATGTTACTGGAGAAATTGATTTACCAGAAGGGGTTGAAATGGTTATGCCGGGAGATACTGTTAATTTGAAAGTTAAATTAGGTAAAATGGTTGCTATGGAAGAAAAAATGAAATTTGCTATTCGTGAAGGTGGCCATACTGTTGGCGCTGGAGTAGTAACTAAAATTATAAAATAAAAAATATAATTTATTTCGCATAGCGGAGGTGAGACAACTCGCCTCCGTCAATGCGAAATAAATTAAAATCTAATTTCGCTATTAATCAATAATTAACATGACGAGTAAAACGGTAGCTGAGGGTAAAGCCCATCAAAGAATCAGAATTAAATTAAAAGCTTACGACCACAAGATCATTGACAACTCTGCTAAAAAAATTATTGAGAGTTGCAATCGTTTTGGTGTTAGAGTTGTTGGTCCAGTGCCACTTCCAACTGAAAAAAGAAAGTACACTATCAACAAATCTACTTTCGTACATAAAAATTCTAGAGATCAATTTGAGATGAGAACTCATAAAAGACTCATTGATATTATTGATCCTAATGCACAAGTAGTTGATGCTTTAATGGGTTTAAACTTACCAGCTGGTGTTAACATTGAAATTAAAATGTAATAATTAAAGGCCGTAAAGAAAATGGAGAAAGATCCCGTGTTATTTAGAAGCATTATAGGGAAAACCTCCATCGTCGGAACGAGACCTAAGGATAATTCAAACTAAAAGAATTTAGACAATAAGAGTTAATTGAATTGTATAATAACTCATAATAAGGAGTTATTTTGGGTTTAAGATTTTGTCTGGTTCTGTGTTTGAACCGGATTTTTTGTTTTAATCCATTTATAATTATTCGGCCACCGACGAAAGTAATAAAGAAAAGATAAATATGAAATTCATTGTAGGTAAAAAAATAGAAATGACTCAAATTTATAAAGAAGACGGTACCGTAATACCAGTTACTGCTGTTTTAGCTATGCCTAATGTAATTACTCAAATTAAATCAGAGTCATCAAAAGATGGTTATAATGCAATTCAGGTTGGTTTTGGAACAGCTAAGAAAAATGGTAAATCCTTTTTAGGGCATTTGAAGGGATTACCTCCAGTTAAAGCAATTAAGGAGTTTAGAGTAAAAAAAGAAGATACAGAAATTCTTAAGAGAGGCGATATTATAACTGTTGCTATTTTTAATGAAGGAGATGAAGTTAAAGTTTCAGGAACATCTAAAGGTAAAGGTTTTCAAGGTGTAGTAAAACGCCATGGTTTTCATGGATCTCCTAAAACTCATGGACACAAGGATCAATTAAGAATGCCTGGTTCTATTGGAGCTGGTGGAGTCCAGAGAGTTTTTAAGGGTAGAAGAATGGCTGGTCGTATGGGTAATGAAAAAGTTACTATTAGAGGATTAAAAATTGTTTCTATTGATGAAATTAATAATATTTTATATATCAAGGGTGCTATTCCAGGAGCTAGAAATAGTTTAGTTTATATTTGCGGTGATGGTTTAATGGAATTAAAACAGCCTTTAAATTCAGTTGAAAATTTAGTTAATAATGAGCTAGTTGATAAAAATAATAAAGAAGCAATAAATGAAATAACTAAATCTAATGAAGCCTCTAATCTTGAAGCTTCTACTGAAGAAGTAAAATCTGAATAAATTATATGAAGTTACCAGTATACAATATTAACGGAGAACAAGTTAAAGATATTGAATTATCTAAGCGTTTATTTGGTGTTGTAGTTAAGCCAGAAGTTATTCATCAGGTAGTAGTAGCTCAGGAAGCTAATTCTCGTCAAGTTTTAGCTCATACTAAAACTAGAGCCGAAGTTCGTGGTGGAGGAAAAAAGCCATGGAGACAAAAAGGAACAGGTAGAGCTCGTCATGGTTCAATAAGGTCTCCTATTTGGATTGGTGGTGGTATTACTTTTGGACCAAGGAAGGATCGTAATTTTTCTCTTAAAGTCAATAAGAAGCAAAAGCAATTAGCTTTAGCAATGTGTCTTTCTGATAAAGTTGCTAGTAAGGCATTAACTATTTTTGATGTTATTTCTTTTGAGAGCGGTAAAACTAAAGATTTGAATTCTTGGATTAAATCAATTAAATCAAAAATAGAATCATTAAAAAATAGCAAAAAGTTTTTATTAATAACAGAGGCTAAAAATAATTCTTTAATCAAAGCTTCTAAGAATTTAAAGAATATTACAACTATTGGTTATAATAGTATTAATTGCGTTGATTTATTAAAATATGAT
The DNA here is from genome assembly GCA_964455185.1 of uncultured Gammaproteobacteria bacterium. Classification (GTDB taxonomy): domain Bacteria; phylum Patescibacteriota; class Patescibacteriia; order 2-01-FULL-39-33; family 2-01-FULL-39-33; genus CAISTG01. The sequence continues at coordinate 41,192 of CAYVUR010000002.1, forward strand.
ACTGTACTTCTTTCTGAAAAAGCAACTTTAGCTATTGAGAAACATTTTATAAAAGTTAGAGAAAAGAAAGAAAATAAAAAATAGGATATATGGGAATTTTTAATAGAAAAAAAGAAGAATTAAAGACTGAAGAAGAGTCAGCTAAAGAAGATAGAAAAAACATTGTTTCAGATAAGTCATCAAAAAAAGTTTCTAAAACATCAGAAATAAAAACTTTTGATGTTGCTGGAGTTTTGATTGCCCCTTTAGTTACTGAAAAATCTTCAGCAATGGAGCAATTAAGTAAATATACTTTTATAGTTGAACCTTCAGCTAATAAAACTGAAATAATCAAAGCTTTTATTACACGTTATGGTGTCGTTCCAGAGAAAGTCAATATTTCTAACTATTATGGTAAATATAAAAGATATGGACGTAATTGGGGAAAGACTAAAGATTGGAAAAAAGCAATTGTTTTTTTACCTAAAGGAAAATCTATAAATGTTTATGAAGGAGTTAAATAAACAGGATAAGAATTAATATATGCCGATTAAGATTTACAAACCAACTACCCCATCAAGAAGACAAACTTCAGTTTTGCTTTCTGATGATATTAATATTAATAAACCTGAAAAAAAGTTAGTTGTTTCTGTTAAAAGAATGGCTGGTAGAAATAATCAAGGTAAAATTTCTGTAAGACATCAAGGTGGTGGATCTAGAAAAAAAATTAGAATTATTGATTTTAAGAGAGATAAATTTGATATACCAGCAACTGTTGCTTCTATTGAATATGATCCTAATCGTAATGCTAGAATTGCTTTACTTAATTATGCTGATGGCGAAAAAAGATATATTATAGCTGCTGAAGGACAAAAAGTGGGAGATAAAGTAATTAGTTCTTTATCTAAAGTTGATTATAAAACTGGTAATTGTATGCCTTTAGAACATATTCCTGCAGGCATGAATATTTATAACATTGAATTAACTCCGGGACATGGTGGACAATTAGCAAGAAGCGCCGGTACAGGAATTGTTTTAATGGGTTTTGATAAGGATTATGCTCAAGTTAAAATGCCTTCAGGAGAAATTAGATTGATTTCTAACAAATGTCTTGCTACAATCGGACAAACTAGTAATTCTGATTTTAAAAATATTCGTTGGGGTAAAGCTGGAAGAATGCGTCATCGTGGAATTCGTCCATCAGTTAGAGGTAAAGCTATGAATCCAGTTGATCATCCTCACGGAGGTGGAGAAGGTGTTAATCCTATTGGTATGAAACATCCTAAAACTCCTTGGGGTAAACCAGCTTTAGGTGTTAAGACTAGAAAGAAAAAGGCTAAAAGTAATCATTTAATATTACAACGCCGACCTTCTCGAAAGAAAAAGAAATAAGTTGAATAATTATATATGGCAAGAAGTTTAAAAAAAGGCCCTTATGTCGATCCAAAACTTTTAAAGAAAATTTCTAAAGTTAAAAAGGGCGATAAAATTGTTATAAAAACTTGGTCTAGAAATTCTACAATTACTCCAGAAATGGTTGGTTTAACTTTTGGTGTTCATAATGGAAAAGAGCATATACCAGTTTTTATAGTTGAAAATATGGTCGGCCATAAATTAGGAGAGTTTGCTCCTACAAGAAAATTTATTAAGCATGGAGGTAAAATGCAAAAAGCTATTGATCAAGCTAATAAAAAATAAATCTAGTTAATTTTTATAAATATGGAAATTAGAGCTAAGGGAAAAAATATTAGAATGAGTCCTAGAAAGATCCGCCTAGTATCAGGTTTGATTAAAGGTTTAACCGTGGATCAAGCAAGAACTCAATTAGAATTCAATAAAAGAATAGCTTCTAAAGTATTAATTAAATTACTTGATTCAGCCGTTGCTAATGCCGTAGAAAATTTTGGAGCTGATAAATCTAATTTATTAGTAAAATCAGTAATTGTTAATGGTGGAACAACTTTAAAACGTTGGATGCCACGGGCTCATGGTAGGGCTACTCCGATTAGAAAAAGAACTTCTCATGTAATTTTAACTTTATCTGAAATAGTTGAAAGTGGTAAACTTATTAAAAAGACTAAAACTGATGATAAAAGTGATTTAATTAAAGTTGGTTCGACTGAATTTGATGAATTACAAGATATTTCTTCTGATAAAAGTTCTGTTAAGAAAGAAAATAAAAAATCAACAGCAGTTTCAACTAAAGGTTTTGCTAGTAAGATTTTAAATAGAAAAACAGGAAGTAAGTAAGAATAATAATATATGGGTCAGAAAGTAAACGCCAAAGTATTCAGATTAAAGGTTAATAAAACTTGGGATTCTAAATGGTATGCTGGACAGGATTTTCCTGAATATCTGAAACAAGACGTATCAATTAGAAAGTTTATCTTTAAGAAATTTAAAAACATGGGAATTTCTAAGATTGATATTGAAAGATCAGCTGGTGGAATTAATATTAATATTCATACATCTCGACCAGGAATTATTATTGGACGCGGTGGTTCTGGAGCTGAGGACTTAAAAAAAGAGATTCATAATAAATTTCTTAAAGATTCTTTTAGTCGCAAAAAAGGAATTAAAAATATTAATATTAATATTATAGAATTAACTAACCCTAATTTAGATGCCTCAATAATTTTGCAATCAATTGCTTCTGATATTGAAAAAAGAATTCCTTTTCGTCGTTGTGTTAAACAAGCAATTGGCAGAGCTGAAAAAGCAGGAGCTAAAGGTGTTAAAATTATTGTTTCGGGACGTTTAGATGGAGCAGAAATCGCTAGAAGAGAATTATTTTTATCAGGAAAAGTTCCATTGCATACTTTACGTGCCGATATTGATTATGCTAGAGGCGTAGCTAATACTATTTATGGAACTATTGGTATTAAAGTTTGGCTTTATAAAGGAGAAATTTTTGCTAAAGAAAATAAACAATAAATTTGATATTTGATTTTTAAATATATGTTGATGCCTAAAAAGTTAAAAAGAAGAAAACAGCATCGCCCAGATGTTAGAAATAAAGGTAAAGCTACCAGTGGAGATTATGTGGCTTTTGGGAGTTTTGGACTTAAAGCTATGACTTCTGGCTGGATTACTGCTCAACAATTAGAATCAGCGAGACGTGTTATTGCTAAATTTGTAAAAAAAGGTGGTAAAGTTTGGATTAGAATTTTTCCATATAACCCTATAACTACGAAAGGTAGTCAAACTACTATGGGTGGAGGTAAAGGAGTTCCGGAATCATATGTGGCTGCTATTAGAGCTGGTAAAATTATTTTTGAAATTGATGGAATTGCTGAAGCACAGGCTAAAGAAGCTCTTACTTTAGCTGGTTATAAACTTCCTATTAAAACTCAAGTAGTAATAAAGCAATAATTTTAAAGATATGCAGATAAAAGAATTAAGATTAAAAGAATTAGAAGAATTGAAACAATTGCTTAAAGATACTCGCAAAAAGTTAGATGATTTAAAATTTAAATCTAAACAAGGTCAACTTAAAAATATTAGAGAATTACGTTTTACTAAAAAAGATATTGCTAGAATAATGACAGTTTTAAGAGAAAAAAATAAATAATTATATTGTCTAACAGATTGATAAATTAAAAATATGGCAGAAATAAAGAAAAAAAATCTCAGAAAGTTTAAGGGTGAAGTGGTTTCAGATAAAATGTCTAAAACTATAGTGGTTAGAGTAGATCGTTTTAGAATGCATCCTAAATATCAAAAAAGATATCGTATTAGTCGTAAATATAAAGTTCATGATGAAAAAGGTCAATTTAAAATTGGTGATATAGTAGAGTTTGTTGAGTGTCGACCCCTAAGTAAAGATAAGAGGTGGAGAGTTATTTATAAATAATTTATCTTTACAATTTTATAAATTAAAAATATGATTCAATTAAGATCAATAGTAAAATCAGCAGATAACACAGGAGCCAAAAGATTGGCAGTATTTAGAGTTTGGGGAGGTTACCGTAAGCGCTATGCAAGAATTGGAGATATTGTATCTATGTCAGTAAAAGAAGCTGTGCCCCATTCAAGTGTTAAAAAAGGCGATATTGTTCATGGTGTAGTTGTTAGAACTAAAAAAGAAATTAGGCGACCTGATGGATCTTATATTCGATTTGATGATAATGCTGTAGTTTTAATTGATGCTAAAAAAGAAATGAGAGGCACTCGTATTTTTGGACCAGTAGCTAGAGAATTAAGAAATTTAGGTTATCAAAAAATTATTTCTTTAGCTCCGGAAGTATTATAATAATCAAAAAGTTTAAATAATATGAAAATTAAGAGTGGAGACAAAGTAATAATGCTTTCTGGTAAAGATAAGGGTAAAACAGGAAAAGTTTTACAAGTTTTTACTAAAGAATTAAAGGTTGTTGTTGAAGGTTTAAATTTAGCTATTAAACATCAACGTGCTAGAAAACAAGAAGAGAAGGGGCAAAGAATTCAATTTCCTACTGCTGTCCCTGTTTCTAAAGTAGCTTTAATTTGTCCTAAATGCGGTAAAGGGGTTAGAGTTAGATATAAAATTGAAGCAAATAAAAAATATCGTATTTGTTCTAAATGTAAAGAAATTGTCTAGATAAAAAAATATGAAATCCAGATTTTATAAAAAATATAAAGAAGAAGTCATACCTAAATTAAAAGAGGAACTGGGAATTAAAAATGTTATGGCAGTTCCTAAAATTGAGAAGGTAGTTATTAATGTTGGTATTAATTCTCGTAATACTGATAGCAATTTATTGGAAAATGTTGAGAGTACTTTGGAAAGAATTAGTGGACAAAAACCAATCCGTACTAAAGCTAAAAAAGCTATTTCTGCTTTCAAGGTTAAAGAGAATATGGTAGTAGGAGTTGCTGTTACTATTCGTGGCGATAGAATGTATGATTTTTTAGATAAATTAGTTAATATATCCTTGCCTAGAATACGTGATTTTCGTGGTATTCCTGAAAAAAGTGTTGATAAACAAGGAAATTTAACTATTGGATTTAAGGAACATATTGTTTTTCCAGAAATTAAACCTGATGAAATCGATCGGATTCATGGTTTGCAAGTAATTATTACTACTAATGCAAAAGCTAGAGAAAAAGGATTGGTTTTATTCAGTTTATTAGGTTTTCCTTTTCAAAAAAAATTACAAAAGAAATAATTATATATAAAGAGATAAGATAATATGGCTACAGAAGCACAAATTGCTAAATCCAAGAAAACTCCTAAGTTTTCCACTAGAAAAGTAAACCGTTGTTGGCGTTGCGGTAGAAGACATGGTTACATAAGAGATTTTAAATTGTGTCGAATTTGTTTCCGTGAATTAGCAACTAGTGGTCAAATTCCGGGAATTTCTAAGTCTTCTTGGTAGTTAGTAATTAAGAATTAAGGAAGTTAAACAAATTAGTATATGACAGACCCAATAGCAGACATGCTTACTAGAATTAGAAACGCTGCCAAAGTTAAAAAGGCAGAGGTTTTTATTCCTTTTTCAAAAATAAAATTAGAAATCGCTAAAATACTTAAGCGAGAAGGTTTTATTTCTGATTTTGAAGAAATTAAAAAAGATAATGAGCATAAATTTGGCGGTTTAAATTTAATTTTAAAATATGAAGATGGAAATTCAGTTATTAATGGTATTAGAAAAATTTCCAAACCAGGTCGCCGTGTTTATGTAACTAAAGAAAAATTACCTGTGGTAGTCAATAATTATGGTATTGCTATTATTTCTACCTCTGCAGGAATTATGACTAATAAACAGGCTAAAAAAGCTGGTTTAGGAGGAGAAGTTATTTGTGAAATTTATTAAAATATTTAGATAAAGATTTTATAAAATATGTCCAGAATAGGAAAAAATCCCATCGTTATCCCTAGCGGGGTCGAGGTAAAAATAGAAAATGGAATAATTGAAGTAAAAGGACCTAAAGGAGTATTGACTCAAGTCATACATCCTTTGGTTAAAATTGAAAAAATAGAGAATTCGATTATAATAAAAATTCAAAATGAATCTGATCGTTTACAAAAAGCTTTATGGGGACTTTTTGGAAGTTTGATTAAAAATATGATAATTGGAGTTACTAATGGATTTGTTAAAAAATTAGAAATTAATGGTGTTGGAATGAAAGCTAGTATCTCAGGAAAAAAATTAATTCTTAATGTAGGTTTTTCTCATCCAGTTGAATTTACTATTCCCCAAAATATTGAAATTACAGTTGATGGAAATGTAATTACAGTTTCAGGTATAGATAAACAATTAGTTGGCGAAACTGCTGCGCAAATTAGAAAAATAAAGAAGGTTGAACCTTATAAAGGTAAAGGTATTAAATATGTGGGAGAACAATTTATAAGAAAAGCAGGAAAAGCCGCAGTTAAAGGTAAATAATTGAAATGTTATGAATAAAGAAAAACAGAAAAAACAAAAGAAAGAAAGACGTCATAATCGTGTTAGAGCTAAAATAAGTGGTACAGAAAAAAGACCGAGACTTTCTGTTTATCGTAGTATTTCTCATATCTATGCTCAATTAATTAATGATGAAAAAGGAATAACTTTAGTTAGCGCTAAAGATTCTGAAATTAAAGCTGGAAAAAATAAAATTGAGCAGGCTTTTGAGGTAGGAAAATTAATTGCTACAAAAGCTAAAAATAAAGGTATTTTTGAAGCCGTTTTTGATCGAGGAGCTTTTCGTTATCATGGTCGAGTAAAAGCTTTAGCTGAAGGCGCTAGAGAAGCAGGATTAAAGATTTAATATAATTTAGAATATGACTGCCAAAGATAAAAAAAGAAATTTTAAAGGCGCTCCTAAAAGAGAGCAACCTGAATTTGAACAAAATATAGTCGAAGTTTCCAGAGTAACACGTGTTATGGCTGGAGGCAAACGTTTAAGTTTTCGAGCTTGTGTAGTAGTGGGTGATCATAAAGGGCGAGTTGGTTTGGGAGTAGCTAAAGCTAAAGATGTGCCAATGGCTGTACAAAAAGCGGTTAAGCGAGCTGAGAAAAATCTAATTAAAGTTGGATTACGCGAAGGCACTATTACTCATGAAGTTAAAGCTAAATTTGGTTCAGCTAGAATTCTTTTGAAACCAGCCCCAGTTGGTACAGGTATTATTTCTGGAGGAGCAGTTCGTGTAGTTTTAGAATTAGCTGGAATTGAAAATATTGTTTCTAAAATATTTGGTACTAATAATAAAATTAATAATATTAAAGCAACTCTTAAAGCTTTATCTTCTTTAAAGAAATCAAAGTTTTCTAAAAAAGAATTAAAAAATGAAGAAAAAAAAGAAAAAGTAGCTATTAAAGAAAATAAAAAAGAAAAATAAAGATTATTTAATATTTAGATATTAGATATAAATATGTCTGTTAATTTATCAAATATTGCTCCAGCAAAAGGAGCAACTAAAAAACGCAAAGAAGTTGGTCGTGGAGGAAAACGCGGCACTTATTCGGGTCGTGGTATGAAGGGTCAACGTTCTAGAAGCGGTGTTTCTGGTTTAAAGGTTTTAGGTTTACGCCAAATGCTTTTATCAACTCCTAAAGTACGTGGTTTCAAATCTATTCATCCTAAACTTTATGCAATTAATATCTCTTTATTAGAGAAATATTTTAATGATGGAGAAATAGTTGATTATAAAAAATTAGTACAAAAGAAATTAATTGAAAAAAGAAATAAAAAATATAAAATATTAGGTTCTGGAAAGCTTACTAAAAAACTTACAGTTTTCGCCGATAAATTTTCTGCTAGTGCTAAATCTGCCATTGAATCAGCTGGCGGTAAAGCAGAAATTAAATAATTTTTTTAAAAAGACTTTTTAGTCTTTGATTTTAAAAGTATGTTTGAAAAATTTTTTCAAATTTGGAAATTGAAAGACTTAAGAAATAATATATTATTTGTTTTGTTAATGTTAGCTATTGCTAGAATAGCTTCTCATATTCCTTTACCGGGAGTAGATGTGATAGGATTAAAGAAATTTTTTGCTAGTAATCAAATTCTTGGTTTGATGAATATTTTTTCTGGCGGTGGCATGGAAAATTTTTCTGTGGTTATGTTAGGAGTTGCTCCTTATATTACTGCTTCAATTATTTTTCAATTACTTACCATGGTTATTCCTTCATTAGAAGAATTGTCTAAAGAAGGCGAGTATGGTCGTAATAAAATAAATATGTGGACTAGATGGTTAACAGTTCCTTTGGCTTTTATTCAAGCTCTTAGTATGATTACTTTGTTAAGACAGTCTCCAGGTTCAAATTCTCTTTTTATTGGATTTACTCAGTGGCATTTAATAATTGCTTTAGTAAGCATTACTGCTGGTACTATTTTTATGATGTGGATTGGAGAATTAATTTCTGAGAAAAAAATTGGTAATGGTATTTCTTTGTTAATTTTTGCTGGAATTGTTTCTAGATTACCATCAACAATTGGTAAAACTATCTCAACTTATAATCAATCCGATATTATTAATATGTTAATTTTTGGAGTAATTGCTGTTGCGACTATAGCTCTGGTAGTTTTTATAACTGAAGGTCAACGTAATATACCTGTTTCTTATGCTAGACAAATACGTGGTAGTCGTATGATTGGAGGAACTTCTTCACACTTACCAATTAGAGTTAATCAAGCTGGAGTTATTCCTATAATTTTTGCTATTTCTATTATTCTAATACCACCAACAATAGCTCAACTTTTTGTTAAGGCTTCAACTCCTTGGATTGCTTCTGGAGCTCAGTGGATTATTCGTGTTTTTGCTAATCAATTGTTTTATGGAATTTCTTATTTTTTGTTAGTAGTAGCTTTTACTTATTTTTATACTGCAGTAATTTTTCATCCTGACCAAATTGCTGAAAATTTACAAAAACAAGGTGGTTTTATTCCTGGAATTAGACCAGGAAAATCAACTGCTGATTATTTACAGGAGATTGTGGTACGTATAGTTTTGCCAGGAGCTTTATTTTTAGGTATTATTGCTATTCTTCCTTTAATTACAGCTCAACTTACTGGAACTCGATCTTTAGCTATTGGTGGAACTTCTTTATTAATCGTAGTTTCGGTGGTTATTGAAACAGTTAATCAAATCAATGCTCAATTAGCTATGAGAGATTATGATGAAATTTAATTTATTATAAATAAAAGGAGCGCTAAAACGCTCCTTTTAATATTGAAAAAAATAATCTAAAATATATAAATAAAATTAAAATTTAAAATTATGTTTAGAAATGAAAAACCTTTTGAATTAATTATATTAGGACCACCTGTTTCTGGTAAGGGAACACAAACAGAATTAATAGCTAAAACTTTTAATATTCCTCATATTTCTACTGGAGTAATACTTCATAATATTAAATCAGATACTAATCATCCTATGTCAGCTGAAGTTAGAGATTATATGGATAGCGGCAAATTAGTACCTACTGAATTGGTTAATAAATTAGTGGCAGAAAGGATTAAACAAGAAGATTGTAAATTTGGTTATGCTATGGATGGTTTTCCTCGAACTTTAGAACAAGCACAATTTTTAGATTCAATTGCTGATATTGATTATGTGTTTTTAATTAATGTTACTGATGAAATTATTATTGAACGTATGAGTGGAAGAAGAGTTTGTAAAAATGGTCATACTTGGCATTTGAAATATTCTCCGCCTAAAGACTTAACTATTTGTGATATTTGTGGTGAAACTTTGTTTCAACGTGATGATGATAAACCAGAAACAGTGCAATCAAGATTAAAAATTTATCATCTTGAAACCGATAATATAATTAAATATTTTAAAGATAAAGGAATTCTTAAAGAAATTGATGGAACAAGACATATTGAAGAAGTTTATTATCAAATTGTAAGACAAATGGTTGATGATTTACGCAGTAAAATTGGTTGGAAATAATAATTTATTTAAAAACAAACCTCGAATTAATAAAGTCGAGGTTTGTTAGTTTTTAATTTGCGACAAATTATTATTTTTGATATTATTTATTTGTTATGATTAAATTTAAAAATAAAGAACAAATAGCTATTTTAGCTGAAGGCGGTAAAATATTATCTAAAGTTTTATCGGAAATTGTAAATAATGCTAAACCAGGTATAACTACCGGAGAACTAAATTTTTTAGCTGAAAAATTAATAGGAGAATTTGGCGGTATACCCAGTTTTAAAGGTTATCAAGCAGCTTGGGCAGAGCATGTTTATCCGGCTGCTTTGTGTGTTTCTATTAATGATGAAGTAGTTCATGGTATACCTAATGACTCTCGAGTATTAAAAGAAGGAGACATAGTTGGTTTTGATTGTGGTTTGAAATATAAAGGACTTTATACTGATATGGCGATAAGCGTAGGTATTGGCAAAATTTCTCTTGAGGCAAAAAAATTATTAAAAGTTACTAAACAAGCATTAATGTCAGGTATAAAAAAAATAAAGCCTGGCAGAAAATTATCTGATATTGCTAAAGCAATTAATTCTGTAGTTGTGAGAAATGGTTTTTCTGGAGTTAAACAGCTTTGTGGTCATGGAGTTGGTTTTGCTGCTCATGAAGATCCTCAAGTACCAAATCAATGGCCGAGTCCCGGTGTACGTGATATTATTCTTGAAGAAGGTATGGTTTTAGCTTTAGAACCGATGGTTAATATTGGTGATTGGCCAGTCAAAACATTAGATGATGGCTGGACTATAGTTACTGTTGACGGTTCTTTATCAGCTCATTTTGAGCATACAGTAGCCGTTATTAAAGATGGATACAAAATTTTAACTCAGTAAATTATGAAGTATTTAGGAATTGATTATGGAGATTCTAAAATTGGATTAGCTATTGCTGATAGTGAAACAAAATTAGCTTTACCTTATAAAATTATTAGTGGTAAGGATTGGCAAAAATTATTTACTGATCTTTTAGACATAGTTAAAGCTGAAAGAATAGAAGTTATTATTGTTGGAATTCCTTTTAATAATAATAAAAAAAATAAAAATAGTTTAATTCAAGAAAACAGAGTAGAAAAATTCATTGATTTATTAAAAGAAAAACTTATTGATATTGAAATTATTGCTTTTGATGAAAGATTTTCTACTCAAGCAGCTCAAAAACTTAGATCTAGCAATAAAGATGATGATATAGCGGCTATGTTAATTTTGCAGAATTATCTTGACGGATTAAATTAATATCTGTGACTTTTTTAACCCAAGGTATAATTATTAAAAAATCTCATAGTGGCGATTTTGATCGTCAATATGTTATCTATACCCGTGATTTAGGTAAAATAACAGCTACAGCTAAAGGGGCTAAAAAAATAACTTCTAAAATGTCGCCTCATTTAGATTTTTTCTCTTTAGTTGATATGATGATAGCTGAAAAATATAATACAAAACGTATTGCTGGAGCTAGGATAAATTATGATTTTTCTCTAATTAAACAATCTCCTATTAAAATCTCCGCCGCTTATCTTTATTTAGAATCTTTAGATAATTTAACAACTTATGATTTTAAAGATCGAGTAATTTTTCTTTTAACTATTGATTTTTTTAGACAACTTAATAAAAGTACTAATATTGCTGATATTATTTCAACATTAAATTTTTATCTTTTTAAATTATTATCTTATTCTGGATATCGTCCAACATTAAAAGTTAGAAATCAAAGAGAACTTTTTAAGGAACTTTGTAAAATTATTATTTGTTCAAGTGAAAAAGAATTAAAGAGTAAAAATTTTTTATTAAAAATGATTGTTATATAATTTTTATTTTTTGTTGATTTTGTTATAATATATTTATGGGAGAAATTAATAAATTACCAACCAGTCAACTTACCGATAAGCAATTAAAATTTAGTTATTGGTATGTTACTAATAAATTATTGTTAAGGAAAATTACTATTATATTTCTAATAGTTATTTCTATTATTCTGTGGTTTTATGTGTTTATTGGTTTACTTATTTTCTTATTTAGTTTTGAAAGAATAGATAGTCAAATTAAACAATCTCTTTTTTCTCCTGCTGATACTTCTTGGTCCGCTGAATCAGCGGCTCCTAAAGCAATTAATTTAGGGAGTAATTTATCTTTTCCTGGTTTTGATGGAACTTTTGATTTGGCAACTGAAATTAAAAATCCTAATTCTGCTTGGTTGGCAGAATTTGATTATAATTTTCGTTCATTTTCTACTTCTTCAGTAATTCAAAAAGGTTTTATTTTGCCTGGCGAAGTAAAATATTTAATGGATTTAGGAGGACCATCTTCGGAAGCTAGTTTAGAAATAAGAAATATAAAATGGAAACGCATAGTTAGATATGAAGATATTAAACAATCACATTACCGTTTTATTATAGAAAATCAAGAATTTTTTCCTTCAGCTAAAAAAGAAGATCCTAGTCGTATAAAATTTGAGGTAGTAAATGATTCACCTTATGGTTATTGGGAAGCTGGGGTTATTGTAGAATTATATAGTGGAGGCAATCTTGTTTCTATAAATCGCGCTCCATTATCTGCTATTAAAGCTGGAGAAAGAAGAGTTGTAGAATTAAATTGGCTTCAAGAATTACCAAACATTGATAATATTATTATAAGCGTTGATGTTAATTTTCTTGATGAAGCAAATATTATGCCTCCTAGTTATCAATTGTAATAAAAAAATAAATTAATGTTTAAGAAAATATCTACCAAATTAAGTAAAATAGCTTTAATAGTTTTATTTTTAATGCCGTTTTCTGTAGAAGCGGTTGTTAAAAAAAACGTTTCAAATTCCGTGAGACAAGATTTACAGGGTAGGTTTGTTATTCAACAAGAAAATTATAATAAATTGTGGTATTTTGATCCACAAAATAAAGAAAGATATCTAATTAGAAATGAAGATGATATTAAGCTTTTAATAGAGTTGTTTTCTGTTGATATTTCTAATTCTGATTTTAATAAAATATCTAAAAATTCTAAAATAAAATCAAATTCAAAAGTTGTTGCTAAATATAAAGGCAAATTTATAAAATTTAAAGATAAAGTTTATTATGTAAATCCTGGAGACGGATTAGCTTATTATATTAATGACGCTCAATCTTTTATTCGCACCGCTAAAATATTAGGAGTAAAAGTTAATGATAATTCTATTAAACTTTTATCGCTTAATAACAAACAATTAACTTATGATCCGCTTAATTCTAATTTAGCTTATACAATTTATGATGGCGTAGATTTTTTTGAAAGTTATAATAGTAATCAAGTATTACCATTGGCTTCTTTAACCAAATTAATGACAGCTTTAGTTTTTGTTGAAACTAATCCAGATTGGGATAAAATAGTAGAAATTACTCCAGAACAAATTGCTTATCCTTGCACGCTTCAGGCTTGTGGCACAACCAGTGAAATACCCCTCAAAGCTGGAGACAAGGTAAGAATAGAAGACCTTTGGATTGCTCTTTTAACAGCTTCTTCTAATCAATCAGCCAAAATTTTGGCTGATAATAGTGGCCTAACAACTGAACAATTTGTTGCTAAAATGAATCAAAAAGCAATCGATTTAGGTTTAACTAAAACTAAATTTGTAGAAATGTCAGGATTGTCTCCAGATAATATTTCTACTGCTGAAGAATTTGCTAAATTAGCTAAAGTTGCTTTTGATAATTTTTTTATTAATTTGGGCACTAATTATCGTAATTATTCTTTTACAGTAGAACAACCAGATGGTTTATTGCGTAAAATTAATGTTACTAATAGAAATTATTCTTTATTAAATTTTGAACCACAAGCTTCAAAAACTGGATTTTTAACAGAAGCTCAGCGTAATGTTGTACTTAAAAAAGATAATAAAATTATTGTTGTTTTACACGCATTAAGCATGAATGAAAGAAATGAGGTAATTACTAAATTAATTTCTAAGAATAAGTTAGTTGATGCTCAATAATTATTTTTAATTTAGACCGACTAAATATAGTTATAGTCGGTTTTTAATTTATTAATTAAATTATAATTTTTGACAAAAAATAAAATTTTTATTAAAATATTTTAATTATTTTAAATTCATGGAAATTAGAAATATAGCTATTATTGCTCACGTTGATCATGGTAAAACTGCTTTAACTGATGCTTTACTTAAACAAACAGGTATGGTTCCAGAAGATTTTTCTATGGACCAAAATACTTTAGAAAAAGAACGGGGTATTACTATTTATTCTAAAAATGGTTCTCTTTTTTATAAAAATACTAAAATTAATATAGTTGATACTCCGGGTCACGCTGATTTTGGTTCTGAGGTAGAGCGTGTTTTACGTTCAATTGATTCAGTTATTTTAGTAGTCGATGCTCAAGAAGGTCCAATGCCGCAAACTAGATTTGTTTTAAAAAAATCTTTAGAATTAGGTTTGCGTCCAATTGTTGTTATTAATAAAATTGATAAACCAAACGCTAGAATAGATATAGTTCAAGAAGAAGTTTATGAATTATTTTTTGATTTAGGAGCCAGTGATGAACAATTAGATTTTACTACAGTTTATACTATAGCTCGTGAAGGGATAGCTAAACTTAATCTTGATGATATTTCTCATAATCTTGATCCATTACTTGAAGTAATTTTAGCTAAGGTTAAACCAGCAGAAAATAATATTTCTTTACCTTTACGAGCTCAGCCTTTTAATTTAGCTTACGATGATTTTTTAGGACGTTTAGCTATTATTAGAGTTTATGAAGGTAGAATTAGATCCGGTGAATCTTTGGTGATAAAAAAAACAGATAATAAAATTACTACTGGTAAAGTTACTAAAATTTTTACTTTCAAAGGATTACAACGCGAAGAAGTTACTGAAGTTCAAGCAGGGGACATTGCTGTAATCGCTGGCATACCTGATATTTATATTGGTGATACAATTTGTAATACCGCAGATCAAGAAATGTTGCCAGCAATTTCTATTGACGAGCCAACTATTTGTTTAAATTTTTTAGTTAATAATTCACCTTTTGCTGGCCGTGAAGGTAAGTTTGTTACTTCTAAACAAATTAAAGAAAGATTAGAGAAAGAATTAGAAGTTAATGTTGGATTAAAAATTGATTTTTCTTCTAGTGAATATTATAAAGTTTATGGACGCGGTGAATTACACATTGCTATTTTGATTGAAAATATGCGTCGTGAAGGATTTGAATTACAAGTTTCACAACCACAAGTGATTATTAAAGAAATTGATGGTGTTAAATTTGAGCCATTTGAAGAAATTACTGTTGATGTTCCTATGGATTATTCAGGAATAGTAATTGAGAAATTATCAAAACGTAAAGGTACAATTATTCATATGGATCAAATTGGAGATCAGACTAGAATAATTTTTGAAATTCCAACCAGAGGACTTTTGGGTTATCGTGGAGAATTTTTAGTTGATACTAGAGGTGAAGGTATTCTTTGTTCACGAGTTATTGGTTTTAAACCTTATGTTGGTAATATTGAAAAGCGAGATGTTGGTTCTATGATTGCTTGTGAAACAGGTAAATCAGCGGCTTATGCTTTAGATAATTTACAAAACCGCGGCGTATTATATATTGAGGCTGGCGAAGATATTTATGAAGGACAAGTAATTGGTAATGTAGCCAAAGGTAATGATATGACAGTTAATGCAATTAAAGGTAAAAATCTTACTAATATGCGTTCTTCTGGCGCTGATGAAGCTATTAAATTAACTCCACCTTGGAGAATTACTTTAGAAAGAGGTTTAGAAATTATGGCTGAAGATGAATATCTAGAAGTAACACCTAAATCAATTCGTTTGCGTAAGCAACTTTTAACTGAAACCGAAAGAATAAGAGCCGCACGTAAAAATAAATAACATAAATAAAATACCAAAAAAAA
>CAYVUR010000003.1:0-52829 GCA_964455185.1 uncultured Gammaproteobacteria bacterium
TTCTTTAACAATTTATTTTATGAGGCAGCGCATTGGGTATAAGCTTAGTTTATACTTATTGCGCTGCCTCATGGGGAGACAGCCGTTAGCCAGAACGATTCTGGTAAAATAGATATAGGAGGTTAATAACAATGAAGGACCATATTACAGAAGAGAGAAAAAAGCAAATCGAAGAAATTATAGAAAATATTGTTAATCAAGAAATTAAAAGTGGTTTTTTAAATCAGGCAAGAATTGAAAAACTTCTTAAAAAGAAGGAAGAATTTGAAGATTATATTATTAATGGAATTATAAAATTTTCAAACCATGATGAGTTTGAGAATGAAGAAGTAGAATCAAATTTTTCTTATCCTGAGGAATATCGAATTAAAGAAGTAGACGAGCAAGTTGAAATTTTGAAACGTTTACTTCCTCAATTATCTGATGCAACTTATGATCGTGATATTATTAAACAGCCGCTTCCAGAGGGAAGCGAAGGATGGTTTGCTATACCTAGATCAAAGCTGTTGTCATCAACATATAGTAATGCTGTTGATTTAGTTCTTTCAATAATTTCCTTAGAGAGAGGTTTAATTAATTATTGTTTAGGTAAGTTCAAAATAGATTTTCTACGCCGAAACGAAAGAACAATGAAAATGCTTAAGAAAATTAGTGACAAGCAGAAACAACATCGAATCCTTATAATACCATGTCAATTTGGTATTAATCATCGTGGTCGCTCGGTTCGTAGAGTACGAGAAATTTTAAAACCTAATGAATTTGGACTTGGAGTATTTGAAGTTGCTTGCCTTCTTTTAACACATCCCGAACGTGAAATCAAACAAGAACAATTACATCTTTATTGTCCGGGTGATGATTTTGCTATTATGGAAGATATTTTTTGTCATGCTTTGTCTTTTAATTTCTTAAATAATTATGGTTTCCTTAACCTTAATTACTGTTGGTATTGTTATTTTTATGAAGACTATGGTTCTGCCACTGGATTTTTTTGTCCATACTGATATTTAATGGTGGGTTACTTATTAATTGCAATAAGTAACCCTTTTAATTTATATTATTTTTTATTAATTATAGTTATTTTAATAAAATATTTTAATTTTATTTAAAAAAATAAATTTTTAGAAAGATTTTTAGTATTTTTTATTTTTTTGTCAAGCTTGATTTTAAGTTTTTTTTCTGGCATAATTAAAAAATAGAACAATTTAAAATAATATGTCATTTTTAACTAAATTATTTGGAGATCCTAATATCAAGATAATTAAAGAATTAAAAGTAATTGTAGAAAAAATCAATGTTTTGGAAAAACAAATATCAGTTATGTCTGATGATGATTTAAGATCTCAAACTATAAAATTTAAAGAAAGATTAACTAAAGGCGAAACATTAGATGATTTATTGCCAGAAGCTTTCGCTACGGTGAGAGAGGCAGCTAAACGTGTTTTAGGTCAGCGGCATTTTGATGTTCAATTAATTGGAGGAATTGCTTTACATCGTGGACATATTGCTGAAATGCGTACAGGAGAAGGTAAAACTTTAACTGCCACCGCTCCATTATATCTTAACGCTCTAGTTGGCAGAGGGGTTCATTTAGTTACTGTTAATGATTATTTATCTCGCATTCATGCTGATTGGATGGGTCGTATTTATAATTTTTTAGGCATGACAGTTGGTTGTATTCAGCAACAAAATATTTCTTATAAATTTGATGCTAATTATACTAGAAATGAAGGAGATCCAATTTTAGATGTACAAAATTTGGTACCATGTACTCGAAAAGAAGCTTATGCTTGCGATATTTTATATGGCACTAATAATGAATTTGGTTTTGATTATTTACGTGATAATATGGTGCAAAGATTAGAGGATGTGGTACAACGTGAACTATATTATGCTATTGTTGATGAAGTTGATTCTATTTTAATTGATGAAGCTCGTACTCCTTTAATTATTTCTGCTCCTGACACTGAATCAACTAATAAATATATTCAATTTACTCAAATTGTAAAACAGTTAAAATTAGAAGAAGATTATAAAGTTGATGAAAAATTACGTGCTGCTACTTTAACTGAAAGGGGAATTGCTAAAGTAGAAAAAATGTTGGGTGTGGAAAATATTTATACTGATCGTGGTATTACTGAGGTGCATCATATTGAACAAGCATTAAAAGCTCATGCTCTTTTTAAGCGTGATAAAGATTATGTAGTTAAAGATGGTGAAATTATTATCATTGATGAATTTACTGGACGTATGATGTTTGGTCGTCGTTATAGTGAAGGATTACATCAGGCTATAGAAGCTAAAGAAGGTGTTAAAATACAGAAAGAAAGTATAACTTTAGCTACTATATCATTTCAAAATTATTTTAGATTGTATGAAAAATTAGCTGGTATGACTGGTACAGCTGCTACTGAAGCAGAAGAATTTTCTAAAATTTATAATTTAGAAGTTACTACTATTCCTACTAATCGACCCATGATTAGAAAAGATTTAAATGATCGTATTTATAAAACTGAACAAGGAAAGTTTCAGGCTTTAGTTCGTGAAGTTAAACAACGACATGAGAAAGGTCAACCAATTTTAATTGGTACAATTTCTATTGAAAAGAATGAAATTTTAGCAGAATTATTGGAACGAGAAGGAATTACTTGTCAGGTACTTAATGCTAAACATCATGATAAAGAAGCACATATAATTGCTCAAGCAGGACGTTTAGGCGCAGTTACAGTTGCTACTAATATGGCGGGGCGTGGTGTTGATATTATTTTAGGAGGTTATCCTTTTAATCAACAAGAATATGATAAAGTAGTAGCTGCTGGCGGTTTATGTGTACTTGGTACAGAACGTCATGAATCACGGCGTATTGATAATCAATTACGTGGTCGCGCTGGACGTCAAGGAGATCCTGGTGTATCACAATTTTATATTTCTATGGATGATGATTTAATGCGTATTTTTGGTGCTGAACGTATTAAAAAAATGATGACAACTTTAGGCTTACCTGATGATATGCCAATTGAAAATCGTATGGTGTCTAAATCTGTAGAACAA
This sequence comes from uncultured Gammaproteobacteria bacterium, assembly GCA_964455185.1. Classification (GTDB taxonomy): domain Bacteria; phylum Patescibacteriota; class Patescibacteriia; order 2-01-FULL-39-33; family 2-01-FULL-39-33; genus CAISTG01. The sequence goes on from CAYVUR010000003.1 coordinate 3,049, forward strand.
GCACAGAAAAAGGTTGAAACTTATAATTTTGATATTAGAAAACATTTAGTTGAGTATGATGATGTCATGAATAAACAAAGAGAAACGATTTATCGTAAACGTAGACAATTATTAAAAGGAGAAGGAATAAAAGAAGCAGTAATAGAAGCAATTAATAATGAAATTGATATAATTGTTGATACTTATTTAGCTAGCAATAATGAGAATGATTGGGATTTAGAACAAATATATAAAGATATTAGTGTAATTTTTCCTATTAAAGAAGAAGCAAAGAAGACTTTAACAGATTTAAAGAAGGAAGCTGGTGATCGTCAGGAAGATTTTATGGCTCGAGAAGCTATTGCTGGTTATATTAAAAAAATAGCTATTGAAACTTATAATGATTTAGAAACTCAAATTAATTTGCTTGATGATGGTCATCAAGAATTGCCACCAATGCGTCAAGTGGAAAGAGGTATTTGTTTAAATGTAATTGATTCTTTATGGATTGAACATTTAGAAACAATGCAATATTTACGTACTAGCATTGGTTTGCGTGGTTATGGACAACGTGATCCTTTAGTTGAATATAAAAAAGAATCATTAAGAATGTTTCGTGAGTTATTAAAAATGATTGATCGTCAAATCGCTTATAGCATATATAAAATTGGTTTTGTTTCTCCTCAAGAAATAAGTTCTAAAAAACAAATAAATAATTTACAATTTTCAGGAGCTAACGAAAAATCAGCTTTTGAGGCTGATGAAGGATTAAAACAAAGAAATTCAGATAAGATTTTACAAGATAAAAATCATTTTAATGGAGCAAGAGTGGGGCGTAATGATCCATGTCCTTGCGGCGCTACTTGGCCAGATGGTAGTCCTAAAAAATATAAAAAATGTTGTGGAAGATAATATGTATCAACGACCATATAATCTTAAAGAGATAAAAAAGAATTATCCTAATAAACTTAAAAAGTTATTAACAGATGAAGTTCATCTGTGGCGAGCTAAAACAGGAATTGAGTTAATACATAAAGAACCAACTTTAAAAGAACAAAAAAGAATCTGGAGAAATTGGAAGCAAATGACAGATGAAATGAAGAAAAAAAGTGATAAAAAGAGTATTGAAATTTTTGGAAAAGATAATATAACAAATCATAAAGAAATTATGCAAAATTGGAATAAAAGTAAAAATTTTTATAAAAAGATAAATGATAAAGTATAAATTATAATTTGACAAAATAGTTGTTTTTTAATAAAATATCTACATTAGTTCTTTAACAATTTATTTTATGAGGCAGCGCATTGGGTATAAGCTTAGTTTATACCTTTATACCTATTGCGCTGCCTCATGGGGAGACAGCCGTTAGCCAGAACGATTCTGGAAGAAAAGTAGGTATAGGAGAGCTAATTATGAGCATGAACTCTTCCGCTGCAGTTTCGAAAAGTAATTTTAATCTTCCTGTTATTAGAAGAGGAGTAGGAGTGACATATCCTAAAGGATATGTCATTAAAAGTATTGAAGAACAAGTAGCTATCTTAATGGGCTTTTTCCCTAAGGAATTAGAGGGAGCAAAATATGATAAAGATATTATTAATAATTATCAACTTCCTAATAATTCTGAGGGATGGTTTGCTATTCCTGATTGGAATAGTATAGCCTCAACCTATTTTGAAGCTACTAACAAAGTATTAACAGCAATTAGTTTTACAAGAAAATTTTGTAATCATCTTAAGGTTTTATGTGGTGAAAATCAAGTTTCAAATTTTTGTTTAAAACAAAATGATAAAACTTTACAGATGATTCAAAAAATTAAAGAGCATCAGAAAAACAATAAAATCATTGTTTTTCCTTGTCAATTTGGACGACGCTATCAAGGTCGTTCGGTGTATTTGGTAAGAAAAACTATAGAAAACAAGAAAAAAGAATTTGGTTTAGGTTTATTTGAAGTTGCCTGTCTTCTTTTAACACATCCTGAGAGAGAGAGAAGAGGTGGCAACAATTACATGTTGATTGTCCTGGTAGCGATGTTATTGATATCAATAATCAATTTAAAAATGCACCTTATTTTTGTTTTTATTCTCGCCTAAACTTAGAGGCAACCTGGATTAAAAATTCTGATATCAAATTCGGTTCTGCTACCGGATTTCTATATGATTGAATTTTATGTTAAGTTGTTAATCTATTAACAAAGTTATAAGGATTATTTACAATTACAAATTAAATTGTAAATAATCCTTTTTTATTTTTTAAGAATTTGATAGTATTGAATACAATTTATATAATTATATTATGACAAAAAGAAAAGAATAAAATTATGCCAGAATTACCAGAAGTACAAACCATAGTTAATGAGCTTAATTGTAAAATTAAAGGTAAAACGATTAAATTAATTGAGGTACGCAATCCAAGTTCAGGATTGCCAACGCCTAATATTTTAATTAACAAAACTAAAGGTAAAAAAATAAAAGAAGTCAGACGTCGTGGTAAATTAATTGATATAGATTTAGATGGTAATAATAATATTTTAATTCATCTTAAAATGACAGGACAATTGGTTTATGTAGCTAATACTGGTAAAAAAATTTCAGGTGGTCATCCAATTATTAATATTGGTAATTTACCTAATAAATTTTCTCATGTCATTATAAATTTTACTGATGGTTCAATTTTATATTTTAATGATATTAGAAAATTTGGTTGGGTTAAGTATGTTACTAATATTGAACGAGATATTATTAAGCAAAAATATGGTTTAGAACCATTTGATAAAGAATATACTTTAGAAAATTTTACTGCAATACTTAAGCGTTATCCTAAAAGAAAAATTAAACAACTTTTAATGGATCAAGAAAAATTTTCTGGATTGGGTAATATTTATGCCGATGAATCTTTATTTGCTGCTAAAATTTTACCGATGCGTTTAGTTGGCAGTTTAAAAAAAGAAGAAATAAAATTATTATATAAAGTAATTCCTAAAATTTTAAAATTTGCTATTAGTAAGGGTGGAACTACTGCTGACAATTATGTACGGACTGATGGTAGTAAGGGTAAAATGGTTAATTTTCTTAAAGTTTATGGACGAGAAGGAAAAAAATGTAAACGTTGTGGTAAAATTATTAGTAAGATAAAGTTAGGAGGCAGGGGGACACATTTTTGCAAATTTTGTCAAAAATAAAAATAATTAATAATTACTTTATAAAGTAAATTATCTTAAGTTTTAATAAAAATAAATTATTTAGAAATTAAGTAAAAGCCAGTAAAATATCAAAGATAAAATTATTCCTAAAATTAATCCAACAATAACTTCTTTTAAAGAGTGCCCAATTCTTTCTTGTATTTGTATCTCTGGATTATTAGGAAAAATTTCTTGTGCTAGCATGTTAGTTAAAACAGCATTATAACCAATTTCTCGACGAAAACCAATAGCATCTCGAATAACAATTAGTGCCAAAATTAAAGCGATGGCAAAAGCAGCGCTATTTAATCCTTCACGTAAAAAAACAACAGTAGCTAATGATGCTACAAAGGCGGTATGAGCTGAAGGCATACCGCCGTAATCTTTATAAAGATGTTGCCAATTAAGATTATTTGGTATACCATCAATAGTAAGCTTAATAATTTGAGTTATAAATCCTACTAAAATTGGTATAATGATTAATGAATACATAAATTTTTATTTATGGATTATATTTTAGCCATAATTGCCGGATTAATTCAGGGCACTACAGAATTTTTACCAATCTCTTCTTCAGGTCATTTGGTTTTGTTTCATGAAATAATGAGATTTAATTTTTCTAATAGTCTGTTATTTGACATAGTGCTTCATTTAGGTACCTTAGTTGCTTTACTTATTTGTTTTTGGCGTGATTTATTAAAGATAATTAAAGGTTTTTTTCAGAGTATTATTAGATGGAATGTTTCTCAAGATATTAATCAGAAATTAGCTTGGATTGTTGTTTTAGGAACTATTCCCGCGGCCTTGATTGGTTATTTTTTTGAAGATATTATCACCTCAATTTTTCATGAAGGTGACTTAGCAGCAATTGTAGTAACTTTTATGTTAGCTTTAATTGCTTTGCTTTTTTTGTATATAGAAAAAATTGCTACTAAAAATCGTGAAATTACTAATCTTAATTGGTTTGATTCTCTTATAATTGGTTTAGCTCAATCTATGGCTTTAATTCCAGGCACTTCGCGTTCCGGTATTACTATTATAACAGGAATGTGGTTCGGATTAAAGCGTGAGGCAGCGGCTAAATTTTCTTTTTTATTATCAATACCTATTATTCTTGGTGCCGGCCTTAAATCTATATTAGATATTGAATCTATTAATAATGAAGAAATTAGTTTATTATTAGTTGGTTTTTTATCTGCAGCTATATCTGGAATAGTTGTTGTTAAATTTTTATTGAAATATCTTGAACGTCATTCTTTATCAATTTTTGCTTGGTACCGTTTGATTTTAGCGGCAGTAATTTTTTTGTGGTTAATTTTCAATATTGGTAATTAAAATGATTATTTTTTAAAAATAATCATTTTAATTAATATTAATAGATAAGCAATAATAATTATTATTATATCTATATATTTTTCTAAGAAAAATAATGATTGATAAATTACATCTTTTATATTAATATACTCATTATCATAAGTCATTTTTTTAGTAATGGGATATGTATTATCATTATTATAAATTTCTGATTTTCCAGGGATTCTAGTTCCAAATAATTGAACTACAATATTGGTTTTTCTATTTTCAAAAATACCTCCCAAACTAGCAATACCAATCTCTTGAAATTCTCTTCTTTCAATATTTTCTCTGTGTTTATCACTTTTTATCCAAGCATCAAATAATTCTTGACTATTAGAAAAATCTATAGCAAGATTTTCACCAGCATAAAAATATGGATAACCAGATTCTTTTATCCAATAAGAAAAACGTCGACCGTCTGGAGAGGTGTGACTAAAATAATTTTTTTCTAAAATGTCTTTAGCTTTATTAATAGCTGCTTGAGTTAATCGGGGATTGGGTATAAGTTCATTTAAGCCATGATTTAATCTATATTGATTAGTTAAATTTATTAATTCTTCTGCTTGGGCTCCACCATAAGGTTGTGATATTTCTATTATTGGATTATTAAATCTTTCTAAAAATAAAAATCCAGCCAATATTATTTTAGCTATTATTAAAAATACACCGCAAAGTATTATTATTTTTTCTATTTTCTCAATCATTAATATTATTTTAGCATAAATTTAAATGATATGTTAGAATAAAAGATATGAAAAAGTTTATTATAATTATAATAATTTTAATATTTTTAATATTAAGTTCTTCTTTCTTGTTTTTAGCTTATGGTCCAGGAGGATTTAATCAACAAATTGAATTTACTGTACAAGAGAATTTTGGCGCTTCTAGTATTGCTAATGAACTTAAAGCTAAAGGTTTAATTCGTAGTAAAATAGTTTTTAAACTTTTAGCTAGATTTTCTGGCTTGGAAAATAAATTAATAGCAGGAACTCATGTTTTTCCAGCACGAGCCAGTATAGCTGATATTCTTAAATTACTTAGCTTAAAACAATTATCATCTAGAGAAGTGAAAATAACTATTATTGAAGGTTGGAAAATTAAAGATATTGCTGAATATCTTAAAAATCAAGGTTTTTTTACTGAAGAGGATTTTTTAGAAGCAGCAAAAATTAATAATTGGAAAAGTTTTTATTATTTTTTAGATGACCCACAAATAAAGACACTTGAAGGATATCTTTTTCCTGATACTTATATTGTTTATCGGGATGCTAAACCCGAAGATATTATTAAAAAAATGCTTGATAATTTTAAAAATAAAATTAATTCTGAGATATTAATTGATTTAAAAAATAGTGGACGTAGTTTGCATGAAGCAATCATTTTAGCTTCTATTATTGAAAAAGAAGCGCTTTATGATGAGGATCGCTATATGATTAGTGATATTTTTCTTAAGAGATTAAAAGAAGGAATAGGATTGCAATCTGATGCTACAGTTAATTATGTAACTGGCAAAAAAACCTTACGTCCTAGTGCTAAAGACCTTAAAATTGATTCGCCTTATAATACTTATAAATATAGAGGTTTGCCTCCGGGACCAATTTGTAATCCGGGATTAAGTTCAATTATAGCTTCAGTTTATCCTAAATCTAATCCTTATTTTTATTTTTTAACCGATAATGAAGGACGAGCTCATTTTGCTAAAACTTATAATGAACATTTAATTAATATTGCTAAATACCTTGATAAAAATAATAATTCTTTATAATTTTTTAAATTTTGACTAGATAGTTTTTCTTGTTATAATATTTATAATTAAATTTATATAAAATGTCAGAATTAAAAGAAAATAAAAAAATAAAATTTTTAAATAAACCAGTTTCTCTTTGGGTTGGTTTATTATTTGTTTTTTTAGCTTTTACTAGTGGGGTTTTAGCGGGAGGAAGTGGTCAGTTTTTAAATAATCAAATTATAATTAAAGGAGCTGATCCAGTTTACGCTACTTCAAGTTCAAGTGATAGTGGCAATGTAACTAACACTAAAGCAGAATTACCAAGTTATCTTCAAAAAGATGTTGATTTTAATCTTTATTGGAAAACTTGGAATATAATAAAAAGTAAATTTTATGATAAAAATGTTTTAGATACCAAACTTTTTTACGGGTCTTTAGCAGGATTAGTTTCTGCTTTAGGTGATCCATATTCTGTTTTTATGACTCCCAGCGATGCTGATGAATTTCAAAAAGATTTAGAAGGCAGTTTTGAGGGTGTGGGTATGGAAATAGCCATTAAAAATAACCAATTGATAGTTGTTTCGCCTTTAGAAGATTCGCCAGCTATGAAGGCTGGTTTACGTCCCAAAGATTGGATTATTAGAATAGATGGTGTTAGTACAGAGAAAATGAGTGCTGCTCAAGCTGTAAAATTAATCAGAGGACCCAAAGGAACAAAAGTCAAATTATCTATTTATAGAGAAGGAGCTAAGGATATTCAAGAAATAGAAGTTACTCGTGACGTAATTAATGTTAAAAGTTTAACTTGGGAATACAAAGCAAATGGATCAATTATTTGGATTAAAGTTAGACAATTTAATGATGATACAATTCCTTTATTTGATAAGGCAATCAAGGAAATAATTGCCAAAAAGAATGTTAAAGGTGTGATTCTTGATTTACGCAATAATCCTGGTGGTTATCTTGATACGGCTATTGCTATGGCTGGAGAATGGGATGGAGAGCAAGTTGTTGTTTCAGAAAGAAATAGAGAAGGTCAAGAGATTAAACATATTGCTAATTCTGTAGCTCGACTTAAAAATTACAAAACCGTAGTTTTAATAGATGCTGGTAGCGCTTCAGCTTCAGAAATTGTTGCAGGAGCTTTACAAGATTGGAAAAAAGCAACTATAGTTGGCATGAAATCATTTGGTAAAGGCTCAGTTCAGGATTTAACTAATTTACCTGATGGTTCACAGATTAAATTAACTATTGCTAAATGGTTTACTCCCAATGGTCGTAGCATTGATGAACATGGCATTGAACCAGATATTAAAGTTGATTTAACTGATGAAGATTATAATAAAGATCTTGACCCACAATTAGATAAAGCTTTAGAATTATTGAAATAGTTATTAATTATTATGAAAGTTATATATTTAAAAAATGAAGGAGAATATAAAAAAGGAGATATTAAAGAAGTTGCTGAAGGTTATTTTCGTAATTTTTTATTACCTAAAGGCATAGCTGTTTTAGCAGATAAGATTAATGTTTTCAAAGTCAAACAAGAATTAGATAAAAAGAATAAAGAAAAAAAAGGAAATTTATATGAATTACAGCAATTAGCTAAAATTATAAATGGACGTAAAGTAGAAATTATTTCTAAAGCTAATTCTAATGGTAAACTTTATGCTTCTGTTAGTTCCGAAGATGTTTTATTAGCATTAGTTAAACAAGGAATTAAAATTAAAAACGCCAAAATAATTTTTGAATCACATATAAAAGAGGCTGGTAATTATAAAGTTAAAATTGACTTAGGTCATGGAATTATATCTGAAATAAATTTAGTAGTTAAAGTATGTTAATAATAATTGGTAATTTTTTTGTTTATTAAAAAATAAATAAGGGGTAATTGCCCCTTTTTTGGTTTAATTAATATTTAATAATAATAAATCAGTATAGTATGTCTAAATATATTTTTGTAGTAGGAGGAGTCATGTCAGGAGTTGGTAAAGGTATTGCCGCTGCCTCAATTGGTAAAATTCTTCAATCAAAAGGTTTTAAAGTAACCGCTGTTAAAATTGATCCTTATCTTAATGTTGATGCCGGAACTATGAACCCAATAGAACATGGAGAAGTTTTTGTGACTGCTGACGGAGATGAAACCGATCAAGATATTGGTAATTATGAAAGATTTTTAGATACAGAAATTTTACGCGATAATTATATGACTAGCGGTCGAGTTTATCAATCAGTAATTAATCGCGAGAGAAATTTAGAATATGGCGGTAAATGTGTTGAAGCTGTACCTCATATTCCTTATGAAGTTATTGATCGCATTAAGAAAGCAGAAGAAAAAGCTGGAGCTGAGATTACAATTATTGAAATTGGCGGCACTGTCGGTGAATTTCAAAACGCTCTTTTTTTAGAAGCGGCGCGTATGATGAATTTAAAAAATCCAGATGATGTAATTGTAGTAGTAGTAAGTTATTTACCGATACCTTCAAAAATTGGAGAAATGAAAACTAAACCAACACAAATGGCAGTGCGAGCTCTTAATGAAGTAGGATTAATGGCTGATTTTTTATTATGTCGTTCTACTCATCCTATTGATACGCCGCGTCGTGAAAAGTTAGCTTTGTTTTGTAATGTGAAGCCAGAAAATGTAATTTCTGCTCCGGATGTTGATAGTGTATATGATATTCCTATTAATTTTGAAAAAGAAAATTTAGGAGATAAAATTTTATTAGAATTAAAATTAGAACCACGACAAAAAGATTTAGAAGAATGGCGTGTTTTTGTTGATAAAGTAAATAATGTAATAGAACCAATTAAAATTGGAATTGTTGGTAAATATTTTGAATCAGGAGATTTTATTTTACCTGACGCTTATATTTCTGTTATTGAAAGTTTGAAATATGCTGCTTGGCATAATAATCGAAAACCAATAATTGAATGGATTAATTCTGATTTATATGAAAAAGAACCAGAAAAATTAGTTGAACTCAACAATTATAATTGTTTAGTAGTGCCGGGTGGATTTGGTAGTAGGGGAGTTGAAGGTAAAATATCGGCTATTAAATTTGCTAGAGAAAATAAAATACCTTATCTTGGTCTATGTTATGGTATGCAATTAGCTACAATTGAATTTGCTAGAAATGTGTGTGGTTTAAATGATGCTAATACAACTGAAATTAATCCACATACTATGAATCCTGTAATTCATATTATTCCAGAACAAGCTGAAAAATTGGCTAATAAACAATATGGCAATACTATGCGTTTAGGCGTTTATCCTTGTGTTCTTAAAGAGGGAAGTTTAGTAAGAAAATTATATCAACAAACAGAAATTTATGAGCGTCATAGACATCGTTATGAATTTAATTTAGCATATAAAAATAAAATGGAAGAAGCCGGATTAGTTTTTTCTGGTATGAGTCCAGATGGGGAATTAGTAGAAATTATTGAATTATCTCAAGATCAGCATCCTTTTTTTATTGGTGTACAATTTCATCCTGAATTTTTATCACGACCATTAAAGCCCCATCCTTTATTTTTTGGTTTAATTCAAGCTGGAATTAATAAATAAAATAAAACCCCAATTTAGGGGATTTTATTTTATTTAATTTTTTTATAGAATTATTATTCTACACTAACAATTTGAGCAAATTCTAATTTTCCAGTGAATTTTTTGACTTTTTTCTTATTAAATTTTACTTTGCCGGGAGCAGTAGCAAAAATACTATCATCATTAGCACGTTTAGTGTTTTTACCGGGACGATAACGAGTGCCGCGCTGTTTAACGATAATAGAGCCAATTTTAGCAAGTTCTCCACCATAAAGTTTAATACCTAAACGTTGCGCATTAGAATCTCGCCCTAAACGGGTGCTACCTCCCGCTTTTTTATGAGCCATATATTAAGATTTATTTGTTATTTATATTTATTTATTTGTTTTGGCTTTTCCACAGCTAATCCCTGCAAAGATTAGTTAAAACCAAAATAATAATTCTATCGTATTTTAATAGTTTTGATTTAATTTGTCAAATTTATTTTACTTTTAAAAATTTTAAAATATTTTAAAATTAGTATAATTTAAATATATGACACTTAAAGATCAAGCAAAAAATTTACCTTTAGCTCCAGGAGTATATCAATATTTAGATAATCAGAAAAATATTTTATATATTGGCCGAGCTACTAATTTACGTCGCCGAGTTTTACAATATTTTAAACCTAATATAGAGCCACGTATTGAAGAAATGATTTCTTTGGCCTCAAAAATAAAATATACAAAAACAGATTCAGTTTTGGAGGCAATTATTCTTGAAGCTAATTTAATAAAAAAATATTGGCCTAAATATAATATTAAAGATAAAGATAATCGTTCTTTTGTTTGGTTAGTTTTTACTTCTGGTGATTATCCTAAACCAATTATAATTCGCGAACGTGAATTATCTAAATTTCCTACAGATAAATTTAAAGTATTCGGTCCTTTTACAAGTTATTCATTACTTAAAGAAGCGTTAAAAATTTTACGTCGTATTTTTCCTTATAGTACTTGTAAACCAAATTCTGGATCCCCATGCTTTGATTATCAAATTGGTCAATGTCCAGGTGTTTGTATCGGTAAAATTTCACCTAATCAATATCAAAAAAATATTAAAGCTTTAATAATGATTTTTTCTGGTCAAAAAAAAATATTATTAAAAAAATTGTTTAAATCCGATCCTAAAATAACTGCAGCACTTAAACAAATTAATGATGTTGCTCTAATTTCTCGTGATGAATTATTAAATTTACCTCAGATTAATCGTATTGAGGCTTACGATATTTCACATTTTTCAGGCAAGGAAACTATTGGGGCTATGTCAGTTTTTATCAATGGAGTTGCCGATAAAAGTAGTTATCGTTTGTTTAATATTAAAAATACAGGGAATAATGATTTTGCAGCTTTACAAGAGATGATTGAAAGGCGTCTTAATCATAAAGAATGGCCATTACCAGAAATTTTTTTAATTGATGGTGGTAGGCCGCAAATTAATTTTTTAATTAAATTATTTTCTAAGCGACAAATTGTTAAACCAATTATAGGTATTTCAAAATTGACAGGAGATAAATTAATTTTTCCTATAAAAACTTCCAAAGCAATTAAAGAATTAGCTGAACAACTTAAACCTATATTATTATATGCCCGCGATGAAGCACACCGTTTTAGTAATAAAGCTCGCCAACGTAAAATGAAAATTAATAGATTTGCTATTAATAAAGATTATATGTTATAATAAAAATAATAATTAAATTTTTAAAAATATGAAAGAAAATGAAAAAGAATCTTTTTTTTCTAAATTAGATGAAATTTCAGACTTTTCTAATTCTAATAATTCTTCTAAATTTGAATTTTCAAATTTTAGAATAAAAAATAAACTAATTTTGCCTAACCCTTTTAATCAATTAATAACTGCTTGGAAAATTTTTATTAGAAATTGGCAACATTTAGTTTTATTAACAGTTATTCCAATGATTTTAGTAGTTATTTTAGGTTTTTTTTTTTTTTTTTTGAATTGGATAACTTTTATTCCATTTGATCAAATCGAATCGCACACCAATGATTATACAGTTGAAATTTTAGGTTTAGTTTTTTTGGTTTCTAATTCTTTTTTTTCTAATATTCCTTTAGTTATATTTTTAACTGTAGTTTTTTTATTTTTTAGTTTAATAGTTTATCTTATAATTTCAGTGGCTCAATTAATTGTATTAAAAAATGATGGAAGAAAAATTGATTTAGTATTAATAATTAAACAATCTTTTGCTTATATATTGAAATATTTTATTTTTATGATTCTTTATTCCACATGTTTATTAATTGGTTTATTGTTTTTAGTTATACCTGGCATAATTTTTATGGTTTGGTTTGGATTAGGTTATTTAGCAGTTGTTTTTGATGATTGCAAGCCGATTGAAGCTTTTAAACGTAGTAAAGAATTAGTGAAAGGTTATTGGTGGGATATATTTATTCGTTTTGTTTTTTTTGCTATTTTCTCATTTTTAGTTGCCTTGTTAATATTATTATTAAGAATTATTTTAAAGACAGATTATGTAGCAATTATATCTAATCTAATTTCTTTAGTAATGACTCCTTTATCAGTTGCTTATTTTACTGTTATTTATCAAGATTTAAAATTAATCAAAGAAAATAAATAATAATACAAAAATATGAAAAATTTTAAAAAATCATTTTTTATTATTAGTTTAATTTTTTTAAGTTTAATAATAACCCCAACTGTTTCTGCTGTAGTTAATAATCAAAATAATCAATCTATTTCCGGTTCCAGAATTCAAACAGCAACTCAGAATACTGGAGCGTCAACTACCTTAAGAAATACAATACGAACAGTTGCTAATGGAGCTATTGATAAGTGTTCTACAATAGAATCTAGAATACAACTTAAAGTTGGTAATTTTGATAACAAAAAAATTAGCCATTTAGAAGCATACAATAATATGAAAGAAAGATTAGCTAAAATTGATGTTAGATTAACTGAGAAAGGATTAAATACTTCTAAATTAAAGTCTTATTTAGTTGTTTTAGATGAAAAAATTAAAAAATTTACTATTGATTATGCTAATTATATTAATAAATTAAAGGAATCACAAATTTCAGTTTGTGGAAAGTCAAAAGGTGAATTTTTAGCAAAAATAAAAGAAGCAAAAGCGGCTTTAAAAATTGTACATCAGGATATTTTAGATATCAAATCTTATTATGTAAATACCATTAAACCAGAACTACAAAATTTAAAGAAACAACTTAATGATTTAATTGCTACTTCATCGAAATCTACAAATTTAAATCTTGAAAATCAAGCAAATTTAACTGAATAAAATTAATTAAATTATTAAATAAATTATATGAAAAAAACAATTTTTAATATTTTTATTTTAGTTTCTTTATCTTTAGTATTATCTGGTTGTGGATTAAAAAATCAATATCAAAATAAAGAATCAGCACCGCAACAAACTTCAATTATTACAAATCAATCATTACAGCAAGAAGAAAATAATATTAATCTTGATGAAGAAATGACGAATCTTGATATAACAATTGATAGTGCTAAAGAAACTGATTTTTCTCAAGATGAATTATCTGATTCTAATTTAGGAATATAATTAATTAAAATAAAAACGAGATTTTCAAAATCTCGTTTTTTTGTTATGCTGATTTCATGAATAAAATATTTGCTGTATACAAACCTAAAGGAGTTTCGTCTTTTGCTGTAATAAAACAATTACGTAAATCTTGGGGAATTAAAAAAATAGGTCATGCGGGAACCTTAGATCCTTTAGCTCAAGGTGTTTTAGTTGTTGGGGTTGGTAGAGAAGCTACCAAAAAACTTTCTTCTGAGGTTACTAAAGAAAAAGAATATATAGCAACAATTAAATTAGGAGAATATAGTACAACTGATGATGCTGAAGGAGAAAAAAACAAAATAAACGATTATCAACCAAAGAAAAAAGAAATAAAAGAAACATTATCTCAATTCATTGGTGAAATTATGCAAGTTCCTCCTAATTTTTCTGCTATAAAAATTAAAGGTAATCGAGCTTATAAAATGGCTAGAGAGGGAAAAAAAATAGAATTAAAAGCTCGTTTAGTTTTAATAAAAGAAATAGAATTATTAGATTATAATTATCCTTTTTTAAAAATTCGTGTAATAACTGGTCCCGGAGTTTATATTAGATCATTAGCTCGAGATATTGGGCAAAAATTAGGAATAGGAGCTTATTTGTCAGAATTAGAAAGAATTCGAGTAGGTGAATTTAAAATTAGTGATTGTTGTAATTTAATAAAAGATTAAAATTAATTTATGCTTAAAAAAGAAGTAATAAAAAAACTCAAAGCTGGTAAAGTTGGAGTAATTCCCACTGATACAATTTATGGTTTAGTGGGTCAAGCATTAAATCGCGAAACCGTAGAATTAATTTATGAGATTAAACAACGCAAACCGGAAAAACCTTTTATTATTTTAATTTCATTAATTGAAGAATTGAAATCTTTTGGCGTTAATATTTCTTTGAAAGAAAAAAAATTTTTAGATAAATATTGGCCAGGAGCTGTAAGTGTAATTTTATCTTGTAAATACGAAAAATTTAAATATCTACATCGTGGTACTAAAACTTTAGCATTTCGTTTACCTCAAAATAAATTTTTATTAGAAATAATTAAAGAAGTCGGCCCTTTAGTTGCTCCTTCAGCTAATCCAGAAGGCTTGCTTCCAGCAGAGAACATTAAACAAGCTAAAAAGTATTTTGGTAATAAAATTTTTTATTATGGTCGCGGTAAATTATCAACTACCCCATCTACTTTGGTTAGATTAATTAATGGAGAAGTTGAAATTTTAAGAGATGGTATTGTTAAAATTTATTAATTTAGACTTATTAATAAAAAAATGTTATTATATTCATATAAAAATATATGTTAAAAAAGAAAAAATTTGATTTAGTTACTATTGGTGGTTCGACTGTGGATATTTCTTTTTATTCCAAAGAGGGGGAATTAATTTCTACTAGCAATGTTTCTAAACAAAAATTATTAGCTTTTGAATATGGGGCAAAAATTATTGCTGATAGAGTATTTACTACGTGTGGTGGCGGAGCTTCTAATGTGGCAGTTTCTGCTTCGCGTTTAGGTTTAAAAACCGCTATTTTTTCTCGTATTGGTAGAGATGAAAATGCTCGAATTATTTTAAGCAACTTAAAAGCTAATCAAGTTGATTCTTCATTTATTAAAATTGATCCTCAAGCATCAACTGCTTTTTCTATGATTCTTACTATAGATAATCCTTCTAAGGAACATATTGCTTTTGTTCATCGAGGAGCTAATGCTAATTTTTCTTCTAAAGATTTAATGCTTAACAAAATTTCAACTGAATGGTTTTATGTCACTTCTTTACCACAAGATTTTTGGGAAGAAATTTTAGTTAAACTTATAGCAACCAAGAAAAAAATAGTATGGAATCCTGGCCACGAACAATTAAAAGATATTTCAAAGATTAAAAAGTATTTATCTAATATTGAGATTTTAATAATAAATCGTGATGAGGCTTTAGAGTTTAGAAAATTAAAGAATATTAAAGGTTTAATAGCATATATTCATTCTCTTGGTCCTAAATTAGTTGTGGTTACTGATAGCGATAAAGGAGCCTATGTTTTTGATGGAAAAACTTATTATTTTATGAAAGCTAAATCTAGTAAAGTTGTAAATACTTTAGGAGTAGGAGATGCCTTTGGTTCAAGTTTGACTTCTGCGCTTATTTATGGTAAGAATATTAAACAAGCTTTGATTTGGGGAATTACTAATTCTGCTTCAGTAGTATCTCATATTGGAGCTCAAAAAGGTTTATTAACCAAAAAACAAATAGATAAGAAATAATGGTCCGAAAGGAAGGTGACGGGCCTTAAATGGTTCGTTATTTTATTTTTAATTAAATAATAAATTAATAATAAAAAATAACAAATTATAAAACTATGTCTGAGACAAAGAAGTATGTTTATTCTTTTGAAGAGGGGAATAAAGATATGAAAGACCTTCTTGGTGGTAAAGGGGCCAATTTAGCTGAAATGACTAGCTTAGGCATTAATGTCCCCCCGGGTTTTACTATCACTACTGAAGTATGTGATCTTTATTACAAAAATGGTAAAGTACTAAGTCAAGAAGTAAAAGAACAAATCGCTATTAAACTTGATGAACTAGAAAAGAAAATGGGTAAAAGATTAGGAGACGCTAACGATCCTTTACTTGTATCGGTAAGATCTGGAGCTGCCGCTTCTTTACCAGGCATGATGGATACGATTTTAAACTTAGGTCTAAACGATCAATCTGTATTAGGTTTAGCGGCTAAAACTAATAATCCTAGATTTGCTTGGGATTCCTATCGACGTTTAATTCAAATGTATGGAGATGTTGTAATGGGAGTTGAACACGCTGAATTTGAACATATTTTAGAAAATGTTAAAGATACTAAAGGTGCTAGATTTGATACTGATTTAACTACTGAAGATTTACAAGAAATAGTTGTTAAATATAAAGCAAAAATTAAAGAAGTAACAGGTATTGATTTTCCACAAAATCCATTAGAACAATTAGCTGGAGCTATTAATGCCGTCTTTAATTCTTGGAATAATTATCGTGCGATTAGATATCGCCAAATTAATGATATTAAAGGATTAATTGGTACCGCTGTTAATATTCAAAGTATGGTGTTTGGTAATTTAGGAGAAGATTCTGGAACTGGTGTCTGTTTTACTCGAAATCCTTCAACTGGAGAAGCTAAATTCTATGGAGAATATTTAATGAATGCTCAAGGTGAAGATGTAGTAGCTGGTATTAGAACTCCTTTGCCAGTTTCTAGTTTAGAAACTCAAAATCCAAGTGTTTATAAAGAATTAGTAGACACTTGCAATAAAGTTGAACAGCACTATCGTGATATGCAAGACATGGAATTTACCATTCAACAGGGAAAACTTTTTATTTTACAAACTAGAAATGGTAAACGTACTGCTACTGCCGCTGTTCGTATAGCAGTTGAATTAGTTAATGAAGGATTAATTTCTAAAGAAGAAGCAATTTTACGAGTTGACCCTAATGCTTTAAATCAACTATTACATAAACAACTTGACCCAATTGCTAAAGAGCAAGCCGAATGTATTGCCCAAGGTCTACCTGCTTCTCCTGGAGCAGCGGTTGGTGAAATTGTTTTTACAGCCGCTGAAGCTTATGAAAAAGCTCAATCTGGTTTAGATGTTATTTTAGTTCGTACTGAAACTTCTCCTGAAGATATTGATGGTATGCATAGCGCCAAAGGAATTTTAACTGCTCGCGGTGGTATGACTTCTCATGCCGCTGTGGTTGCTCGTGGTATGGGTACTTGTTGTGTTGCCGGTTGCGCTGATTTAATTATAGATGAAAAAGCAAAAACTTTAATTATTAAAGATAAAGGAATTACTTTAAGAGAGGGTGATTTTATTACTTTAGATGGATCTACTGGAAAAGTCTATTTAGGTAAAGTTGCTACTAAAGATCCTGAATTATCAGGAAATTTTGGCACTTTGATGGGTTGGGCTGATGAAATTAGAAAAATTGGTGTTAGAACTAATGCTGATACACCTCATGATGCTGCTGTTGCTAGAAAGTTTGGTGCTGAAGGTATTGGACTTTGTCGTACCGAGCATATGTTTTTTGATGGTGACCGCATTAAAGCGGTTCGTGAAATGATTTTAGCTACTAATATTGAGGGACGGAAGAAGGCTTTAGCTAAATTATTACCTTATCAGAAAGAAGATTTTATTGGATTATTTAAGGCTATGGATGGTTATGCTGTTACAATTCGTTTACTTGATCCGCCTTTACATGAGTTTTTACCACAAGAAGAAAAAGATATTTACGAATTGGCTCGGGAAATGGAAGTTGATGTTGGAACTCTAAAAGCTAAAATTGCTGATTTACACGAATTTAATCCAATGTTAGGTCATCGTGGTTGTCGTTTAGCTATAACTTATCCAGAAATTTATGATATGCAAGTTACAGCTATTATTGAAGCGGCTATTGAAGTTGCGGCTCCTTGTTCTAATTGTGGTCGAGTTACAATAGTTAAACCAGAAATTATGATTCCTTTGGTAGCTACTACTAAAGAATTTTCTATATTGAAAGAGAGAATTATTAAAATTATTGAGAACAAAATGGCTGAAGCTGGAGTTAATATTGAATATAAAATTGGTACGATGATTGAAGTTCCTCGCGCCGCTTTAGTAGCTGATAAGATTGTTGCCAATGGAGCTGAATTTTTCTCTTTCGGCACCAATGATTTAACTCAAATGGGCGCTGGTTTATCAAGAGATGATGCTGGAAAGTTTTTGAAAGAATATGTAGCGCAAGGTATTTATGAATATGATCCTTTTGAGGTGCTTGATCAAGAAGGAATTGGTGAATTAATTCGTATTGCTATAAATAAAGGTAGAAGTATTAAATCTGATTTGAAAGTAGGCATTTGTGGTGAACATGGGGGTGAACCAAAAACTGTTGAATTTTGTCATAGAGAGGGCTTTAATTATGTTTCATGTTCTCCATTTAGGGTGCCTATTGCTAGGTTGGCGGCAGCTCAAGCTGTAGTTAAAGAAAAAAATAAGAAATAATTAAAAGTTTTTAACAAAAAATCCCAGATTTTTTCTGGGATTTTTTGTTTTTAAAGTTTTTTTATGTTAATATTTTAATATATTAAAATATATGCATCAATTACAAAAATTATTTTCTCCATCAATAATTGCAGTGATAGGAGCCTCAGCTAATAAAGGTAAGGTTGGTAATGATGTTTTATTAAATGTTAAAAATACTGGACAAGCTGTAATTTATCCAATTAATCCTAAAGATGATTTTATTGAAGGATTAAAAGCTTATAAATCTATTTTAGATACTCCTAAAATTCCGGATTTAGCTATTATAGTTGTTCCAGCAATTATTGTTCCTAAAGTTGTTGAAGAGTGTGGCCAAAAAGGTTGTAAAAATATTGTAATAATTTCTGCTGGTTTTAAAGAAAGCGGCAAAGAAGGAGAAAAATTAGAAGAAGAAATAAAAGAATTAGCCAAAAAATATAAATTAGTAATATTAGGACCTAATTGTTTAGGTTATATTGCCACTAATCAATCAGTTAATGCTTCGTTTGCCGCTACTTATCCTAAAAAAGGAAATGTGGCTTTTTTATCACAATCAGGAGCTTTAGGAACTGCAATTTTAGATATGGCTGAAGCTCAAAATTTTGGCTTATCTTATTTTGTTAGTTTAGGCAATAAGGCTGGCATTTCTGAATTAGAATTATTAGATTATTTTGCCGAAGATAAAAAAACTAAAGTAATTTTAATGTATTTAGAATCAATTACTGATGGCTTAAAGTTCATTGAAACAGCAAAAAAAATAACTAAAAAGAAACCGATTATTGTATTAAAATCAGGTAAAACTTCAGAAGGCAGTAGGGCGGTATCTTCTCATACTGGATCTTTAGCTGGTATGTCTGCTTCTTATAGCGCCGCTTTTAAACAAGCGGGAATAATTGAAGCTGAAGATTTAATAGATTTTTTTGAATTAGCTAAAGCTTTTTCTTATCAAAATTTACCCCAAGGTGATAAAGTAGCAATAATAACTAATGCTGGTGGCCCGGGGATTATGATTACTGATTGGTTAATAAAATATGGATTAAAGTTAGCGCAACTTTCCAATAAAACAAAAAATAGTTTATTTAAATTATTACCACCCGCTTCTAATATTCATAACCCCGTTGATTTATTGGGTGATGCTTTAGCGGATCGTTATCAGTCAGCGTTGGATTTGATTATTCAAGATAAAAATGTTGATTCAATTATTGTAGCTTTAACGCCTCAAAAAATGACACAAATAAAAGAAACAGCAGAAATTATTGGTAAGATTTCTCGTCAATATAATAAGCCAATAATTTTATGTTTTATGGGCGAAAAAAAGATTATAGATAATTATGAAATTTTTTCTAAATATTCTTTACCACAATTTAATTATCCTTTGGCGGCAGTAAGAGCTTTATCTATTATGCGACGCCAATATTTATGGCAACAAGAAAAGATAATTAAATTAAATTCAGTTAAAATAGTAAAGTCAAATAAAATAAAACAAATACTTTCTAAAAATAATTTAAACGAAGAATTTTGTCGTACAATTTTAATAGAAAATAAATTTCCTTTACATTTAGCTTTGGCTGTTAAAAATTCTAAAGAAGCAATTAAGGTTGCTTCAAAAATCGGTTATCCCTTGGCAGTTAAAGTTATTTCCCAACAAATAATACACAAATCAGATGTTGGAGGTGTTAAGGTTGGCGTTAATAATGAAAAACAATTATTAGAAGCTATTTCTCAAATTGAAAAAAATGTTAAAAATAAAAATCCAAAAGCGATAATCGATGGTTATTTAATTGGGGAAATGGTTTCTGGTTTACAAATTATTGCGGGCATGAAACGAGATCCACAATTTGGACCTTTAATTATGGTTGGTTTAGGTGGCATTTATACAGAAATTTTTAAAGATGTTGTTTTTAGAGTTGTTCCTTTTAATTTAATTGAAGCCAATAAAATGATTGAAGAATTAAAAATATATCCTATAATTTATGGAAGTCGAGGACAAAAACCATTAGATCAAAAAGCTTTAGCTGAATTATTAGTTAAGCTAGCCAATTTTTCTTTAGCTTACCCAGAAATATCGGAAATTGATTTAAATCCAGTGATAGTTTTAGAAAAAGGGAGAGGAGTAAAAATTGTTGATGTTAGAATGATGAAATAATTTTATTAAATGTTTAATTCTTTTATAAAGAAAATTACTAAACAATCACAATCAATAACTTCGGCCGCTATTGTTATTGGGGGACTTTCAATTGTTAGCCGTTTATTAGGAATTTTTCGTGATCACATCTTGGCTGGTAAATTTGGTGCTGGAGATGAGTTAGATATTTATTATGCCGCTTTTCGTTTGCCAGACATGGTTTATAATCTTTTAATTTTAGGTGCGGTTTCAGCTGGTTTAATTCCAGTTTTTACTGCTTTATTAACTAAAGATAAGGAAGATGAAGCCTGGAAATTAATTAATAGCATTCTTAATTTATTATCGGTTGCTTTGGCAATTACTTGTATGATTTTATTTTTTTCTGCTCCTTGGCTTATACCTTTAATAACCCCGGGGTTTTCTAATGAAAAAATGACTCAGGTTATTGCTATGTCACAAATTATGTTTTTGAGTCCATTTTTTCTCGGTCTTTCAGCTATTTTTTCTTCTATTTTGCAATCTTTTCGTAAATTTTTATTATATTCTTTAGCTCCATTATTTTATAATTTTGGTATTATTATTGGAGCTTTATATTTTGTAAAAATTTTAGGCATTTATGGTTTAGCTTGGGGTGTAGTTTTGGGAGCTTTAATGCATATGATAATTCAGTTATTACCAATTTTTTCTGTTGGTTTTAGATATCGTTTTGATTTTAATTGGCGTGATAAAAATGTAATTAAAGTAGTAGCCATGATGATTCCTCGTACTTTGTCTTTAGCTGTTAGTCAAATTAATTTTGTTATTATTACTGTTATCGCTTCAACTTTAGCAGCCGGATCAATCGCTATTTTTAATTTGTCTAATAATCTTCAAAATTTTCCTTTAGGAATTTTTGGAGTTTCTTTTGGTGTAGCCGCTTTGCCTATACTTTCTAGTTTATTTGCTGATAAAAAAATTAATGAATTTATAACAACAATTTCTACTACTTTTAATCAAATTATGTTTTTTATTTTGCCGGCCTCAGCTTTATTTTATGTTTTACGCGCTCAAATTGTTCGTGTTATATTGGGTTCGGGAAATTTTGATTGGTATGATACTCGTTTAACTGCCGCTTGTTTGGCTATTTTTTGTTTAGGTTTATTTGCTCAAAGTAGCTATCCTTTAATTATTAGAAGTTTTTATGCTATGCATAATACTAAAACCCCGTTTTTTATTGGATTAGCAACTATGATAATTAGTTTTTTTTCATTATTAGTTTTCCGCTGGTTTTTTAGTTTTAATAATTGGTTTTCTTTTTTTATTATCGCTATCCTTCGTTTAGATGATTTATGGGGATTAGTTGATTTTAGAGTTTTAGCTTTACCTTCAGCCATTGTTGTTTCTTCAATTTTTGAATTATTTATGCTTTTTATAATTTTACGTTTGCAGGTAGGAAAAATTAACGGAGTAAAAATTATTAAATCTGTGTCTCGAATTATTTTTGCCTCATTAGGAGCTGGATTATTTACTTATGCCGCTCTTCAATTTTTTGATATTTTAGTTCCTACAGAAAAAGTCTGGGGTATTTTTACTCAAGGAACAATTGCTGGAATTTTAGGTTGTTTAGGCTATTTTTTATTAGGTTATTTATTAAATATAGAAGAAATGGAAGTGTTTATTTCTTCAATGAAACGTAAATTATTGAAATCTGCGGTAATTATGGCTGAAGATAATATTGGAGAAGGAGATAAAGGTTAATGTAATACTTTAATAATACTTTACATCAAATTAATACCAAAATAATTTATAGAAAATTCTCAAAATGGGAATTTTTTATATTTGAAAAAAAAGTCTTTTTTTGTTAAGATTGGCTTAATAATTATAATTATAAAATGTTTTCTAAAATACGTAATTTTTGTATTATTGCTCATATTGACCACGGTAAGTCAACTTTAGCTGACCGTATGCTTGAAATTACTGGGACTATAAGTAAAAGAGAAATGAAAGATCAACTTTTAGATCAAATGGATATTGAACGCGAGAGGGGTATTACTATTAAATTGACCCCAGTACGCATGAATTATCAGGACTATGAATTAAATTTAATTGATACACCGGGACATGTTGATTTTACTTATGAGGTTTCTCGTAGTTTATATGCAGTTGAGGGAGCAATTCTTCTAGTTGACGCTTCACAAGGCATACAAGCTCAAACTTTGGCTAATTTATATTTAGCCTTAGATGCTAATTTGGTAATTATTCCAGTTTTAAATAAAGTTGATTTACCAGCCGCTCAACCAGAAAAAGTAGCAGAAGAAATTTGTAATTTATTAGGTTGTGATAAAAGTGAAATACTTAAAGTTTCTGGTAAAACTGGATTAGGAGTTAATGAACTTTTAGCCGAAGTAATTAAAAGAATTCCACCACCTAAAATTACTTTAGAAAAACCCTTAAGAGCTTTAATTTTTGATTCAGTTTACGATGAATATCGTGGTGTAATTGCTTATGTGCGTGTTTTTGATGGTAGTGTTAAAGCTGGCGATAAAATAAAATTAGTGTCTAATAATTTACCAGTTGAAGCTTTAGAAGTTGGTCATTTTTCTCCTAAATTTATTAAAGATTCTTTAATTAATTCAGGAGAAATAGGGTATATTATAACTGGCTTACATGATGTTTCTCAATGTCCAGTTGGTGATACTATTAGTTTACAAGGAGAAGATGTTGAACCACTGCCGGGTTATAAACAAGTTAAACCAATGGTTTATGCTGGAATTTTTTGTAAAGATGGTTCAGATTTTAATAAATTACGTGAAGCAATAGAAAAGTTAAAAATGAATGATGCGGCTTTAAGTTATGAGCCAGAAAATTCTTCTGCTTTAGGATTTGGTTTTCGTTGTGGTTTTTTGGGTTTACTTCATTTAGAAATTTTTCAAGAACGTTTAAAAAGAGAATTTAATTTAGAATTAGTTGTTACTATTCCTAGTGTTGTTTATAAAGTTTATCTAAGTGATGGAACAATTAAAGATATTTATAATCCTCAAGAATTTCCTGATCCAAGTCGTATTAAATATGTAGAAGAACCAATAATGAAAGTTGATATTTTTAGTCCTAAAAATTATTTAGGAGCTATTATGCAATTAGCTACGGAAAAAAGAGGAGTTTATATCAATACTGAATATTTAGATCAGGATTTAGTGATCCTACATTATTATGTACCTTTAACTCAATTAATTGTTGATTTTTATGATCGCTTGAAGTCAGTTTCTTCTGGTTACGCTTCTCTTAATTATGATTTTTATGGTTACGAAAAAGCTGAGGTAGTAAAAATGGATATTTTGGTAGCCGAAGAAAAAATAGAGGCTTTATCTTTGATAACTTATAAAGATACTATGCAACAAGTTGGTAAAAAAATAGTTAATACCCTTAAAGAAACATTGCCTCGTCAACAATTTGTAATTAAACTCCAAGCGGCAGTTGGAGGAAAGATTATTGCCGCAGAACGTATTTCTGCTTTGCGTAAAGATGTAACCGCCCATTTATATGGTGGCGATTGGACTAGGCGCGCTAAACTTTTAGAAAAACAAAAAAAAGGCAAAAAGAAAATGATGTCTTTAGGTAAAGTTGATATACCAACTGATACTTTTTTAGCGGTTTTAAAAAAATAAAACCCTTAAAAGGGTTTAAATAAAAAAGTTTTAGAATTTAATTTATTTTTAATTATTTAAAAATTTAAAAAAGGAATAATTGTAAAAGCAATCATAGAAAAAATCATAATAATTACGATTATTGTCCAAGAAATTTTAATGAGTTTTCTCTTTTTTATTTTCATATCATAAATTATAATTCTTTTTGAAATATTGTCAATTTAAAGTTTTTATGAATTGGAAAATTAAACAAAAAATAACAGAAGATTTAATTAAAAAATATCCGGAAATAAATCCGGTTATTTTACAATTATTATATAATAGAGGTTTAGATAGCCAAGAAAAAATAAACTCCTTTCTTAATCCTAATTATGACTTAGGATTACATAATCCTTTTTTGTTTAAAGATATGGAATTAGCGGTTAAACGTATTTTTTCTGCTTTAAGTAAAAAAGAAAAAATTTTAATTTATGGAGATTATGATGCTGATGGAGTTTGTTCTACTGCTATAATTTATTCTGCTCTTCAAGGGTTGGGTGGTGATTTAGATATTTATATACCATTTAGAGAAAGTGAGGGTTATGGTATAAATTCTAAGGCGGTACAATGGATTATTAGTCAAAAATTTAATTTAGTTATTACAGTTGATTGTGGAATTTCTAATAAAGAAGAAATTCAAACTTTAAAAAATGCTGGTATTGATACAATTATTACCGATCATCATGAAGAACCATTAGCTTTACCTGATTCAGCTATAGCTATTATTAATCCATCAATTAGTAATTCTGGTTATCCTAAGATTAATTTATGTGGCGCAGGAGTAGCTTTTAAATTAGTACAAGCTTTAATTGAGTGGCAAAATAAAATTGATTTTCCAATTAAATTACCAATAGGTTTTGAAAAATGGCTTTTAGATTTAGTAGCTATTGCTACCATCGGTGATATCATGCCTTTAATTGGAGAGAATCGAATTTTAACTAAATATGGATTATTAGTTTTGAAAAAAACTAGAAATATTGGTTTACAAAAATTAATAGAATTAATTAATTCTAATTTAGAAGAAATAGATTCTGAATATGTTGGTTGGCGTATTGTACCAAGACTTAATGCTGCTGGAAGAATTAATCACGCTTCATTATCTTTTTATTTACTTAAAGAAAAAAATCCTTATGAAGCAAAACGTTTAGTGTCCATACTTGAAGAGAACAACAAATCAAGACAACAAACAACTGAAAATATATTAAAACAAGCTCTTTCTCAAATAGATGAAAGTAAAGAGTTGCCTTATTCTTTAATAATTTTAGGTGAAAATTGGCCTACAGGAATTATTGGGTTAGTGGCTGGAAGATTAGCAGATAAATTTCATCGGCCAGTATTAATTTTTTCTCAAGAAGAAGATAAATATATTGCTTCAGGAAGAAGTATTCCAGAATTTGATATTACAGAAGCTCTTCAAGAATGTGATGATTTATTAACTAAGTATGGTGGTCATCCCCAAGCTTGCGGTTTAACAATTACAGGTCAAGATAATTTTGAAAAATTTAAATTAAAATTTTTAGAATTAGCTAAACAAAAACTTGCATCAATTAAATTAGAGCCGATGTTAGAAATTGAAGCCGAATTAAAATTATCTGAAATTAATTGGGAAATAATTGACGAATTAGAAAAATTTGAACCATTTGGAGAAGCCAACCCTAAACCCTTATTTGCTGCTTTTGGTTTGCAAGTAGAGCATATACAAACCGTAGGTATTGATGGTAGACACTTAAAAATTCAAGTAACTCAAGATGGGGCACCAAAAATTCATAAATTAATTGGTTTTTCTTTTGGAGAGTGGTGTGCTAAAATTAATGTAGGCGATAAGATTGATATTGTTTTTGAATTAGGAATAAATGAATGGAATGGTAATCGAGAATTACAATTAAAAATTGAAGATATTAAATTAAGTAGTGAATAATTTATGCAAGCTATAATTAACACTGATGGTGGCGCACGAGGCAATCCCGGTCCAGCTGGAATTGGAGCAGTAATAAAAATTGGTGATAAAGTTTATGAATATAAAAGATATATTGGTGAAGCTACTAATAATCAGGCGGAATATCAAGCTTTAATAATGGCTTTAACTCAAGCCAAAGAATTAGGGGTTACTGAAGTTGAATGTCGACTTGACTCTGAATTAGTAGTTAAACAATTAAATCGTGAATATAAAGTTAAAGATAAAGATCTTGCTAAACAATTTATAAAAGTTTGGAATTTAATGTCAGAATTTAAAAAAATTACTTTTAAGCATGTTTATCGCGAACAAAATAAAGAAGCCGATAGATTAGTTAATGAGGCCATAGATAATAAAGTCTAATAATTTAATATTATTTCAAAATAAATTATGAACAAAAATAAATGGTCTCTATTGATTTTAGCGATTATTTTACCTTTTATTGTGGCAATTATTGGGTCTTATTTTACTACGCCAGCAATACCGACTTGGTATGCTAATTTAAATAAACCATTTTTTTCTCCACCTAATTGGTTGTTTGGTCCGGTTTGGACGATACTTTATTTAATGATGGGTATTTCAATTTATTTAATTTGGCTTAAAGAGGGAATTAATTTTAAAAAATCACAAGTCGTTTTTTATCTGCAATTAATTCTTAATGCATTATGGTCAATTATTTTTTTTGGTTTGAACTCTCCCGGATTAGCTTTTTTTATTATTATTTTTTTATGGTTGTTGTTACTTTATTGTATTTTAGAATTTAAGAAGATAAATTTATTAGCATCTTGGTTGTTGGTGCCTTATATTCTCTGGGTTAGTTTTGCTAGTCTATTAAATTTTTCTATTTGGTATCTTAATAGATAATTTCTAAATAAAAAAATCTCGCTTTTAAGCGAGATTTTTTGTTGTCCAAATATGCTTGTAAGCCGAATTCTGTACCCGTAAAACGGGTGATAGCCATCTGTCTGTCGTCGTCGTTACCGACGCGATCAAGCCCCTATAACAGGGTTGCACTAGGTAGAGTTTACCACGGCTCTCCATCACTGGAGGCCGAGTGTTTTAGCAATAATTTAAAGAGATATCTCAGCTTCAAATTATTACACAAACACACTTTTCACCTTTCATCCGTAAAGACGGATTAGTATTGTCTCTGTGGAACTGGTCCTCTTGAATCGTCACCGATTCAAGGATGGGTGTTACCCATTACCATGACATTCGCCGAAGCGAAAGAGTGTTCGGACTTTCCTCCCTCTGTTAAAACAGAGAGTAGCTATCCCACATATTTGGACTATTTAATTTTATAATATTTTTAATTAATTGTCAATATTTTTAAGTTTATTTTCTTATATCTTTTTATTTTTTTCTTGAAAAACAGTTTTTTTTATTGTATAGTTATTTTACAAAATTTATTTAAAAATGCGGGATCGTCTAATGGTAGGACGCAGCTCTCTGGAAGCTGTTATATTGGTTCGAATCCAATTCCCGCAGCCAATTTGTAAAGTTTCGGTTCCTGTCTCGTTTGGTGCTATGTTTTAAAATATTATTAAATCCTCTAAATATTTTTTAAATTAGAATGAAATTTGAAAATAAAAAAAAAGTAGTAGTAGCCATGTCTGGTGGAGTAGATTCTTCTGTTGCAGCCGCTTTACTTAAACAACAAGGTTATGATGTTATTGGTGTTTTTATGCAATTTTGGTATCCTTCTGGTAATAATTATTCGGAAAATCGTTGTTGTAGTTTAGAATCTTATCAAGAAGCTCATACCGTGGCTACAACTTTAGGTATTCCTTTATATAAAGTTAATTTTGGTCGTCAGTTTAAAAAAATTATTGTTGATGAATTTCTTAAAGAACATAAAATTGGTTACACACCCAATCCTTGTGTTGCTTGTAATAAATTTATTAAATTTAATTTGTTGCTTAATTACGCTCGAACAGTTTTTGGCGCTGATTATTTAGCAACCGGTCATTATGTTAAATTAATACACAATAAATCAGGTTATCAATTACTACGTCCTAAGGATAAAGCAAAGGATCAAACTTATTTTCTTTATAATCTTAAACAAGAACAATTAAAACATCTACTTTTTCCTTTGGCTGATTATAAAAAAGAACAAGTTAGAGAATTAGCTAAAAAGTTAAAGTTAAATATTTATAATAAACCAGACAGTCAAGAAATTTGTTTCGTAGGAAATAGTAGAGAATATTTTTTAAAACGTTATCTTAAATTAAAAATAGGCAAAATAGTTGATGTAAATGGTAAGATTTTAGGCGAGCATCAAGGTTTACCGCTTTATACTATTGGTCAACGTAGTAGATTAGGTCTTTCTGGCGGCCCATGGTATGTAGTAAAGATGGATTTGAAAAATAATCGTTTAATTGTAACAAAAAACCCTCAAGATAAATTATTAAAAAAACATGAAATATTTTTTGATAAAGTAAATTGGCTTAATAATTATTTAATAAAATTACCTTTGAAATGTACGGCTCAAATTAGATATCGAGGAATAGCTAAACCATGCCAAGTAGAAAAAATAGGAAGAAAATATAAAGCAGTTTTTAAACAACCACAACAAGCGATAGCGGCGGGGCAATCAATTGTTTTTTATGATAAAGATAAATTATTAGGCGGAGGAATTATAGTTTAATTTGCCAAGAAAAATTTTTTATCATAGAATTAGAAATATTAATAAAATATGACAATTTAGAAAGTATGACAGCTAAAGAATTAAAACAAAAATATTTAGAATTTTTTGAGAAAAATGGCCATACTATTATTCCTGGAGCTCCTTTAGTACCAGAAAATGACCCTACAGCTTTATTTACTACCGCAGGCATGCATCCTTTAGTGCCTTATTTATTAGGAGAGAAACATCCTGCTGGTACTCGTTTAACTAATGTTCAAAAGTGCATTCGTACTGGTGATATTGATGAAGTTGGAGATAATTGGCATTTAACTTTTTTTGAAATGTTGGGAAATTGGTCATTAGGCGATTATGGTAAAAAAGAAGCAATTGAATTAAGTTTTAATTTTTTAACAAAAGAATTAGGGATTTCTTTGGATAAATTAGCGATTACTGTTTTTGCCGGTGAAGATAATATTCCTCGCGACGAAGAATCAGCTGAAATCTGGAAATCTTTAGGAGTTAAACCTGAGCGCATTGCTTATTTAGGGCGTGAAGATAATTGGTGGGGCCCAGCTGGACAAACTGGACCGTGTGGACCAGATACAGAAATGTTTTATTGGTCATCTGAGGGAGCTGTTCCAGAAGTTTTTGATCCACAAGATAAAAGGTGGGTGGAAATTTGGAATGATGTTTTCATGATTTATAATAAAAAAGCAGATGGAACTTATGAACCATTAGTGCAGAAAAATGTTGATACTGGCATGGGAGTTGAACGTACTGTTGCTACCTTGGCTGGTAAATCATCTGCTTACGATGTTGATCCATTATTTAGTATAACAGTTCAAGTTTGCGCTCTTTTTGGCACTACTCCCGAAGAAATTAAATTTGAGATTATTAAACCAGTTCGTATTATTGCCGATCATTTACGCGCCGCTACTTTTATTTTAGCTGATGGTGTTATTCCTTCTAATGTTGAACAAGGTTATGTTTTGCGTCGTTTAATTAGGCGCGCTATTCGTTATGGCAGGGAATTGGGTATTGTTGGCTCTTTTACTCATCAAGTAGCTGAAGCAGTAATAGAATTACAGGGTGGATTTTATAAAGAGTTAAGAGAAAAAAGAGATTTTATTATTAATGAGTTACAAAAAGAAGAGGAAAAATTTAATTCTACTCTTGAGAATGGTTTGAAAAGATTTGAGAAATTGAAAGTTGAAGGCAATAAGGTTTCTGGTAAAGATGCTTTTATTCTTTTTTCTACTTATGGTTTTCCTTTAGAAATTACTCGCGATTTAGCAAAAGAAAAGGGTTGGGTTGTTGATGAAGAAGAATTTAATAAAGAGTTTATTCAACATCAAGATTTGTCTCGTAAAGGCGCAGAACAAAAATTTAAAGGTGGTTTAGCTGATAATTCAGAAATTACTACTAGAATGCATACCGCCACTCATCTAATGATAGCCGCTTTACGTAAAGTTTTAGGGGAGCATGTTTGTCAAAAAGGGGCTAATATTACAGCCGAAAGAATTCGTTTTGATTTTTCACATCCAGACAAAATGACACCAGAACAAATAAAACAAGTTGAAGATTTAGTAAATGAACAAATTAAAAAAGCTCAACCAGTATATTGTGAGGAATTAACTTTGGAAGAAGCAAAAAAAAGAGGAGCTATGGGTGTTTTTGAAAGTAAATATGGAGAAAAAGTAAAAGTTTATACAATTGGAGGAGACTCCCAAACAGAAGATGTTTTTTCTAAAGAAATTTGTGGTGGTCCTCATGTTAAAAATACTTCAGAATTAGGACATTTTAAGATATTAAAAGAAGAATCAAGTTCTTCAGGTGTAAGGCGTATAAAAGCAATTCTAGAATAGTATCATTTATTTTAATAATAATTTCTTGACATTAAATTATTTTTTAGATAATATTATTATAAACCTATAAAAATATTGACAAAACAATATTTTTTGCTATAATAAAAAAGGTTTGAAAAAAAGAAATTTTGTGCAAATTTATTTAATTTTATGGTAAATAATCATTGTAAAAATGATTACCAATAATTTTATTTTTTTGCGCAATTTATAAATAAATTAAGTAAATAGTGAAAAATCAAGAACCCATCGCCGATTCCAAAGATTTTTTGGAAATAGACGGTGAAGTGACAGAATCTTTACCTTCAGCAACTTTTAAGGTTAAATTAGAAAATGGACATGAGATTCTGGCACATCTTTCCGGTAAAATGAGAATGTTTAACATTCGCTTATTACCAGGGGACAAGGTCAAAGTTCAAATGACTCCTTATGATTTAACTAAGGGTCGCATCATTTATCGTTATTAAATCAAGTAAACAAGAAA
This sequence comes from uncultured Gammaproteobacteria bacterium, assembly GCA_964455185.1. Lineage (GTDB taxonomy): Bacteria > Patescibacteriota > Patescibacteriia > 2-01-FULL-39-33 > 2-01-FULL-39-33 > CAISTG01. Next base: position 34,190 of record CAYVUR010000003.1, read on the forward strand.
GAGTTATGAAAGTAAGAGCGTCCGTAAAAAAAATTTGTAAGGATTGCCAAGTTGTTAGGCGAAAAAAACGCTTAGTAGTTATTTGTAAAAATCCTAAACACAAACAAAGACAAGGTTAATGTTTTTAATATAAAAGTATAATATAAATATGGCCGTAAGAATAGCTGGTGTAAATATACCTAATAATAAAAGAGTAGAAATTGCTCTAACTTATATTTATGGTATTGGAAGATCTAGATCTAATAAAATCTTAAAAGATTTAAAAATTAGTCCTGATACCAGAGTTTATGATTTAAAAGATGATCAAGTAAATGCTTTAAGAACAGCAATAGAAAAAGGTTATGTAGTTGAAGGAGATCTCAGACGTGAAATTATAAGTAATATTAAGAGATTAAAAGAAATTAAATGTTATCGAGGACTTCGTCATAGTAAAAGTTTACCTGTAAGAGGACAGAGAACTAAAACTAATAGTCGTACTGTAAGAGGTAATGTTAGAAGAACTATGGGATCGGGTAGAAAAGATACTGGTCAAAAAACTTAATTTAGATATTAAATATTAATGCAATGTCAGAGGAAATGAAAAATATTGCTCAAGAATCAGCAGTAGTTAATACTGAAACAGTGGCTACTTCTAAAAAAGAAGCTAAAACTTCTAAAAAAAGAAGTAAAAAAGGATCTGCTGTTAGACAAGTAGCTACTGGAAGAGCTTATATAAAGTCGACCTATAATAATACTATAGTTACTTTTACCGATCAAAATGGTAATGTTTTAAGTTGGAGTTCTGCAGGTCAATGTGGTTTTAAGGGTCCTAAAAAATCTACTCCTTATGCTGCTACTATTATAGTTAAAAATGCAGTAGAAAAAGTAAAAAAATATGGACTTAAAGAAGTTTCTGTTTTGGTTAAAGGCATAGGGGGTGGTCGTGAAGCTGCTATTAGAGCCTTGAATGCTAATGGATTAGTTGTTTCTGCTATTAAAGACATTACCCCTATACCACATAATGGTTGTCGTCCTCCTAGACCTAGAAGAGTATAAAAAAATTAATTATGTCAAATAAATTTACAGAAAATTCACAATGTAAAAAATGTCGCCGTGCTGGTGAAAAACTTTTTCTTAAAGGAGAAAAATGTTATAGCGCTAAATGTCCTATGGTTAAGCGTAATTTTCCTCCTGGAATGCACGGACCAAATCAAAAAGCTGTTAAAAAAACTAATTATGGTAAACAGCTTATGGAAAAACAAAAAGCCAAAAGAATGTATGGTTTATTAGAAAGTCAATTTAGAAATTATTTTGATAAAGCCCTAAAAAAAGTTGGTAATACAGGAGAATTACTATTTAGATTTTTAGAGAGTCGTTTAGATAATATTGTTTATCGTTTAGGTTATGCACCATCACGCCGTATGGCTAGACAAATGGTAGGGCATGGACATATTAGAGTTAATGGTAAAAAAGTTAATATACCTTCTTATCAAGTTAAAATTGGAGATATTATTTCCTTAAGTGAAAAAGCTATAGGTAAAAAAGGTTTTGCAGAAATTAAAAATAAATTAACTAAAGTAGAAAATATTCCAGCTTATCTGAATTTTGATGCTTCTAAATTATCTGGCAAAATGGTTAGTCAACCAAAATTAGGAGATGTTTCTGTAAATGTTGACTGGAGAACTATAGTTGAATTTTATTCAAAATAAAATAAATTTTAAATCAAATTTTAATATCCAAATCTGCTAAAAAAGCAGAAGGAGGAAAAAACTATGAAAAACATTCCTTTACCCAAAAAGTTTATTGTAGAAGAGTCTGTTGCCGGTAAAAAAGCTAAAATAATTATTGAACCTTGCTTTCCCGGTTACGGCTTAACTTTAGGCAATGCTTTAAGAAGAGTCATGTTATCTTCTTTGCCTGGTGGAGCCATTACTTCTGTTAAAATAAAAGGAGTAAAACATGAATTTTCTACTATTGATTATGTACCTGACGATGTTTTAGAAATAATTTTAAATCTTAAAACTTTACGTTTTAAAGTTTATTCTGACGAACCTGTAACTTTACATTTAAAAGCCTCAGGTAAACGTGATGTAACGGGAGCGGATATTGAATCTAATATTGATGCAGAAGTTGTTAATAAAGACGCAATTATAACTACTTTGACTGATGACAAAGCTAGTCTTGAAATGGAATTAAATGTTAGTAAGGGAATTGGTTATGTTACTGCTGAAGAACAGCTTTTAGGAAAAGGTGAGATAGGACATATTTTACTTGATTCTATTTTTACGCCAGTAATTAATGTTGGTTTATCAGTAGAAGCTACTCGTGTAGGACAAAAAACTGATTATGACCGTTTGATCTTAGATGTTGAAACAGATGGTACTATCTCTCCAGAAGAAGCTGTTAAAAAAGCTGCTGAAATATTAAATAATCAATTTACTTGGATTATGGAAGGTGGTTCTAGAGAAATTGAAGAAGTTGACATTGAAAAAGCAGTACCTGTTTTAGAAAAAAATCAAGAAAATAATAATGAAATTTCTAATACTTCAATTGAAAACAATAATTCAGAATTAGTTAATGAAGAAATAGAAGAAAAGCAAAAAAAAAGAGGTAGACCTAAAAAAATAGAAGAATAATATTAAGTTGATAATTTAGATTAATTTGGATAGAAAAAAAGATATGAGACATAATAGAAAAGGAAAAGTTTTAGGAAGAACAAAAGAGCCAAGAAAAGCTCTTATGAGAAATTTGGCAACTAGTTTTGTATTGTATGAAAAAATAAAAACCACCAAAGCTAAAGCTAAAGCTTTAAGACCAATCGTAGAAAAATTAATAACTTTAGGTAAAACAGATACTTTACATAATCGTCGTAAAGTTATGGAGTATTTATATACTGATGGTGCAGTAAAAAAAGTTTTTGAAGTATTAGGACCAAGATTTAAAGAACGCAAAGGTGGTTATACTAGAATTATTAAACTCTCTCCTAGAGTTAATGATGCCGCTGAAATGGCTATTTTAGAAGTAGTAGAAAAGTAATATGGAAAAAATCATCGAAAGAAAAATACATCAAATTGATGCCACAAATAAACCTTTAGGGCGTTTAGCTAGTGAAATCGCTATAATTTTACGTGGCAAAAATAAACCATCATTTAATCCCGCTATTGACGCTGGTGATTATGTTGAGGTAATTAATTGTGATAAAGTAAAGTTTACTGGAAAAAAATTTGAACAAAAAGAATATATTTGGCATACTAATTATCCCGGTGGATTAAAGCGTAAAAAAATTAAAGACGTTTTTAGAGTAGATCCCGGAAAAGTTTTAAAAGAAGCTGTTTGGGGTATGCTACCTAAAAATAAATTACGTGATAAAATGATAAAAAGATTGAAAACTAAATAAAAAACCATGGAAGACAAAGATCAGAAAAAGACAATCTCCAAAGAAAAATATTTTTATGGAAGAGGTGGACGTAAAAATGCTACCGCTCAAGCTAGAATATATTTAAAAGGTAAAGGAGAAATAACGATTAATAACAAAAAAATTGTTGAATATTTTCCTAATAAGGAACTACAAGAAACTGTTTTACAGCCACTTGTATTAACTAATCATGAGAAAACAGTTGATGTTACTTTACGTGTGGTAGGTGGTGGTAAAGTTGGTCAAAGTCAAGCTTGTAGGCACGCTATAGCGCGAGCTTTAGAATTAGTTAATCCTGAATTAAGACCTTTACTCAAAGCCGAAGGATTATTAACTCGAGACCCAAGAGTAAAAGAAAGAAAGAAGCCCGGTCTTAAACGTGCTAGACGAGCCCCTCAATGGTCTAAACGTTAATTTTTATAGATTTTTTATAAAAACAAGGAAGTATTTTATATCCTTGTTTTTTTGTTTTTAGATTTTTTGTGATATTATATAAAAGATATGAGTAGTAGAAATTTAGCTAAAAATACAGTTTTTTATAGTTTAGCTTTAGCGGGACAAAAAGTATTATCCTTTATTTATTTTATTTTTTTAGCTCGTATTATTGGAGTTGAAAATCAAGGAAAATTTTCTTTTGCTTTAAGTTTTACTTCTATTTTTGCTATGTTTCTTGATTTAGGATTAACTCAAATATTAATTAGAGATTCAGCAAAAGATAAAAATTGCGCTGAATTAAAATTAGCAAATGTAATAAGTTTTAAATTATTATATTCTTTTATTATTTATGGTTTTATTGTTTTATTAATAAATTTAATGAGATATCCAGAAATTACTAAACAATTAGTATATATATCTGGTTTAGTAATGTTGTTAGATTCATTTTCTCTTTCAGTTTATGGAGTAATAAGGGGGCATCATAATCTTTTATTTGAAAGTATCGGTACGATTTTGAATCAATTAGTGGTTCTAATAGTTGGTTTAATTGGATTATATTGGGGTTGGGGGCTTAAAATGTTAATGTTTGTATATTTATTGGCTAGCTTTATTAATTTAATTTGGGCCATTTACCATTTAAATAAATCTTTTAAAATAAAAATAATTTTACAATTTAATTGGCAAATTATTAATCAATTATTAATTTTATCAATTCCTTTTGCGATTGCTGGAATATTTACTCGTATTTTTTCATCAATTGATACCGTGTTATTATCGAAATTAGCAGGGGATTGGGCAGTGGGCATATATAGTGTTGCTTTCAAGGCGGTTTTTGCTTTACAGTTTTTAGCTTTAGCATTTTCTGCTTCTCTTTACCCAGCTTTTTCTAATTATTTTGTTCATTCAAAAGAAAATTTAGCTAAACTTTTTACTAAATCAATGTATTGGTTAATTTTTGCTTCCCTCCCTTTAACTAGTGGAACTATCGCTATAGCTGATAAAGTTATTAAAGGAATTTTTGGCAATAAATATTTACCATCAATAGAGCCGTTACAAATTTTAATAACCTCTATTGTTTTTGTTTTTTTATGTTTTCCGATTGGCGCTTTACTTAATGCCTGTAATCAGCAAACGCGTAATACTATCAATTTAGGAATAGTGGCTATTTTTAGTTTTATTACTAATTTAATTTTGATTCCAATTTATAATTATAATGGTTCAGCTATAACTAACTTATTAAGTTACGGTTTACTTTTTATTTTAGGTATTTTAGCTGTAAATCAAATTATAGATTATGATAAAAAATTTCTTTTCTTTTCTTTTTTAAAATCTTTATTAGCTAGTTGTATTATGTTTTTAGTTGTATTTTCTTTAAAAGAGTTAATTCATTTTGTTATTTTAATACCAATTGGAATCTTAATTTATTTAAGCATATCTTATTTAATGGGTCTTTTTTCAATTAATTCAATCAAAGAATTTTCTAAAGAATTTATAAAATAATTTTATGGCTAAAAAATTACTAATAACTTATTCTTTTCCACCTCGGATTGGCGGAATTGAAAATTATTATTTTAATTTTTGTTCTTGTCTTGATCCTTCAGAAATAGTTGTTTTAGCTCATATTCATTATAAATCAGAAGAATTTGATTCTCAACAAAAATATAAAATTTTTCGTACTGATTTTTTTGACGGTAAAATCCCACCTCGTTGGAGACAAATGAAAAAAATTATAAAAAATATTATTAGTAATGAAGGAATTGAAGAAATAATTTTTGGACATTTTCATCCTTTCTGTTTATTAGGAGCAGAATTAAATTTACCATATTTTGTATTTATTCATGGAACTGATATTACACAAGTAACAAATTGGTGGCAAAAATATGCTTTACGTAAAACTTATTATAATGATTGGTGTCGTAAATTTGTTGCCAGTAGTAATTTTTTAGCTAATCAACTAAATAATTTAATTGGTAATCGTTCTAAAATAGAAATAATTAATCCCGGAATAAATTTTTCATCTCTTTCTCAAGAAGTAGAAGATTTTAAAGCTAGAAAAGAATTACTTGGCCTCTCTGATAAAGATTTAATTTTAACTTCAATTTGTAGAATAGAACCAGAAAAAAATATTGAAACTATTATCAAATTAATGCCAGAATTATTAACTCAAATTCCTAATCTTAAATATATTATAGTGGGTGACGGTTCTGATTTAAAAAGATTACAAGATTTAGTAGTTAATTATGGATTAAAATATCAAGTAATTTTTACAGGAGAAATTGATACTAATTCATTAACAAAATCTTTTTATTATCAATTAGGTCATATTTTTGTAATTCCTTCACTTAAACCAGAAGGTTTTGGTATTTCCTATCTTGAAGCTTCAGCGGCTAAATCTGCTGTCATTGCTTCTAAATTTGGAGGTAGTGCTGAAGCGGTAAAAGATGGAGAAACTGGAATTTTAGTTGATCCTCATAATCCCGAAGAAATTAAATTAGCTATTATTAAATTAGCTTCCGATAATCAATTATGGGAAAAAATTTCTACAGCTGGAGTTTTATGGTCTAAAAATTTTGATTGGTCAATTCAAATAAAAAAAATAAAAGAAATAATAAGATGATTTCAGTAATTATTCCAGTTTATAATGCCGCTAAAACTATAGAAAATTGTCTAAAAAGTGTTTTTAACCAAAGTTATAAAGACATTGAAGTTATTATAGTAAATGATGGGTCTACTGATAATCTGCATCAGGTATTATTAAATGTTACTGGTAAATTTGTTATTTATGATCAAGATAATCAAGGAGCGCCAGCGGCTAGAAATTTTGGTTTTAAACAAAGTCATGGTGAATTTATAATTTTTCTTGATGCTGATATTATTATGAAGCCTAAAATGTTAGAGAAATTATATTTAGCTCTTAAAACTAATCCCGAAGCGGCTTTTGCTTATTCTTCTTTTTATTGGGGATGGAAAAAATTTAAATTATGGCCTTTTAATTACGAAAAATTAAAAAAAATGCCTTATATTCATACTAGCACTTTAATTCGTAGAGAAGTGTTTCCAGGGTTTGATCCAATGTTAAAAAAATTTCAAGATTGGGATTTATTTTTGACAATAGCAAAAAATGGTGGAACAGGAGTTTTTATTGCTGAATCATTATTTAAAATTACTGCAAAAGGAACGATGAGTTCTTGGTTGCCTACCATTTTCTATCAATTACCTTTTTTGAAACTTAAAGTTAAAGATGAATATTTAAAAGCAAAAGAAATTATTAAACAAAAACATCAAATATAGTAAAAATGTTATTAATATGAGATTAAACCGTTATATTGCTCAATCTGGAATTTGTTCTCGTCGTAAAGCTGATGATTTAATTATTAGTGGTCATATTAAAGTTAATGGAAAAATAATAACTTCTTTAGGAAAAAAGATTGATGAAAATAAAGATTTAGTTGAATGTAATAATCAGCTTATAAAATTACAAAATAAAAAAATTTATTTAGCACTTAATAAACCAATTGATTATATTTCTAGTAATTCATCAGCACAAGGTAAATCAATTTTAGATTTAATTAATATAAAAGAAAGAATTTACCCTGTGGGCAGGTTAGATAAAAATTCTCGAGGTTTAATTCTGCTTACTAATGATGGGGAATTTGCTTATAAACTTACTCAAGCCAAATTTAAACATGAGAAAGAATATCAAGTAATTCTTGATAAACCACTTAAATCTAAAGATAAAAATAAATTAGAAACAGATATGGTTTTAGATTCAGAAGTAATTAGGGGTATAAAAGTTAAACAAGTAGCTGGATCTAAGGTTAATTTAATTTTACAGGAGGGGGTTAATCGTCAAATTCGCAGAATGATGAAAAAAATCGGTTATAAAGTTAAAGATTTACAAAGGATAAGAATTGGAAAATTATATTTAAATAATTTACCAGAAGGGCAATATAAAGAAATAAAACCAAATGATGTTATCTAAAATTATTTTTATATTTTTTGTCTGCCACGTAAAGCGTTTTCTAAAGTTACCTCATCTGCATATTCAACATCAGCTCCCATTGGCAATCCTCGAGCTAATTTAGTAATTTTAATTTCTTGATTTTTTTTAAGGAGATTAATAAGAAATAATGAAGTTGTTTCTCCTTCTATATCTGGATTTAATGCTAGAATAATTTCTTTTATATTATGATTTTTAATTCTTATCAATAATTGATTAATTCGTAAATCTTCAGGAAAAGAATTTTCTAAAGGGTTAATATTTCCGCCTAAAACATGATAAACTCCAGAAAAAAAACCAGTTTTTTCTATTGCTACAATATCTTGTGGTTTAGAAACAACACAAATTAAAGAATGGTCTCGATGGGAATCAGAACAAATTGGGCAAGGTATAGATTCGCTAAAATTAAAACAATTAGGACAAATTTTTATTGTTTGTTTAGCTTTTAAAATTGCTGAAGCTAATTGTTCTAATTCTTCAGGTGGACGTTTTAATAAATAAAAAACTAATCTTTCAGCTGTTTTAGGGCCAATAGAAGGTAAATGAGATAGTTTATCTATTAAATTTTGTATAGCTGGTTGATACATATTTATTTTATTTTTTTACAGCTTAACATAATTAAAAAATAATTTGAAGAGTTTTTTAATTAAATAAAGATCGCTAATAGCGATCTTTATTATTTAATAACTCGGGGACAGGGATTCGAACCCCGATAGCCAGGACCAAAACCTGGAGTCCTACCATTAGACGATCCCCGAATAAGAGCGCCCCGAAAATCGTGACGCTCGAATTGATTATTTGTCTTTACTTGTAAGAACGCTAAGAACGTTTAGCAATCCTTTTCTCTTATAATTGATTATTATTTATCTTTTTTATAAGAACGTTTAGTGATTCTTTCTTCTTCTAATTTTTTCTTAATACTCTTTTTCTTTTCAATTCTTACTAATCTAGGAACTTTGATTCTTGGATCTTTCTTTCTTTTTGGCATATTATATCTTTTTTTAATAAAATCTAGTACAAATTATAACAAATAAAAAACATTTTGACAAGAGTATTTGGTTTATTTTTTTGTCTCTTTAATAACTTAATTAATTATGATAAGATATTTTCAATATGTCAGATTTACTTAAAAATTTAAATAAAATACAACAATTAGCCGTTACACATAAAGACGGTCCATTATTAATTTTAGCTGGAGCTGGTACAGGTAAAACAACAGTTATTACCAATAAAATAGCTTGGTTAATATTGGAACAGGGGATAAAGCCTGACGAAGTTTTAGCTTTAACTTTTACTGAAAAAGCAGCAGCTGAAATGGAAGAAAGAGTAGATAAATTATTGCCGCTTGGCTATGTTGATTTATGGATTTCTACTTTTCATTCTTTTGCAGAAAGAATTTTAAGAGATAATGCCTTAGAAATAGGTTTACCTAATGATTTTAAATTATTATCACAAACTGAACAGTGGCTTTTAGTAAGACAAAATCTTGATCATTTCCAATTAGATTATTATCGCCCTCTTGGTAATCCGACTAAATTTATTCATTCTTTAATCAAACTTTTTTCTCGTGCTAAAGATGAAAATATTTCAACTGAAGATTATTTAGAATATGCGCAAAATTTAAAACTTGACTCTGATTCAGCTGAATTTATAAAAAAAGAAACTTCGACTTTAGCTGATGATGAAATTGCTAAACAATTAGAAATTTCTAATGCTTATCATACTTATCAACAATTATTATTAGAAAAAGGGGTAATGGATTTTGGTGATTTAATTAATTATTGTTTAAAACTTTTTAAAGAACGCCCTACTATTTTAAATCACTATCGTAATAATTTTAAATATATTTTAATTGATGAATTTCAGGATACTAATTGGGCACAGTATGAATTAATTAAACTTTTAGCTGCGCCTAAAAATAATTTAACTGTAGTTGGTGATGATGATCAGGCAATTTATAAATTTCGCGGCGCTTCTGTTAGTAATATTTTACAATTCAAAGACGATTTTCCTCAAGCAAAAGAAATTTTATTAATAGATAATTATCGCAGTTGTCAAAATATACTTGATCTCGCTTATAAATTTATTCAACGTAATAATCCTGATCGTTTAGAAGTTAAAATGCAAAAAAAAGGGAAAAAATTATCTAAACAATTAATAAGTCATATTCCATGCGAGGGAATAATTGAACATTTACATGGTCAAACAGCTTCTGATGAAATAGAAATGGTAATTAATAAAATTATTGAAATTTATAATTCAGATAAATCGTTAACTTGGTCTGATTTCGCTATTTTAGTTCGCGCTAATAGTATGGCAGATGATTTTTGTTATGCTTTAGAGTTAGCAAAAATTCCTTATGTCTTTTTGGCTTCAAAAGGTTTATATAAAAAACAAATTATTCTTGATATTTTAGCTTGGTTTCGTTTACTTGATAATTATCATGAAAATTCGGCTATGTACCGAATTATTAATTTGCCAATTTGGCAAATTCCGCCCAATGATTGTATTAATCTTAATTATTGGGCTAATCGCAAAGGTTGGTCGTTATATGAAATTTGTAAACAAAATCGTCTTTTTACCAATATTGATGATGCATCTCGTATTAAATTAGATAAAATAATTTCTTTATTAGAACAAGCTGCTATTACTGCTCAAAGTAATAAAAAACCAACAGAAATTCTTCAAGAATTTCTTGAAAAATCAGGATATTTAAAATTTTTAACCAACAAAAATAATTCGGATTTAAATCGTGATCTTAATTATCTTAATCAATTTTATAAAAAACTAGTTAAATTTGAAAAAGAAAATTTAACGCCTAATCTTGAATCTCTAATGGATTTAATAAATATGGAATTGGAATCAGGTGAAGAAGGAAGTTTAGAGCAAAATTTAGAAAATGATAGTCCTGATACTGTAAAAGTTATAACTATACATGGTGCAAAAGGATTAGAATTTAAATATGTTTTTATTGTTAATTTAGTAGACAAAAAATTTCCTAGTGTTTCTCGAAGCGAATCAATAGAATTACCAACTAAATTAATTAAAGAAATTTTACCAGAAGGCGATTCACATTTAGAAGAAGAAAGGAGATTATTTTATGTTGCCATTACTCGAGCTAAACAAGGATTATTTTTAACCTCGGCTCAAGATTATGGCGGGGCTAGAACAAAAAAAATATCTCGTTTTTTAGCAGAATTAGCAGAAGACGGTTTCAAATTGTCTAAACAAGTTAAAAGTGAAACAATTAAATTAGACAGAAAATCAAAAAGTGAATTAATTAAACCAGAATTAGAATTGATTAATTTTATACCTAAACATTTTTCTTTTACTCAAATTAAAGCTTTTGAAACTTGTCCTTATCAATATCGTTTTGCTCACATTTTAAAAATACCTAGCAAAGGTAAACCACAATTTTCTTTTGGTAAAACTATGCATTCAGTAATGCAAAAATTTTTTATTTTAGCTAAAATGCGAGCTGGATTATCTCAAGCTGACATTTTTGGTAGTATAAAAAAAGAACCTCAAATTACGTGGGAGGAAGTAAAAAAAATTTACGAAGAATCTTTTATTGATGATTGGTATCCTAATAAAAAGATAAAAGATGCTTATTATCAAAAAGGTTTAACTTCTCTTAAAACTTTTTTTGAACAATGGCAATCAGAAAAAATAATAGCGGATTCTTTAGAAGTTGGATTTACTTTTAAATTATCAAAAGATTGTGTAATTCGTGGCGCTATTGATAGAATTGATAAAGTTGATGATGGATATAAATTAATTGATTATAAAACTGGCAAACCTAAAGATAAATTAGATATTGAAGATAAAGAACAATTATTAATATATCAAATAGCAGCCGAAGAAGTTTTAAAAAAACCAGTTAAAGAACTATCTTTTTATTACTTTGAAGGTAATAAAGAATTATCTTTTATTGGTAAAGATAAAGAATTAGAAAAATTAAAAGAAAAAATAATTTCTATTGTTGCTGAAATAAAAAAAGGAAAATTTCCTCCTAAACCTGAAATAAAAAAATGTGAAACTTGTGATTTTAAATGTATTTGTGATTATGCTTAAAATAATAATAATATAATATGTTAACATTGAAAATTGCTATTAAATCTTTAATGAAAAATAAACTTAGAACCTTGCTTACTGTTTTAGGAATTGTAATTGGAATTGCTGCAGTTATAATTGTCACGTCTGCTGGAGAAGGATTAAAAGGCCAAATTACATCACAATTAGATGCTTTTGGTAATAATATTATTCAAATTGAACCAAAAGTACCATCAACTTCTCACGTCTCTTCAGAAAATGCCATGGCACAAGCTCAAGGAGTACAAATAACTACTTTAACAAAAGAAGACGGGGAGGCTATTGGTAAACTTAAAAATATTTCTAATCATTATGCTGCTTTAATTGATCAAGAAATTATTACTTATCTTAATACTAATAAAGTAATAAATATTATAGGCACAGAACCGTCTTTTATTGATATGGATAAATCAGAAATTGCTCAAGGTAGATTTTTTAATAAAGATGAAGAAAATGATCTTTCTCGAGTGGCAGTTTTAGGAAATAAATTAGCTAAAACTTTATTTGGCAATCAAGATCCCGTTGGTCAGCAAGTAAAAATAGGCCGTACCCAATTTAAAATAATAGGTGTACTTCAAGAAAGGGGCAATACTTTTGGTTTTGATTTTGATAATATTGTTTATTTACCACTTGCTACTTTACAAAAAATAATTATGGGAGTAGATCATGTTCAATGGATAACTGCTCAAATGGAAAATCCTGCTTTAGAAGCAGAAACAGCCGAAGACATTATTCAATTATTACGCAACCGACACGAAATCAGTGATTCGAAATATGATGATTTTTCAGTTATGACAATGACTGAGATGCGAGAAATGGTTGATACTATTTTTAATGCCATCACTTTTCTTTTAATAGCTTTAGCTGGTATTTCTTTATTAGTTGGTGGAGTGGGCATTATGAATATTATGTATGTATCAGTATCTGAAAGAACTTTTGAAATTGGTTTACGTAAAGCGGTTGGTGCTAGAAAAAGACAAATTCTTTGGCAATTTTTATTTGAAGCAATTATTGTTACTTTAATAGGGGGAATAATTGGTATTACTATAGGGCTTTTTATATCTTGGTTAGTAAGTTTTATTGCGGGACAATTAGATTTTAATTGGTCATTCATTTTGCCGCCAGAATCAATTATTATTGCTTTTGGTTTTTGTGCAACAGTTGGGCTTATTTTTGGTTATTATCCAGCAAAACAAGCGGCTGAAATGGATGTAATTAATGCTTTAAGAAAAAACGAATGATTTTTAATAAAAACAAAATTTTAATAACAACTGATTGGTGGTTAATAACTATTATCATTTTTTTAGTAACTTTTGGATTAGCTGCTATTTATAGTGTAGCATTAGGAAGAGGCGGAAGTGAATTTGATAATCTTCAAAAACAAATTATTTGGATGTTTTTTGGGATAATTTTAATGTTTATTGTATCTTTAATTGATTATCATTTCTGGTGTAAAATTAGTTGGATTGGTTATATTGTTTCTTTAATACTTTTAATACTTGTTTTAACACCTCTTGGTTCAACAATAAAAGGGGCTCGGGGATGGTTTGATTTAGGATCAGCATCTTTTCAACCGGTAGAATTAACTAAAATTTTTTTAATTTTAATATTGGCTGATTTTTGTAGTCGCTATAGTAGACAAATTTATAAATTAAAACAATTATTTTTTATGGGATTATTAGCTATAATACCTTTGAGTTTAGTAATAATTCAACCAGATTTTGGTTCTGCTATGGTTTTATTTTTTATCTGGTTAGTATCATTTTTACTTGTTATGCAAAAAAAATGGCATGGTTTATTAGTTTTTGGTAGTATAATTTTATTATTTCTAGGTGCTTGGTTTTTTTTATTACAAGATTACCAAAAAGATCGTATTAAAATTTTTTTGAATCCAGAATTAGATCCTTTAGGTAGGGGGTACAATGTTCAACAATCAATAATAGCTGTAGGCGCTGGCAAATTTTTAGGAAGAGGTTTAGGGTTTGGTAGTCAAAGTCAATTAAAATTCATTCCTGAAAGTCAAACTGATTTTATTTTTTCCGTAATTGCTGAAGAAATTGGTTTTGTTGGTGTATTTTTAATTTTATTTTTATTTGGGTTATTTTTTTATAGATTTTATCGAATAGCTAGCCGTGCTCCTGATGATTTTGGAATGTTTGTATCAATTTTAACAGCAGCTACTGTTTTTATTCATGTTTTTATTAATTCCGGAATGTGCGTTGGCTTGCTTCCAGTTACTGGAATTTCATTACCTTTTGTTTCTTATGGAGGAAGTTTTTTATTAACAATGATGATTCTAGTAGGAATTAATCTCAGTATTTATCGTTATGAAGTATTATTAAGAGAACTTGATTAAATTTGTTATTTATGTTATTTTAAATATGTTATTATTAAATTATGAGAGACTTTTTAAATAATAATTTTAATTACCGACCAGAAGATGGACTACGTATAGTTTCACGTTGTCCAGTTTGTCAATTAGAACACAACCCAATAGAAACTGTAATTTTAGATGAAGCTGATGGTGCACATTTAATATATATTAAATGTAAAAATTGTAATTCTGGAGTTGTTGCTGCAGTATCTTTGGGTACAATGGGAATTTCATCTTTAGGCGCGGTTACTGATCTTAGTAGTAAAGAAATTATGGAAATTAAGGATCGAGATCCAATTGATGAAAATGATGTAATTGAAATTTATAGAGAACTTTATCATAAAAAATCTAAATAGTTTAACTTGACTTTTTATCTATTTTAATTTATTATTAAATAATTCTTAAGTTATAACTAACAATAAAAATAAAAATTTTATGACCCTGAAATTAGAAGCAAAAACAAGAAAATATTTAAGAAAAAAAGTGGCTTTACTTAGACAGTCTGGTAAAATTCCTGCTGTTATTTACGGCCATAAAAAAGAAAACCAAAATCTTGAAATTAATTATATTGAATTTGAAAAAATCTTAAACAAGGCCGGAGAAAATACTTTAATTGATTTAATTATTGATGATAATTCCCCAGTTAAAGTTATTATTGCTGACATACAACGTGAACCAATTAAAAATCATATTATTCATGTTGATTTGCATCAAATTAATATGAAAGAAAAAATTAAAGCAAAAGTACCAATAGAATTTACTGGAGAATCAAAAGCAGTAAAAGAAGAAGGTGGAGTTTTAATTCACAATATTTCAGAAGTTGAAATATATTGTTTACCAGAAAATTTAATTCATCAAATTTTAGTAGATATAACTCCTCTTGAAACTTTTGATGATGTTATTACTATTAAAGATCTTAAAATTTCGGCTAATATAGAAGTTTTGCATCATAAACCAGATGATATAGTAGTATTAGTGACTCGACCTAAAGAGGAAAAAGAAGAAATTACAGTTACTACAACAAGCACTGAAAACGAAACTACTTCTAATAATACTGATAATGTTGAAACTACAGAAACTGAAAAAAAATAAAAATTAAATAAAAAATCCCTTCTGAGAAGGGATTTTTTATTATCACCAAAATTATTAATTATAATAAATGTTATTAATCAAAATTAATTTTATTAAACACAAAATAATTATAGTTTATAAGATTATTTTTATAAATCTTTTTTTACCACATAAATCTTTAATTACATCGATTTTTGCAATTGAAAAATATTGTTTAGCTAATTTAAAAAAATCATACCAATAATTACTATTTATTTCTATAAAAATTGCTTGAGGCAATTCTAAACGTTTGTTTAATTGTTTAAATAAATTTTTATAAACCATTAAACCATGATAACCAGCAAATAGGGCTTTAGTTGGTTCATAACTTAAGCCACGTTTAATCTCGATTGAAAAATTTTTAATTTCTTTTTTATCTAAATAGGGAAGATTGGCTACAACAATAAAATTATTTAAATCTTCTTTAAAACTAGTTAAAAGATTACTTTTTTTAAAAATAACACTCAAATTTAAATTTTTAGAGTTTTGACGAGCTAAATTTAATGCTTCTGTAGATGATTCTAATCCATAAATTTTAGCTTGAGGTAATAATTTTTTAAAAGCTAAAGAAATACATCCTGAACCAGTTCCAATATCTATAATTTTTATTTCTGAGTTTTTTAAATTTTTATCTTTAATATAATCTATTACTAAATCTATTAATTGTTCGGTTTCTGGTCGAGGAATTAAAGTCTTAGATGATACTTTTATAGGTAAGCCATAAAAAAATTTATAACCAATTAAATAAGCTATTGGTTCATATTTAGCGCGACGTTCAATTAATAATTGAAATTTTTTTATTTGTTGTGTTGATATTTTTTTCTCTAAATGAGTTAAAACTTTTTCTCGAGAGGTTTTCAAGATGAAAGCAAGTAATACTTCAGCATCAAGACGCGCGGAATTTATTTTTTTTTGAGATAAAATTTTAAAAGATTTTTCTAAGGCTTGAGCAATAGTCATCAATAAACATAATTAATAATTAATTAAAATAATTCAATCATTCTTGATTAGTTAAAATTAAAGTTTCAAAATGTTTTTTAACTGAATCAATTATTTTATCAATGTCTCCATCCATAATAGCTGTAATATTTGAAAAATTTTCATTAGATCGATGATCCGTTACTCTATCTTGAGGAAAATTATAAGTTCTAATTTTTTCACTACGATCACCTGTACCTATTTGAGATCTACGTGTTTCCGATAATTTTTTATTTTCCTCTGCTTCTTTGAGAGCTAAAAGTCTTGAACGTAAAACCATCATAGCTTTTTCACGATTCTGTAATTGAGAACGTTCATCTTGACAACTGACTACTAAACCTGAAGGAAGGTGAGTAATACGAACAGCTGAGTAAGTAGTATTAACTGATTGTCCACCATGTCCACCGGCACAAAAAGTATCGATACGCAAATCTTTAGGATCAATCTTAAAATCAATTTCTTCAGCTTCCGGCAAAACAGCAACGGTTACTGTTGAAGTATGAACACGTCCTTTTTTTTCGGTTTCTGGAACTCGTTGAACTCGATGTACACCACTTTCATATTTAAGACGACTATAAACATTTTGTCCAATAATCTCAAAAATTACTTCTTTATAACCTCCAATGCCAATTTTATTTTCTGAAATTAATTTAGTTTTCCAGCCACACTTTTCTGCATAACGCATATATAATCTAAACATTTCTCCAGCAAAAAGAGCAGCTTCATCACCTCCAGCTCCTGCACGAATTTCTATAATAACATTTTTTTTATCATTAGGATCTTTAGGGATAAGCAATGATTGAATTTCTTTTTCTGTTTCTTCTAATTGGCGTAATAAATCATTTTTTTCCTCAAGTGATATCTTAATCATTTCTGAGTCATCTGTATTTTCTGCAATAATTGTTTCTACTGCAACTAAATCAGATTTTATTTTTTCTAAACGTTTTTTAGCAATAATAATTTCTTTTAAGTCATCATATTCCTGAGATATTTTTTTTATTTGTAAAGGGTCATTAATTACTGACTCTTTTTGTAATAGACGTTCTAATTCTTCAAATCTAGCTTGTATTTTTTCTAATTTATCATTCATATTTATATAATAAATTGACAATATAATTATATCCTAAATAAAAAGAACCTGCCAGTTAAACTGAAACAGGTTCTTTAATTTTTATAGTTATTTTTTAATAATTTTAATACCTTCTTTTTCTGCTTTTTTAGCGGCTTTTAAAGCTTTTTGTTTTTCTTTTTTAAGAGTTTTATTAATAACTTTATTAGATTTAGCTTCAACCTTCTTATTAAATTTATCAACTCTTTTAGCAGTATCTACTAATTTTTGTTTACCTGTATAAAAAGGATGACAAGCAGAACAAATTTCTACATAAATTTCTTCTCTAGTTGATCCCACAACAAAACTATTGCCACAAGCGCAAGTGACTTTAGCTTCCGGATAATACTGAGGATGGATGTCCTTTTTCATATTGATTGTCTAAAATTTAGTTTTATTTTAATGATACAATTATATCTTATTTAGACAAAAATGTCAATAAAAATTTGATAATTTAAAAAAGTTTAATTAAATTAATTAATTTTTCTTGACTTTAATTAATTTTTATGCTAAATTTTATTTGCTTTAATAAAGCATTTTTACTTTAATTTAACTAATTAATAAAATAAATCTCTCATATCTCGATAATTTCCTTGTTCGCTAAAATATAGCGAAATAAACGAGATAGAAGATTAAAGGAAAAAAAATTATGCAAATGCCAACTGTAATGGAACTTTTACAATCAGGGGTACATTTTGGCCATCAAAAAGGCCGCTGGCACCCCAAAATGAAACCTTATATTTTTACTGAAAGAAGCGGAGTTCATATTATTGATTTAGAAAAAACTCTAGAAAAATTAGAAAAAGCTTCTGAGTATGTTTCTAAAGTTGCTGCTAATGGTGGTTACATATTATTTGTCGGTACCAAAAATCAAGGGCAAGCGATTATTAAAAAATACGCTGAAATGTGTGGAATGCCTTATATTAATCAACGTTGGGTTGGTGGATTATTTACTAATTATTCTAATGTCAGTAAATTAATTAAAAAATATCGCTCACTTAAAGAACAAAGAGATTCGGGAGCTCTTAATAAATATACTAAAAAAGAACAAGTTGAATTTAATAAAGAAATTGAAAGATTAGAAAAAATGGTTGGCGGTTTAGAAAATATGACCAAATTGCCAGAAGCCATATTTGTTTTAGATGTTAA
>CAYVUR010000003.1:52855-53073 GCA_964455185.1 uncultured Gammaproteobacteria bacterium
GCTGTTACAGAAGCTAAAAAAAGAAAAATTACTGTCATAGGTTTTTGTGATTCTAATATTAATCCAGAGATCCTTGATTATCCTATTCCAGCTAATGATGACGCTGTTAATTCTATTGATTTAATTACTCGTGTTATTGCCGCTTCTATTAATGAAGGGAAAAATAAAAAAATAGTAGAAACTAAAATTTAATTTAAATTAACTAAAATTTAATTTAA
>CAYVUR010000004.1:0-9218 GCA_964455185.1 uncultured Gammaproteobacteria bacterium
TTTGCGACAAAGTTAAATGATTGATTTTGGCGACGCGTTTCGCTTTGCGGGGCACGAAATTTTGTGCACCAGATTCGGCGAAATAATTTCAAAATTTGTTCAGATTTTTTAATTCGGGAGCTTATAATAAAAAATCGCCTGATTGGCGATTTTTTGATATAATTTAGTTATAATATTTTTATGCCCTTAACTAAGAAAAAATTAATAGTTGTAAATGATAAGATGCAACAAGGTTATCGTTATTATTTAACTGAACCAATTGGCAAAAATTTTAATTCTGAATTTAAACCAGAATTAACTCCTAAACAAATGTTAGAATTAGGTGTTTTTGGTGGTAAATATATGACTGATTGCTATAATGAATTTCCTAAAAGTTGGTATAAAAAAGCTAAACTCTGTTCAGATCGTCACGATCCTAAATTAAATTTTTTTGGAGTTAATGCTAGTCAGCCGTTATCGGTTTGGCGCAAAAAAGGTTGGATTAGACCAGAAGATCCTCGCGGGTGGTTTCAGTGGTATTGCCGATATTATTATGGAAGGAGAATGCCAGAAGAAGATAAAAGACAAATTAGACGTTGGAAGATGATGAAACGGCATATTGCGCAACTTAAAAAACGTTGTACGCCAAAAGATTTGTCTTGTTCACGCAAACAACGTCAAGCTTTATTGCATTGGGCTTATGATAGTAGAAAGATTTAATTATGTCAGCAGCTAAGATTAAAAAAGAATTACGAGTTTTTGCTAATCCTCAAAAAGCAGAAATATTAAGTCGATTTTTTAAAACTGGTAAAGGAGAATATGGCGAAGGAGATAAATTTCTTGGCGTAGTGGTTCCACAACAAAGAATTATTGCTAAGCGATATAAGGATTTGAAATTTTTAGAAATAGAAAAATTACTCTATAGTAAATATCATGAGGAGCGTTTAACTGCTTTATTAATTTTAACTTATCAGTACTTAGAAGCATTACTTAAGGATCAATTTAGAATTTATAATTTTTATATTAAGCATAGTAAACAGATTAATAATTGGGATTTAGTTGATCTTACTGCTCCTAATATTGTCGGTGCTTGGCTTTTTGATAAGGATAGAAGAATTTTATTTGATTTTGCTAAGTCAGATAATTTATGGCAAAGACGAATTGCAATTGTTTCTACTTTTTATTTTATACGCCGTCAAGATTATTTTGATACTATAAAATTAGCAAAGCTTTTATTAAACGATAAACATGATTTAATTCATAAGGCTACTGGCTGGATGTTGCGTGAAGTTGGCAAAAATTGTGGCACAGAAATTTTAATTGATTTTTTAAATAAATATCAAGATAAAATGCCGCGGACCATGTTAAGATATGCGATTGAAAAATTGCCAGTTAAAATTCGAACTAATTATTTAAAAAAATAATTATGAAATACAAAGCATCATTACATCTGCATACCAA
Source organism: uncultured Gammaproteobacteria bacterium (assembly GCA_964455185.1). Lineage (GTDB taxonomy): Bacteria > Patescibacteriota > Patescibacteriia > 2-01-FULL-39-33 > 2-01-FULL-39-33 > CAISTG01. The sequence continues at coordinate 1,441 of CAYVUR010000004.1, forward strand.
AGAAGATTCTAAAGATGATAAAATTATCAAATACTCAATTTATGATTTAATTAATGAAGCAGAACGTTTTAATTTTAAAATTTTAGCTCTAACAGGACATAAATATTTTTTATTTAAGCCAGAATATAATGATTATGCTCAAAAAAAGGGGATACTATTAATTCCTGGTATTGAAGCAGAAATTAAAGGACGCCATTGTTTGATTCTTAATTGTGATAAGTCAGCTGAACAAATTAAAACTTTAAATGATTTAATTATTTATAAACAAAAACATCCAACTTGTTTAATAATTGCGCCACACCCTAATTATAAAATTAAATCATTAGGCTTAAAATTAATTGAAAAATATTCAGAAATATTTGATGCTATTGAACATAGTTGGTTTTATTCTAAAATAATTAATCCCAATATTGCTACAGCTAAATTAGCAAAAAAGATTAAAAAACCACTGATTGCAACAGCGGATTTACATCAATTGAAATATTTAAATAGTAATTATGCCTTAATTGATTGTCCTCAGTTAGATATAATTTCTGTTTTGGAAGCGATTAAACAAGGTAAATTTGAAAATTATTCTCAACCCCAGTCAGTATTAAATATGTTTATTTATTTTTTTAGATTAATTTTTTAGAATTAATTTAAATTAATAAGACTTGATTAATTTACTATAAATCTTGGTATTGATTCTTTCCAATTAGTTAAAATTTCATAATTAATAGTTTGTGCTGTTTGAGCTAAGGTTTCAGCGCTAATGTGTTTGCCAATAATTTCTACTTCATCACCAATTTTTATATTTTTAATATTACTAATGTCTATAACCGTTATATCCATACAGACACGCCCAATTATAGGCACTTTTTTATTTTTAATCCAGACATAACCTTGATTAGAAAGTAAGCGAGGAAGTCCCTCAAAATAACCAACAGGAATAGTAGCAATTTTAATTTTGTTTTTTGTGCGATAAGTACAGCCATAACTGACACAACTATCAGCAGGAAGCTCCTTAATTTGGGTTATTTTTGTAAACACTGACATAACCGGCTTTAATGGTTGATGAGATTTTTCCCAGAGTTTTTTTACTAAATTACTAGGATAACAACCATATATAGCGATGCCAATACGGCACATATTCATATGACATTGAGGATAAAGCATCGTCGCGGCGCTATTAGCGCAATGTTTAATTAGTTTATATCCTAATTTTTTTTCGATTAACTCCGTTGTTTTTATAAATTTTTCTAATTGGATTAAAAAATATTGATTATTTTTATCTTCATCAGCTGTAGCAAAATGAGTAGCTACCCCTTCAATTATTAAATTATTTAAATTAGATATTTTTTTGATAAAATTTAAAACTTCATTACAAGGTATGCCTTGGCGATTCATGCCAGTATCTAATTTTAAGTGAACTAAAATTTTTTTATTTTTTATTTTTGCTATTTTATTTAAAGCTTTAGCAGTTTCTATTGAATATAAAAAAACACGACTATTTGATTCAATTATTTCAGTCGCATTTTCTGGCATTGTGGGACCAATTATTAAGATAGGGAGATTAATACCCGCCGATCTTAATTTAGCAGCTTCAGTTGTTGATGTTACGCATAGCCAGTTGGCACCGCCTTCTTCTACTAGACGAGCAATCTCAATTAAACCATGCCCATAAGCATTAGCTTTAATAGCAGGAGCTATTAAGCAATCTTTAGAAATCTCTTTTTTTAAGATTTTTAGATTATGGATTATGGCTTTTTTTGATATTTTAATTGTTAAGTTTGGCATTTTGACTAAAAATTTTTAAAATTGTAGAATTACTTAAGTATTATAACCATTTTTTTCTTAAAAAGTAAATTATGGAAAAGAAAATTGCTATAGTTGTTTGCGCTTGGCCACCTATGGGTGGAGGAATAGGTAATAACGCTTATTATCATCTTAAATGGTTAATTAAATCTGGTGTAGTGGCAGAAGCTTTTACTCCCGACTATGGACAAGAAAAAGAAAAATCAAATTTGCCAGTTAATTATCTTAAAACTTACTTAACTTTAGGCAAGGCTGGATTTATGTTTGGTCTTTTGAAAGAATTAAAAAGGTTTGATATCATTCATTTTTATTATCCTTTTTTTGGCACTGATTTTATTATTTGGTTATTTAAGAAAATCAATCCTAAAAAGAAGTTGGTGTTACATTATGAAATGGATCCTATTGGACAGGGGATAATGAAAATATTTTTTAGAATCTATATTAAATTGTTTCTTGGTTTAATAATAAATGTTTCTGATAGAGTAGGCGTTTTATCGTGGGATCATTGTAAAAATTCTTATTTAGCTGATTTTTTTAAAAAACAGCCGGATAAATTTTTAGAGATTCCTAATGGAATTGAAGCGGATTTTTTTAGTCCCGGAGATAAATTAGAAGATTTATTGAAAATGAACAATTTTAGTGTTCATGATAAAATAATAATTTTTGTCGGTGGATTAGATAATCAACATTTTTTTAAGGGTGTTCCTGTTCTATTAGAATCTTTTGCGATTGTTTCTAAACAGCATCCAGAAACTAAATTATTGATTGTGGGCGATGGTAATCTTAAATTGAAATTTAAGGAATTAGCAAATTCTTTAAATTTGAAAAAAAAGGTTAGTTTTGTTGGCTGGATAAATAATAATATTTTACCTGAATATTATCGTTTAGCAGATATTTTTGTGTTGCCTTCTACTGAAAGTACTGAAAGTTTTGGTATTGTAGTAGCTGAAGCCCAAGCCTGTGGTTTGCCGGTAGTGGTTTCTGATTGGCCGGGAGTAAGAACTACTTTAATTGATGGACAAACTGGATTTTTAGTTAAACCTAAAGATATAGAAGATTTATCAAATAAACTAATTAAATTATTAGCAGATGAAAAGTTACGTTATAATTTTGGTCAAGCTGGAAGAGAGCGAGTAATTTTGCTTTATGACTGGTCAAAATTAATAAAAAAAATAATTTCTATTTACGAAGAAGTATCATTATGAAAATAGCATTATTTCATTCTATTTATAAACCTGATTATCGTGGCGGAGCTGAAGTAGCTGTAGAAAATATGGCTTTAGCTATAAAAAAATCTGGAAAGGATGTTTTTGTTATAACAGTTGGACGTTCTAATCGTCATGAAATTATAGATGGAATTGATGTTTTTAGGATAAAACCTTTTAATATTTTTAATTTTTTAGATATCAATAAACAACCAGCTTGGAAAAGATTTTTATGGCACATAATTGATTTATCTAATGATATTCAAATTTGGAAAATTTTTAAAATATTATTAAAAGAAAAACCAGATTTAATAGTAACTAATAATTTAAAAGGTTTGGGTTATAATATCCCACTATTGATTAAATTAATGAATATTAAACATATTCATATTGTTCATGACATGCAATTAATTCATCCTTCTGGGCTATATAATGATAAACAGCACTTTAATTTTTTAGAAAAAATATATTTAATTTTTTGTAAATTACTTTTTGGTAGTCCTTTTAAAGTAGTTTTTCCTTCATTGCATATTAAAAATATTTATGATCATTTTGGTTTTTTTAAATCCTCTACTAAAATAGTACTAGGTAATCCATTGCCGCTTAATTTTAATATTAAAAAAATTAAAAAAAATAATAATTTAAATAAGAAAGTTATATTTGCCTTTGTGGGACAGGTTGAGGAGTATAAAGGAATAATTGGATTATTAAAAATTTTACCAGGTTTAAGTGGTAACTGGAAACTTTTGATTGCTGGTGATGGCAAAGCAATAGCTGAAGCTAAAAAAATCACTTTAGATCTTCCTCAGGTTGTTTTTTATGGTCACTTGAATCAGAATGAGCTTGAACAAAAAATTTGGTCACAAGCAGATATTTTGATAAATCCTAGTTTAACAGCTGAAAGTTTTGGTATGGTAGTTATTGAAGCCTATGCCAGAGGTATACCAGTTTTAGCTTCTGATAGTGGTGCTTTATCAGAAATAGTGAAAGATGGAAAAACTGGCTGGATATTTAAATCTGGCGATTGGTATGATTTGCGTCATCGTTTAGAATTTATTATAACTAATCCGCAAAAAATTAAAGAATTATCTAATAATTGTCTAAAAGAAGCAGAACGTTATTCAATGATTAATTATTTAAAAGAAATTTTTTAATTTTTTGTATCATGTTATAATTAAAATATGAAAAAAGCAGTTGTTATCTTTAATCCGACAGCAGGATTTTTGAGTAAAAAAGATTTAAAATCAGAAGTAGAACAAAAACTAAAGGAAATTGATATTAATCCAGATTTTCTTATTTTAGATTCTAATTTTGAAACAATAGCAGATAATTATAATTGGTCGGGTGTAGAATTAATTATAGCTTGGGGTGGCGATGGTACAGTTAAGGTGGCCGCTAGAACTATTATGCAATTTAAATTAAATATTCCTTTAGCAATAATTCCTTTTGGTTCGGCTAATGTTTTAGCTTCAACTTTAAAAATACCTTTTAATATTAATGAAGCTATTAAATTAATAGCTAAAGGAAGAATTTCCAATATAGATATTGGAAGAATTAATAAAGAAAAATATTTTTTAGTTGGTTTTTCTGTGGGTTATGTTTCTAGTATTATTATTAATACAGAAAAAGAATTAAAAAATAAATTTGGTTTCTGGGGTTATGCTATTAGATTATTTTGGAATAAAGTAAGAATTACTAGGATAAAATTTAAAATTGAAACACAAAATAGAATTTTTTGGCTTCGTGGTAATAGTTTAATAGTATTTAATGCTTTTAATTTTTATGGATTTCAAGCTAAAAAAAATATCAGCATTAATGATGGTTTACTTAATCTTTATGTAGTGACTAATAAAACCTTTTTTTCCATGATTGAAGCGGCTTTGGGGGTATTATTTTATGACAATCCACCTAAACATATTTTTACTTTAGATAATAAAGAATTTAAAATAACCTTAAAACATCGTCGGCATCTTAAAACTTGTCAGATAGACGGTGATTATATTAAGTTAGATAAAGAAATTGTTATTGATGTTTTGCCAAGTGCTTTACAAGTAATTTCTTAATTCTAATTTATAATTAATAATGATTCCGCCTCTAGCGGATTTTTTTTAATTTATAAAAATGTTATAATTAACATATAATAAAAATCATGAAATTAACATTTTATGGCGCGGCTGGAGAAGTAACTGGTTCCTGCGCTTTAATAGAAACAAAAAAAACTAAATTTTTAGTTGACTGTGGCATGTTTCAAGGGTCTTATTTTGCTCATGAGAAAAATTTTGAACCTTTTAATTTTAATCTTAAAGAATTAAATTTTGTTCTTTTGACTCATGCTCACGTAGATCATTGTGGTCGTTTACCATTATTACCAATAAATGGTTTTCAAGGTAAGATTTATTGTACGCCAGCAACTAAAGATTTATCAGAAATAATTCTATTAGATGCAGCAAAAGTTATTAAAGAAGAAGCAATAAAACACGGTCAGGAGATATTATATAAAGAAAAAGACGTTATTAAAGTTATGGAATATTTTTGGGGCATTGATTATGGCAAAAAACAAAAATTATCTTCTGATGTTACAATTCGTTTTAGAGATGCTGGGCATATTCTTGGTTCAGCAATCATAGAAATTTGGATTAAGGAAGGAATAAAAACTAAAAAAATTGTTTTTTCTGGGGATTTAGGCAATTATCCGGCACCGATAGTAAGAAATACTGAAACTATTGATGGTGCGGATTTTGTAGTTATAGAATCGACTTATGGAGGGCGTATTCATGAATCAGTTGAATTGCGAACTTCAATATTAAGAAGAGCTATACTTGATTCCATTGGTCGAGGCGGGGTATTAATGATTCCTATTTTTGCTTTAGAAAGAACTCAGGAAGTATTATATGAACTTAATTATTTACATGAAACCAGACAAATTCCACGTATTCCTATTTTTTTAGATAGCCCATTAGCAATTGAAGCTATTGATATTTACAGAAGATATATTGATATTTTTGATGACGAAGCTAAAAAAAGAATTAAAGACGGTGATGATATTTTTAATTTTGATGGATTAGAAATGACTCGTAGAGTTGATCAATCTAAGAAAATTAATAAAGTTAATCCTCCGAAAGTAATTTTAGCGGGCAGTGGTATGAGTAATGGTGGCAGAATTATTTATCATTTAAAATTGTATTTACCTAATCCTAAAAATCATTTGTTAATTATTAGTTATCAGGCAGAAGGTACTTTAGGTAGAACTCTACTTGAAGGAGCAAAAAGTGTTATTATAGATAAAGAAAAAGTAACAGTTAAAGCTAAAGTTACAGCTATTGGTTCTTATTCTTCACATGCTGACCAACCTAGATTACTACATTGGCTTAAATTAATGATTAAACCTAAACCCAAAAAAATTTTTGTAGTTCATGGAGAAGAAAAATCATCATTAATGTTAGCTGATGGAATTAAACAAAAACTTAAAATAAATGATGTTGAAATAGCAGTTAAAAATAAAACTTACGAAATTTAATTAAAAAATAAAAAATCCGGCTTAAAGCCGGATTTTAGTAAATAATCTTTAGAATCTTTTAGAACGATTTTCCATTGGTCTAGCTTCTGAAACCTTAATCATTCTTCCCATCATTTCTTTATTGTTTAAGGTATCTATAGCATTTTGGACTTCTTCTACAGAAGACATTTCTACGAAACCAAAACCTTTGGATCTGTTAGTTTGCTTGTCAATAATGATTTTAGCTGACACAACGGTACCTGCACTGGAAAAGAAATTCTGAAGATCATTATCGGAAGCATTATAAGGAATGCCACCGACATAAAGTTTATTGTTCATGACAATAATCATTAAAATTGTTAATAAAATCCGTTGGTCAGACCTTTCTAAACTCACCACCGGCAATTAAATCCGGTAAAGTTAACCTACGAACATTATTATTGTATAATAAAATCACTTAAAAGTCAAAAATAATTTAATAATTTATGCTAAAAGTAAAAATTAAGAAATTAATTCCAGAAGCAACTATTCCTAAATATGCTAATCCTGGCGATGCTGGAATGGATGTTTATGCTATCAGTAAAAAAGAAACTGATAAATATATAGAGTACGGAACTGGAATATCTTTTGAAATTCCTGAAGGGTATGTAATGTTAATTTTTCCTCGTAGCAGTGTTTCTAATACTGATTTGATATTAGCTAATTCTGTTGGTGTTTTAGATTCTGGTTATCGTGGAGAATTAAAAATTAGATTTCGTAAAAATGGATTTGATGTTTATCAAATCGGTGATAGGATAGCACAGATTATTATTTTACCATATCCCAAAGTTAATTTTGAGGAAGTTAATGATTTATCAGCCTCTATTAGAGGCGAAGGTGGGTTTGGTTCTACTGGTAAAAATTAGTTTATATGAAATCACGTTCTAAAATTGGTAATAAATTAGGTAACCCAGCTTACCGTACTCCTTCAGTTTTTCGTTATAATAAAGATTTGACTGTAATTCGTAATAAGAGTAAACTAAATCACTTACAGATAATTTATAGCAAAAGTAAAAAAATAAATTTATCTAAAAAATAACATTATTATAAATAATAATGTTATAAATTTTATATGAGTAATAAATTATTTCAATTAAAATCTAAATATAAACCTTCTGGAGATCAACCTGAAGCGATTAAAAAATTAATTTCTGGCCTTAAATTAGGTTATGATTTTCAAACTCTTTTAGGTGTTACTGGTTCAGGAAAAACTTTTACTATAGCTAATGCTATTGAACAATATA
>CAYVUR010000004.1:9228-51789 GCA_964455185.1 uncultured Gammaproteobacteria bacterium
TTAGTTATGGCTCCTAATAAATCATTAGCGGCTCAATTATATCGAGAATATAAGAATTTTTTTCCTAATAATAGTGTTAATTATTTTGTTTCCTATTATGATTATTATCAACCAGAAGCATATCTTCCTAACTCAGATACTTATATTGAAAAAGAAACTATGATAAATGATGAAATTGATCGTTTACGTCATCAAGCTACTACTTCCTTATTATCGCGTAAAGATGTAATTATTGTTGCTTCAGTTTCTTGTATTTATGGCTTGGGTTTACCTACTAATTATTTAGAAGCGGCAATTCATCTCGCTTTGGGTCAAGTAATTGTTAGAACTGATTTAATTAAACAATTAATTAAAATACAATTTATACGTACCACTGGAGAATTAAAGCGAGGCACTTTTCGAGTTCGTGGCGGAATTTTTGAAATTATGCCAGCTTCAGAAACGGCAATTTATCGAATAGAATTTAATAATCAAATTATTTCTTCAATATTTTTAACTGATCAATTAACCAGAAAAATAAAAGAAGAAATAACAGAAATTGTAATTTTTCCGCCTAAACATTTTATTTCTGAAAAACCAGAAATTGATCAAGCTATTGAAAGTATTAAAATTGAACTTAAGGATCGATTAAAATATTTTCGTAAAAAAAATTTATATTTAGAAGCAGAACGTTTAGAGCGTCGCGTACGTTATGATTTAGAAATGCTTAAAACTATTGGTTATTGTCATGGTATTGAAAATTATTCACGACATTTAACTGGTAAATTACCAGGTGAAGCTCCGGAAAATTTATTATCTTATTTTCCTAAAGATAAAGATGGAAAACCAGATTATCTTTTAATTATGGATGAATCTCATATTAGTTTACCTCAAGTTAGGGGAATGTATGAAGGTGATCGAGCACGTAAAGAGACTTTAGTAAAATATGGTTGGCGTTTGCCGTCAGCTTTAGATAATAGACCACTTAAATTTGATGAGTTTTTAGAACGTATCGGTCAGACAATTTTTACTTCTGCTACTCCGGGGGATTTTGAAATCAAACATTCCAAACAATTAGTTGAGCAAATAATTCGTCCTACAGGTTTAATTGATCCGCCAATTGAGGTTCGCCCAGTTTTTAATCGCAAAACTAATCGTAGTCAAATTGATGATGTTATTGAAGAAACTAAAAAAGCTACTAATAAAAAAGAAAGAAGTATTATTAATACTTTGACTAAAAAGCAAGCTGAAGATTTGAACAATTTTTTTGTTCAGCATGGTATTAAATCTAATTATTTACATAGTGGTATTAAAACTATTGCTCGAAATGAAATTTTATTGGATTTTAGACGAGGTAAATTTGACGTTTTAATTGGTGTTAATTTATTGCGTGAAGGACTTGATTTACCAGAAGTAACTTTTGTTGCCATTCTTGATGCGGATCGAGAAGGTTTTTTACGTAGTGAAACATCATTAATTCAGATTATGGGTCGTGCTGCTAGAAATGTTTCTGGAAAAGTTATTTTATATGCTGATAATTTAACAGGTTCAATTAAAAGAGCAATTAAAGAAGTTGAGCGTCGTCGTTTAAAACAAATAGCTTATAATCAAAAAAATAAAATTAAACCAAAAACAATTCATAAAGAAATAGAAGAATTTTTAGATATACCAGAATAATATGAAGCATAATTTTTGGCTAAAACTTAAAAAACCAATTTTAGCTTTAGCGCCAATGGCTGGCGTTACCGATGCAGCATTTCGTCAATTATGTCGCATTTGTGGTGCTGATGTTGTTTATACTGAGATGATTTCAGCTGATGGTTTATTTTATAATTCTAAAAAAACTTTAGAAATGCTTAAATTTGATAAATTAGAACATCCAATAGTTATTCAATTATTTGGTAAATATCCAGAACGTTTTACTAAAGCGGCACAAATTGCTGAGCAATTCGGTTTTGATGGTATTGATATAAATTTTGGTTGTCCAGCTAAAAAAGTTGTAAAACACGGTGGAGGAGTTACTTTGATGCGAGATTTAAATAAATGCAGAAAAATTATAGAAGAAACTATTAAGGGGACAAATCTTCCGGTTTCAGTAAAATTTAGAACTTCAATTAAAAGCAATCAAGGAATTATAACTGCAATAGATTTTATAAAATCAGTTAACGATCTTCCTATTTCAACTATTATGATTCATGGCCGTCCTTATGAAAATCCATTTAATGCTGATATTGATTATGAAACAATGAAACTTGCTGGTGAAGAATTTTTAAAACAAAATAATCAAAGAATTTTTTTGGGTAATGGCGGTATAAATACACCATTTGAAGCTAAAAAAATGATTGATATGACTGGTTGTCATGGAGTTGGTTTAGCGCGAGGTCTTTATGGTAAACCTTGGCTTTTTAAACAATGTCATAATTTTTTTAATAAAGGTAAATTTAAAGAATTTACTCATAAAGATATCAAAAAAATTGCTTTATTACATGCTAAACTTGCTAAAAAAAATAAAAATGATTATGGAATTATTGAATTAAGAAAACATTTACTTTGGTATGTTAAAGGTTGGCCTAATGCTAAAGAATTAAGATCTCAATTAGTTACAGTTAAAAGCGTTGATGAATTAAAAAAGATTTTAAAACAAATTTAAAAAACTGACTTTAAGTCAGCTTTCAAATCCATTTTTTCTTTTTAAAGTATAAATACATACCAAAAGCTCCTATAAACATTAATGTTATTATAATCCAAAAACCATAAGGATGGTCAACTAATGGCATACTAACAATTGTATTCATTCCAAAAATAGCGGCTAATAAAGTAAGAGGAAAAACAATTACAGAAAAAACAGTAAGTGTTCTCATAATATCGTTTAGTTTAAAAGAAATTAATGATCCATTAGTGTCTTCTAAGGCTTCAATCATTTCTTTTTGACTATTTAATATATCCCAAATATTTTTAGTATGCTCTATTAAATCTAAATAAAAATTTTTCATTTCTTTTCCTTGAAGATAATTTGATTGTGATTTAGAAAGTTTTTGTATAACATCTTTGTGTGCTTCCATTATTTGGCGGAAATTAAGGATATTTCTTTTAATTATAAGTATTTCCTTAACCATTTCTCTTTCTCTGCCTTCAAAAATATTTTTTTCTATATTTTTTATATCAAGACTAATATGATCTAAAATAGGATAACAATATTCTTGTAGTCTTAATATAATTTCATATAGTAACATTGCATTACCGTCTGAAAGATATTGTTCTAGATAGAATTTATCAGCTATACAACAATTAAATAATTCAACTAATGGCGGTAAATTATTTTTATGGGCAGTTATAAATGAATGAGAATTAATAAAAAAATCAATTTCTTCAGCATTAATTTTTCTTAATTTTTTATCATAAACGGGGAATTGTAATATTAAAAAAGTGTAATTATTTCTTACATATAACTTAGGTCTTTGAGCAATGTTTTTAGAATAAGTGTCTCGTAAATCTAATTCATTAAATTTAAATTTTTTTCTTAAATAAGAAATTTCTGGTTTTTGAGCATTTATTATATTTATCCAAGTAAAGTTTCCTTTACTTGATTTCATTTGGTAAATATTATCTGGCATGGGGTTATATTATAATAAATTAATTATACTATATTTTAATATTTTATGCTATAATATAATTGTGGATTAATTAAATTATTTATGATAGATAAAGATAAACAACAAGAAATAAACATATTAAATTCTTATCAAGCAGAAAAAAATACACCCGAAACGATTAAAGAAACAGAAAATAACAAAAGAAATTTTTCTAATTTTTCTAATTTAGAAATAGCAAAACCATTTGAAATTGTAGGTAATAATTTAGATAGTAATCAAAATAATCAATTAGAAAATTTAACTTTGACTGAAAAATTAGGAAAAATAAAAATTAATACACCGAATGTTTCGAGGAATTTTGTTGATACTTTAAATCCTCTTGCAAAAGAAAAATATTTACATATAGAAAAGATATTAGAAGAGGATCTTTCAGGGATTTATAATAATTTACTACCTAAAGATCAGCAAAAATTTAAAGAAAAAGGCGAAAAAACAGCTCAAGCAATTTTTGATATGATTTATAGAAAAACAAAAATTCAGATTAAAAAAATTATTAATTTAATTAGAAAGTGGCTGGAAATAATCCCAGGAATAAATAGATATTTTTTAGAACAAGAAGCTAAAATTAAAGCCGATAAAATAGCAGAAATTGCTATTAAAGAAGGAAAAAAAATTGAATTTTAATTTCAAAATTATGAATTCAGAATTGCAAGAACAATTTTTTTATTCACCAAACGGATTAGATTCTTTAAATTTTTTTTCTTTTTTACCGCAAGAAATTATTTTTTTAGGAATTTTATTTGTCTCGTTTATAATATTTTTTTTGCTATTGTTATTTATTTTGAGATTATTTTTTAGATCTAAAAAAATTTATCCAGAGATATTTCAGAAAAAAATTTTTATTCTCACTGTTCCTCAAAGAGGTAAAGAATCAACTGAAGAAGAAAAAAAACAAACTCAAGATTTTATTTCGGAAATAGAAGGTTTTTATGCTAATTTAGGAGGATTAAGAGCCCATCGAGGTTTTAAAACTTGGATGTTTGGTCGATATGATGATTGGTCTTTTGAAATTGTTTTAGGACAGGATGGTTTAATTACTTTTTATATGGCTGTACCTCTGTATTTAGTAGATTATGTAAAACAGCAACTTTTTTCTAAATATCCTAATTGTCAAATAGAAGAAACTGAAGATTATAATATTTTTAACAGTCAAGGTTTTGTAGCAATTGGCTATTTAAAATTACTTAAAGCTAACATGTTTCCTATTTTAACTTATAAACAGATGAACAACGTTGATCCTTTAGTTCCTGTTATTAGTGTACTTTCTAAGTTTTCTGAAGGCCAAACTGCTGCTATACAATTTGTTATGCGTTCAGCGCGAGCAGAGTGGCGTAAACGCGGAGTTAAAGTTGCTTCAGAGATGCATCAAGGTAAAGATTTAAAAAAAGCTTTAGCTTCAACTCAAAAAGGATTTATTTATTCAATTATAGGAGATCCATCAGATTGGTTTTTTTCTGGCAATAAAAAACAATCAGAATCTCAAAATCAATATCGTCTTTCGCCAATGGAAGAGCAAATGGTAAAAGGCATTGAAGAAAAAGCTTCTAAAGCCGGTTTAGATGTTAATATTAGAGTTGTATCTTTCGCTCCTTTAGAACACCAAGCTAAAGAAAATTTACGTCGTATTGTTGATTCTTTTGCTCAATATTCTAGCTATCAATATGCTAATGGTTTTAAGGCAGTAATTAAAGGTGATGGTAAAAAATTAATTCATGATTTTATTTACCGTAATTTTAGAGAAGAGTTAGGCATGGTGCTTAACACAGAAGAATTAGCTTCTTTGTGGCATTTGCCATTACCTAATACACCAGTTCCTCGAATTAGATGGTTAACTGCTAGACGCTTACCACCACCTCTTAACATGCCGCAGGAAGGCGTATTAATTGGGGAAAATGTTTATCGAGGAGTAAAAACATTAGTTAGAATGAAAGATAATGATAGGCGTCGTCATATGTATATAATTGGTATGACTGGTACTGGTAAGTCTACTACTATGGCTACTATGGCTGTACAAGATATTCGTGATGGTAAAGGTGTTTGTGTAGTTGATCCTCACGGAGAATTAGTAGAAGAGGTTTTACAATGTATTCCTAAAGAACGCGTTGAGGATGTAATTATTTTTGACCCGTCTGACATTGAAAGGCCCATTGGTTTAAATATGTTAGAAGCCTCTAATAGTTTTGAAATGGATAAGGCGGCCCAAGAAATGATTAATATTTTTTATAAGTTATTACCGGATCCTTCAATGGCGGGTCCAATGTTTGAACATTACATGAGAAATGCATTATTAGCTTTAATGGCTGATAAAGAAAATCCTGGAACGTTAGTGGAATTAGCTCGCATTTTTACAGATGAAGATTTTCGTAAAGAAAAATTAACTCATGTTACAGATATATTGGTAAAAGATTTTTGGGAAAGAGAATATGCTATTTCACAAAAAGGATCAACTGCTTCTGATATGCTGTCTTATGTAGTTTCAAAAACAGGACGTTTTATTGAAAATGAATTGATGCGTAATATAATTGGTCAAGGACGAAGTGGCATCAATTTTCGTCAAGTAATGGATGAAGGTAAGATTTTGTTACTTAATTTATCTAAAGGAAAAATTGGAGATACTAATAGTAATTTACTTGGTTTAATTGCTGTTTCTAAATTACAAATGGCAGCTTTATCAAGAGCTGATATTCCTGAAAATGAGCGTCGTGATTTTTTCCTGTATATAGACGAATTTCAAAACTTTATTACTGATTCCATTTCTATTATTCTTTCTGAAGCTAGAAAATACAAATTAAACCTTTGTTTAGCCCACCAATTTATTTCTCAATTAGTACAAAATAATGACACTAGAGTGCGAGATGCTGTTTTTGGTAATGTTGGTAATTTAATGGCTTATCGCATTGGAGTCGATGATAGTGAATTAATTGCTAAACAATTTGCTCCAGTAGTTAGTGAATATGATGTTTTAAATATTGAAAAGTTTAATTCTTATTTTCGTATGATGATTGATAATACTGCTATGCCAGCTTTTAATATGAAGTGTTATCATCCTTTTGAAATAATAAAACCTGATAAAGAACTAGCAGAAATCTTGAAAGAATTATCACGAATTAAATATGGAACTCATAGAAATATAGTGGTATCTGATATTATTGAAAGATCAAAAATAGGACAGTTAGGCAAAAAAAATCAAATAATTCAAGAATCTGAAGAAGAATTTTAAGGATTTTTTGTTAAAATCTATTTTGATTGACTAGCTTGTCTATTTTTTAGTAAAATTGTAATGATTTTAACAACTAATTCTTTTTTTAAAATGTCAACAATTTATCGTAAATATCGTCCTCAAACTTTTGACCAAATGATTGGTCAAAATCATATTAAAATCACTTTACAGCATGAATTAGAAAGTAATGAAATTGGCCATGCTTATTTGTTTTGTGGGCCACGAGGATTAGGAAAAACTACCAGTGCCAGATTATTTGCTAAAGCAGTTAATTGTAAACAACGTAAAACAGGAGAAAGCGAGCCGTGTAATAAATGCAATTCTTGTTTAGATATTATTGCTGGACGTTCGGTTAATGTAATAGAAATTGACGCGGCTAGTAATACAGGAGTTGACAATGTTAGAGAAAATATTATTGAAAATTCTCGTTTTTCTCCAGTCGGTGATAAATATAAAGTTTTTATTATCGATGAAGCACACATGCTTTCAACCTCAGCTTTTAATGCTTTACTTAAAATCATGGAAGAACCTCCAGCGCATGTTATTTTTATTTTATGTACAACAGAAATTCATAAATTACCTTTAACAGTAGTTTCTCGTTGTCAAAGATTTGATTTTAAAAAGGTTTCTGCTAAAGAGTTAGCATCATTATTAGAGAAAATTATTAGGAATGAAGGAAAAAAAATTGATTATGAAGTAATTGAAAGGATAGTTGCTCATTCAGAAGGGTGTGTACGCGATGCTCAAAGTTTGCTTAGTAAGATATTATCTTTAGGTGATAATATTACTTTGGATCAAGCAGAAATAATTTTACCTCGCAGTGATTTTGATAGTGTTTATAAATTAGTTTCTTATTTAGCAGAAAAAAATCATGTAGCTGCGATAGAATTAATTAATAAGTTAATAGAAGAAGGAGTTGATCCAGTCGTTTTTACTGAAAATTTGTTAGAATTTTTGCGTCAATTATTATTAATTAAAGTTGATGGGAGATTGGAGGTTTTTGGTGTCGGTTTATCTGAAGATTTAACGAAACAAACAATTGAATTATCTAATAAATTCAATTATGGGGAATTAATTGATATGATTGATGTTTTTTTTGATAAACCTAAAGAAATTAAACAATCTCCTATACCTCATTTTCCTTTAGAAATTGCTGTTGTAAGAATTATTGAAAAGGTTGCTTGTTCTAAACCGGATAGTATTGTTTTTAATCAAATTAATAAAATTACAAGTCAAATTAATGACAAGAATAATCAAGATTTATCATTATTAAATACGAAATCTACTGATGATGAAAAACTTTTTTATTCATCAAAATCAATAAAAGAAGAAATTGAAAAAGAAGATAATAAACAGCTTGATTATAATAAAGATGACAATAAATCATTTTCTTTAAATCTTGATGAAATTATTAGTAAATGGGAAGAAATAATTAAGAAAATAAAAGAAAAAAATTTTTCTATAGCGTTGCTTTTACGAATCAGCCAACCGATTAAATGTGAAAATTCTGTTTTAGAAATAGCAGTAAGTAGCAAATTTTATAAAGATCGTTTAGAAGCTAGTAATCATAAACAACTTATTGAAAATGTTTTAGAACAAATTATGAATTGTAAAGTTTTAATAAAAGGAGTTGTTAGTCAGGTAATTAATCCAATAACTGTTGATATAGAATTTGACAAAGAAAAAAATAATGAATCTTTAGAAATTTTAGAACAAAAAAATAGTGCCAAAAATTCCTCAATAAAATTAGATGTTACTGAAGAAGTATTAAGTATGTTTTAAAATAAAATAATAATATGAAACGTTCAGAAATAGCAATTTCTGCTAGTTTAGTACCGATTGATTATTTAATGGTTGTACTTGCTGGAATAACTTCTTATTATATTCGTTTTTGGGAGCCGATCGCGGATATTAGACCGGTAATTTTTAATTTAACTTTTAAAAATTTTTTGAGTTGGTTGTTATTAATTGCTTTAATTTGGTTAATTAGTTTTATGGTTGCTGGCTTATATTCAATGAAAGGTAATTCTCGTGCTATTGATGAAGTTTCTAAAATTATATTGGCTTGTTCTACAGCTGTTATGGTTTTAATGTTTATTTTCTTTTTTAGTCGTAATTTATTTGAATCTCGTTTTATTATTTTAATTGGTTGGTTTTTTTCAATTATTTTTGTGATATTAGGTCGTGGTATTATTCGTTTTATCCAACGTCGTTTATATCGTTTTGGTGTAGGAATTCATCGCGTAGTAATTATTGGTGAAGGAATGGTAGCTGAAAGAGTGATAGGAGAATTAGCTTATGATATTCGTGCTGGATTTAAGGTTGTAGGGCAATTTTCTAATTTTAATGAAAATAATGAAAAACGTTTACAAGAAATGAAACTTCAAGATAAATTTGATGAAATTTTAGTAGCTACTTCTAATTTATCTACTTCTACTTTAGATAAACTTAATGATTTTTCTTATGTTAATCATATTGATTTAAAATATGTTGCTGATATTTTTGATTTTCCTATTACTAATTTTGAAATAGTAAACATTGCAGGTTTGCCAATAATAGAATTGAAAAAAACTAGATTAGAAGGTTGGGGAAGAATTGCTAAAAGAACCTTTGATATTATTGTTTCTGCTTTGATTATTTTAGCGGTTATGCCAATATTATTAATTGTAGCTATTGCTATTAAACTTGACTCTCCTGGACCAATATTTTTTTCTTATAAACGTATTGGTGCTAATGGCAAACCTTTCACTTATTTTAAGTTTAGATCAATGTATAAAGATGCTCATAAATTAAGATTTGATCCAGAATTTTTAAAAAAACATCAAAATTTACGCGAAGGATCACCAGTAATGAAATTTGCTGAAGATCCGCGTATTACTAGAGTAGGAAAATTTATTAGGCGTTTTTCAATAGATGAATTACCAGAATTATTTAATGTTTTTATTGGTAAAATGTCATTAGTTGGTCCAAGACCTCATGAAATAGAAGAAGTAGCTAAGTATGAAAATTATCACAAACGAGTACTTTCTATTAAGCCAGGTATGACGGGTATGGCTCAAGTTTCTGGGCGCAGTGATTTAAGTTTTGATGAAGAAGTGCGTTTAGATGTTTGGTATATGGAAAATTGGTCAATGAAATTAGATTTAATGATACTTTTTAAAACTCCTTGGGCTGTATTAAAGAAAAGGAAAGCAGAATAATTTATGATTGATAAAAATTATTTATTAAAGTCTGATATTAATCAGTGTAATTTAAAAGTTAATTATAATGAAGAACTTAATCCAGGGCAATATAAAGTAGTAACTCAGAGTAATGGTCCTAGTTTAGTATTAGCTGGAGCTGGTAGTGGTAAAACGCGAACTTTAGTGTATCGCGTTATTTATTTATTAGAACAAGGAGTAAAACCAGAAAATATTTTATTAGTTACTTTTACCAATAAAGCAGCTAGAGAAATGCTTGAGCGCATTGAATTAATATTAGGTGATAAAGCTAAAGGTTTATGGGGTGGAACTTTTCATCATATTGGAAATCGTTTATTGAGAATCTATGGATCCTCAATAGGGATTAATAATAATTTTACTATTCTTGATGAAACAGATTCTTTAGCTTTAATGAAATCATGTTTATCTGAAATAAATGTTTCTCAAGATAAATTTTTTCCTAAAGTTCAAGTTATTAAATCAATAGTGTCGCTTTCAGTTAATTTGTGTCAATCACTTAAAGAAGTTTTTTATGAGCGCTATTTTTATCTTAAATCAGAATATTTACCTTATATAGAAATTGCAACAAAAATTTATCATCAACGAAAAAATAAAATTAATGCTTTAGATTTTGATGATTTGTTATGGCAATGGAACCGTTTACTTTTAGAATCGGAAGAGGTTAAACATAAATTAATTCAGAAATTTAAATATATTTTAGTTGATGAATATCAAGATACTAACTATTTACAAAATAGTATTATTTTTCAATTAGCTTATCCCCAAGGCAATATTTTAGTAGTTGGAGATGACGCACAAAGTATTTATAGTTTTCGTGGCGCTGATGTTAAAAATATTCTGCAATTTCCTAAAAATTTTAAAGATTCTAAAATTTTTAAATTAGATATTAATTATAGAAGTTCTCAAGAAATTTTAGCTTTAGCTAATTATTCAATTAATAAAAATAATAATAAATTTGAAAAAAAATTAGTATCAACTAAAAAATCAGGTAAATTACCTGTCATAGCGGCTTTAATTGATAATTATCAACAAGCAGAATTCATTTGTCAGAAGATTTTAGAATTACAAAAAAAAGAAAATATTAAATTAAATGAAATTGCTGTTTTGTTTCGTTCCCATTTTTTGTCTTTAGAAATTGAAATGCAATTTAATAAATTTAACATTCCTTATCAGATGCGTGGTGGATTAAAATTTTTTGAGCAAGCACACCTTAAAGATATTTCTGCCTTTTTAAGAATATTAGTAAACTACAAAGATGAAGTGGCGTGGTTGAGGTTGTTAACTATGCAAGAAGGAATTGGTGAAACAATCGCAGAAAAAATTTGGCAGCAAATTTATCAAACTAATTCTTTAGATGAAGTTTTAAATTCTAATTTTAATTTATCAACAAAAGCAATAATTGGTTGGAATAATTTAGTAAAAATTTTTAAAAAAATAAAAGAGATAGATAATAATAATTTATCAAATATAGTTAGAACAATAATAAATAGTGATTATGGTGAATATTTAAAATCTAATTATGATAATTATCAAGATCGCATTGATGATCTTAATCAATTAATTTCTTTTATTGCCTCTTATGAAAATTTAGATAAATTTTTATCAGATATTGCTTTAGCAGAAAATTTCAAAGGTGATTCAGAAATAATAACAGAAAAAGAAAGGGAGGCAGTAATATTATCTACTATTCATCAAGCTAAAGGATTAGAATGGAAAATTGTTTTTGTAGTTGGTTTAACTGATGGTCAATTTCCTCATATTAAAATTTATGACCATCCTGAAATGTTAGAAGAAGAAAGAAGATTATTTTATGTTGCTGTTACCAGAGCTAAAGACCAATTATATTTAACTTATCCTATGTTTGGTAAAGATAACATTTTAAAAGTATCGCCATTTATAAAAGAATTACCTAGTCATCTCTATGAATATTATAATATGGAAGATAAAATTATTGATAATGAAGAAATTATTTATATTGATGAAAATCAAGAATTTAAAAAGAAGCGAAAAATTTTAAATTTTGACCCAAATTTTTAAGCATTGTCTCAAAGATTAGTTTATGTTAAATTAAATTTATGATAAATATTATAATAACAACATTTTATTTTCTATTACCAGCTTATTTAGCTAATATGGCACCGCCTATTTTTGCTAAAATTGATTGGTTAAAATTTTTTAATAAACCGGTTGATAATGGATTAAAATTAGGTAATGATTATTTGTTTGGCTCTAATAAAACTTGGCGTGGATTATTGGTAGCAACAATAAGCGGCATAATTACTGCAGGGATTCAAGCATTACTTTATAGAAATTTTTATTTTTTTAATAATATTTCTTTAATTAATTATCCAAGATATTGGCTAATTTTTGGTTTTTGTGCCGGTTGGGGAGCAATTTTAGGAGATTTAATTAAAAGTTTTTTTAAAAGACGTTTACGTATAAAATCTGGAAATTCTTGGCCAATTTTTGATCAATTAGATTTCATAATTGGTTTTTTTGTAGCAACTTATTGGATTGCTAATCCAAATTGGCAAATTATATTAGTAGCTATTTTAATTACTTTAATACTTCATCCACTTACTAATATAATTGCTTATTTTTTAAATTTAAAAAAAGTTTGGTGGTAAAAATATGGAAATAATTTTAATAATTTTAATAATCATTTTAATTGGTTTGTTGGTAGGTTTATTTTTCTTTTTTAATAAAAAGTTTTATGAACTTTCAGTAAATAAAAAAGATGATTCAACCTCATTATTGCTTTTTGAACGCATTAAAGAATTAAATCAGACTATGGATGCAAGCATTAGAGGACTTAATCAAACAGTGGATAATAAATTATCTCAATCTACTCAACAAATGCAGCAGCAATTTTCTCAGAGTATAAACATTGTTAGAGGTATAACTGAAAAAATAGTTGAATTACAGGAGACTAATAAACAAGTCATGAGCTTCTCTGAACAATTAAAAAATTTAGAAAAAGTATTAACTAATCAAAAACAACGCGGCAATTTAGGTGAAGCTGGTTTACAATTAGTTTTGGAAAATATTTTGCCGCCATCTGCTTTTAAGTTGCAATATAGTTTTGATGATGGCGATATTGTAGATGCAGCTATTTTTACTAAAGACGGAATTATTCCTGTTGATGCTAAATTTTCATTAGAAAATTATAATCGTGTTATTAATGAAGATGATCCGGAGCGGCGGGAACAATATGAAAAAGATTTTAAAAATGATTTAAAAAAACGTATTGATGAAACAAGTAAATATATTAAACCAAGTAAAGGAACTATGGATTTTGCTTTTATGTTTATTCCGGCAGAAGCAATTTATTATGATTTATTAGTTAATGAAGTGGGAGCGGTTAAAATTAATACTCGTAGTTTAATTGATTATGCTTTTAAAGAAAAGAGAGTAATTATTGTATCTCCCACAACCTTTGCCGCATATTTACAAACGGTTTTACAAGGATTAAGGGCTCTTAAAATTGAAGAAAAAACTAAAGATATTATTAAACGAGTTGAAGAATTAGGTAAACACATTGTAATTTACGATACTTATTTTAAGAAATTAGGTAACAATTTAGCAACAACAGTTAACGCTTATAATTTAGCTGATAAAGAATTAAAAAAGATTGATAAAGATATTGTTAAAATTACCGGAAAGGAAAGTGTAATTGAACCATTACAATTAGATAAACCTAAATTGGAAGATTAGAAATATTAATCAAATTAAAAAACCAAATTAATAATTTGGTTTTTTAATTTATTTTAATTTATGTTATAATTAATTCATGAATTTGGTAGGTGATAAAGCTAAATTAAAATTATTTATAAAAAATTTAGCTATTAATTTTAAATTAATTGCTCCTGTTTCTCGGGACGGAATTTTAACTATTAGTCAAATTAATGTTAATGATTTTGAAGAAATAGATTGGAGTGGAGTTTTACCAGAAAAATCTTGGAAATCTTATATTTTACCAGCAACTGAAAAAATTATTGAACATTCAGAAGAAAAAATAAAAGAATTTTTAACTAATAAAATAGAAAAAAGAGCTTTAATTGCTATGAATGTTATAGATTTAAAAGCTCTATCTTTATTTGATTTAGTTTTTAGTAATGATATTTATTATCAAAATAATCGTCGTCAATTATTAATAATTGGTTATGGTGCTAATTGGCCTAATGAATATAAAAAATTAAAACCTTTTAGTTAT
The DNA here is from genome assembly GCA_964455185.1 of uncultured Gammaproteobacteria bacterium. GTDB lineage: Bacteria > Patescibacteriota > Patescibacteriia > 2-01-FULL-39-33 > 2-01-FULL-39-33 > CAISTG01. The sequence goes on from CAYVUR010000004.1 coordinate 23,515, forward strand.
AATTATGAAGAAGATATATTAGAGCATGTTCCTTTTGACGTTTTTATTGCTCAAATTCGAGGTGGTATTTATAAATTTTATTCTGGATCAAAAAAAGGACAAGTAATTTTAGAATCTTCAATTATTAAAAATTTTGATCATGTGGAATTTGCTGGTCCTATTCCTGAAGAAGGTCCTGATAAAAGAATGATGCTTTTAATGGAAAAAGTTGAAAAAAGTGCAGGTAAAAATTTTTGGAAAGAATTAGGTAAAAAGTGTATTGCTTGCGGCAAATGTTCTATCGCTTGTCCTACTTGCTATTGTTTTGATTTGATAGATAAATCGGATCCTAATTGTCAAAGTCGTGAAAGACGTTGGAGTAATTGTTTTTATAATGATTTTTCTAAAGTTGCCGGGGGTCATAAAGAATTAGATACAGTTGGTAAAAAAATATTTTTTTGGTATGTGCATAAATTTGTTCGCGTACCATTTAGTTATAAAATACCTGGTTGTGTATCTTGTGGCCGTTGTACTAAAGTTTGCCCAGTAGGTATTGATATTGCTAAAAACATCGCTACAATAATGAAATTTAAATAATGAATAATATCTATTTACCAAAACCAGTAAAAGTTATTGCTGTCAGTCATGAATCGATTGATACTACTTTATTGCGTTTAAAATTTATTGATAAATCAATACAAAAGAATTTTGCTTATCTGCCGGGACAATTTATGCAAATAGGTTTTCCTCATTGGGGTGAATGTCCAATTAGTATTTGTTCTTCACCTTCAGTAGCCAGTAAATATTTTGAATTAGCTATTCGTGATGTTGGGCAATTAACCCATAAATTAAATCAAATGAAACTTGGTGATATAGCTTATGTCCGTGGTCCTTTTGGTAATGGTTTTAATGTTGATAAATTTATTAATAAAAAATTAGTATTAATTGGTGGTGGTTGTGGTTTTGTGCCTTTGCGTCCTTTAATTGATGATATAATTTCTGGCCGTATTAATACAGAAAAACTTCAAATCTTTTATGGCTGTTTAAATGAAGATACTTTATTATTTAAAAAACAATATCCTGATTGGAATCGGGGAGGAGAACTAGGAATTATTTTAGAAAAACCTAATAAAAATTGGGCTGGAGAAAGGGGTTTGATTACTGATTTATTAAAAAAAAGAAAAATTGATTCTGATTCAATAGCGGTTTTAGTTGGTCCACCAATTATGTATCGTTTCGTAATTAAAGAATTATTAGCTAGACAAATTAAACCACAAAATATTTGGTTATCATTAGAACGTAAAATGTATTGTGGAGTAGGAGTGTGCCAACATTGTGCTATTGGGCCGTATTATGTTTGTAAAGATGGGCCAGTTTTTTCTTGGGATCAATTAAAAAGTATTCCTAATGCTATATGATTAGTTACCTTTTATTTTTATTGTTTTTTCTAATAATATTTACTGCTTTTTGGGGTGCTATTAGTGCCGCTCCTTATATTCCGACTAGAAAAAAAGATGTTGAAAGAATGATTTCTTTAGCTGAAGTAAAAGCTTCTGATAAAGTTTATGATTTAGGTTGTGGTGATGGGCGTTTAATTTTTGCTGCTGCTAAAATTGGAGCTCAGGCAATTGGAATTGAAATATTTTTTTTACCTTATCTTTATGCTAGATTAAAAAGTTATTTTAATCCTAGAACAGAAATTTTGTTCGGTGATATGTTTAATTTTGATATTTCTAATGCTGATGTTGTTTTTATTTTTTTAATGAATAAAAGCTATCAAAAACTTGCTAAAAAATTAAAACAAGAATTAAAACCTGGTAGTCGAATTGTTTCAAGTTGTTGGCCAATTAAGGGTTGGGAAGATAAATTAAAAAAAGTTGATAAACCGGATAATAAAACTTTACCTTTATATTTATACATAATTTAACAATATGATTTTAGGAACTACTTTAATCGTTATTGGCGTGATTTTTTTACTAAAAAATTTAGGAGTTTTGGGTGCAATAAACTGGGATATAATTTGGCCAATAGCACTGATTGCTTTTGGTTCTTTAATGGTATTGAGAAAAAAATAAATGTGTATTACTCTTCCTGGAAGAATTAAAAAAATTAAAGGATTATTAGCAGAAATTGAATATAATGGTAAAAGTCAGTTGGTTAAAGTTGGCTCAACTGATGATTTAGCAATAGGTGATTGGGTTCTTTTTACTTCTGATTTCTTAATTAAAAAAATTAATCAGCAAGAGGCAGATGAAATTTTTGAACTATTAGGTGGATATGGTAAAAATTTACCAACAAGTAATAATCAGCAGTTAAAAGAAATTTTATTAAAAAGTCGAATAAAAGAATTGGATATAAATGATTTAAAATTTTTATTATCATTAGATAATATAGATGATTTAAATTCACTTTATGCTCAAGCTAATTTAACTCGTAAAGAATCAATTAAAGATCACATTTGTATCCATGGTATAATTGAATTTTCTAATTATTGTAAAAATAATTGTTTATATTGTGGTTTGCGGTGTGATAATCGAATAAATCGTTATCGTTTAAGCCAAAAAGAAATAGTAACTACAGCTATAGATGCAGTTAATAATAAAGGATATAAAATTTTAGTTTTACAAGCTGGAGAAGATGATTATTATTCTAAACAAGAAATTGTTAAAATTATTAAATTAATTAAACAAAAAACACGTGTTTTTATTTATTTGTCAATCGGTGATCGTAGTTTTGATGAATATTTAGCCTTTAAAGAAGCAGGAGCTAATGGTGTTTTATATCGTTTTGAATCGTCTAACCCGGAAATCTATGCTAAAATGAGACCAGGACATCAACTTAAAAAAAGACTTGATAATTTATTAATGATGCAAAAATTAGGCTATGTTATTTCTACAGGAATGATAATAGGTTTACCTGGACAAACCATTAATGATTTAGCTCAAGATATTTTATTAATGAAACAATTAAATACTTTTATGCCTTCATTTGGTCCTTTAATTGCTGCTTCTGGTACTCCTTTAGCAAAAGTTAAACCTATTGATTCTAAAATGATTTTAAAAATAATTGCAACAACAAGATTAATTATGCCTAAGGCGCGCATTCCTGTTACTACAGCCATGGAAACTTTAGTGGGAGGGGAATTAGCGCGAAAGCAGTGTTTTTCTGCCGGTGCTAATGCTGTAATGCTTAATCTTACTCCTGATAAATATCAAAAAGATTATAAAATTTATGATAATAAATTTTTTGATACAGACAAAAGTTATGAGCGTTGGGGTTTATTTAAAGGTGAGTTAAGTTATGAAATGTTGGAGAATGAATTAGGTTTTAAAATATGAAAAATAAAAAAAATAAACCACGTATTGCTATAGTTGGTTTGACTTCTTGTGAAGGTTGTCAATTTGTTATCCTTGATCAAGGAAAAAAATTTTTGGATTTACTCAGAGAAATTCAATTAGATGAATTTCGTTTAATAGAGGACGATCCAGAGCCAGCCAATAATTATGATATTTGTTTTATTGAAGGTAATCCTGTTACTAAAGCTAATATTAATCTTCTAAAAGAGATGCGAAAACGTTCTAAATTTTTAGTAGCTTTAGGAAATTGTGCCGCTTTAGGTGGTGTTTGGGAATTAAAAAACTATCAAGATAAACATAAAACTATTAGACGAGTTTATAGAAAAATTAAAGTTGAAAATCCTGATATTAAAGAAATTGATAATTTTGTTAAAGTTGATTTAACTATTCCGGGATGTCCTATTGATGGTGATGAATTTATAGAATTAGTTTGGCAATTACTTAAGGGTCGTTTACCACAACTTCCGCAAAAACCAGTTTGTGATGAATGTCAAAAATTAGGTTATGAGTGCTTATTACAAAAAGGAAAAATTTGTTTAGGTCCTATAACTTTAGGAGGTTGTAAAGCAGTGTGTCTAAAAAGTAAACAAGCTTGTTGGGGCTGTCGTGGTTTTTTTGAAGGCGCTCAAATAGAGAATTTTATGAAATTTTTACTTAGTAAATTTTCTCGAGAACAGATTTATCGAGTTATGGAAATTTTTGGTGCTCGAGATAGTATTCTTAAGAAATTAAATTTTGATATTAAAATAAATAAAAAAAATAAAAAAGTTAATATAAAAAAATGAAAATTCAAGTTAATCATATAGGAAAAATGGAGGGTCATACTGATTTTGTGGCAGAAATTATTAAAGGAGATGTTAAATCAGCTAAATTAATGACTACCGAAGGAGCGCGTTTAATCGAAGGAATTTTAGTTGGCAGACATTTTTCTGAAGCGCCAATTATAACCTCACGTATTTGTGGTATTTGTCCAGTAATCCATAAAGTATGTTCTGTTAAGGCACTAGAAAAAGCAATGTCTATAACTCCTAGCCAACAAACAATTAAACTGCGTAAAGCCATGTTGATGGCACAAACTATTCATAGTCATGCTTTGCATTTATTTTTTCTTTCTCTACCAGATTTTTTTGACATAACCAATGATTTAAAATTTATTGGTAAATATAAAAAAGAAACAGAATGCGCTATTAAAGTAAGGCAATGGGCTCTTAAAATAATTGAGGTTATTGGAGGTAGGGCTGTTCATCCTATTACTTGTGAAGTTGGTGGATTTAAAACTTTACCTTCACGACAAGAATTGAAAGAATTAATGAATGATTATGAAACTATTTTAAAAGACGCTCTATGTCTAGTGAATATGGTTACTAAAATTAAACTTCCTAAAATTAATAGAAAAACTACTTTTATTGCGTTAAAAGATAATAAAACCTATTCTTTTTATAGTGGTAATATAGAAATTTTATATCCCGATGGCAAAACTAGAGAAATTAATGAGTCAAAGTTTACTAAACATATAAAAGAAATAGAGGAACCTTATCGAGCCGCTAAATCAGCTGAATTAGATGGTGAACCATTTATGGTAGGAGCTTTAGCTAGAATTAATATTAATTATCATTATCTTAACCCTTTGGCAGCCGGTATCTTTAAGAGTCTAAAATGGAAAATGCCTCAATATAATATTTTTCATAATATAACTTGTCAGGCCATAGAAATTATACATTGCATAGAGGAATTAAAAACTCTTTTAGAGGATTTATCTATAAATTTAAAAGTTGAAGTAAGTAAAGCTGCTAAATTTAATGTCATAGCTTCAGCTAATCCTTTAGGTCAAGAAAGTTGGGGAGCTGATGCTGCTGAAGCGCCACGAGGCACGCTTTATCATCATTATAAAATAAGTGCCGACGGATATTTAAGAGAAGCTAAAGTTATAACACCAACAGTTTCTTTCTTAAAGAATTTAGAAGCAGATATCGCCGCTTATTTACCAGACATCAAAAATATGCCGGAAAAAAAGCGTTCTCTTAAAATTAGAGCCTTAATTCGTGCTTATGACCCTTGTATTTCTTGCGCCACTCATTAATAATGTATGTTTATTCTATATCTAATTGCAGTTATAATATCTTTATTGATAGTTTTTTTTGCTTTTTTTATTTTAGTAATATTGGTTAATCTTGTCTTTTTATTAAAAACTGGCGTACCTTATGTAACTAGTGGAAAAGAATGTTATAATGAAATTTTTAATAGAACTGTTTCTGTCTCTGGGGCAACGGTTTATGATTTAGGTTGTGGTAACGGAGAATTTCTTTTTGAAGCTGCTCGTTATGGGGCAAAAAAATGCATTGGTTATGAATTGTCTTTTTTTCCTTTTTTATTGGGATTTATAAGATCTATTTTTCAAGGTGAAGGCCGAGTAAATATTTATTGGGGTGATTTTATGAAAGCTGATTTAAGTAAAGCTAATATTATTTACCTTTATTTAGTTCCTAGAGTGATAAATAAAATTTACAATAAAATAATTAAAGAAGTTTCTCCTGGGACTATAATAATAATTAAGGGATCGTCATTGCTTAATCATGAGCCAGATGATAAAATAATATTTAATAATTTAAAAAATTACGGATTATATATTTATAAAATAAAATAAATTATAAATTTATGCATGATTTTCATTTAGCCGATTTAATTTATAAGGCAATAATAGAGGAAGCCGAAAAAAATAATTTAAGTAAGGTTTCTAGAGTTACAATTGCTTTGGGTTCAATTATTGAGCATGGTGAAGAGGTATTGCCAGAAAATCTTAAGTTTAATATTAAAATGTTAGCACAAGGAGGAATTGCTGAGGGTTTAGAAGTAGAAATAGAAAAAATAGAAGGTAATCAATGGATTTTAAAAGATATTGAAGGAGATAATTAAAATTATGAAAGTAAAATCCATTAAACAATTTAGAAATTTAAAAGGTAAGAGAGTTTTAGTTCGTGTTGATTTTAATGTTCCTCTTACTAAATCTGGTAAAGTTGGCCAAAGTGAGGATTTTAGAATTGTTAGAACTATTCCCACAATTAATTATCTAATTAATAAAGGAGCTAAAATAATTTTAATGGCGCATTTAGGTAGGCCAGAAGGAAAACCAAATCCTAAATACAGCTTAAAACCGGTTGCTAAAAGATTGTCTCAATTATTAGGTAAAAAAGTTTTATTATCACCAGAAGTAGTCGGTAAAAAAACAAATGAATTAGTTAGATCTTTAAAAAATGGTGAACTTCTTATGTTAGAAAATGTGCGCTTTCATCCTCGTGAAGAAATGAATTGTAAACGTTTTGCTAAGCAATTGGCGGCATTGGGAGATATTTATGTTAATGACGCTTTTGCAGTTAGTCATCGGGCCCAATCTTCAGTTTGTGCTATCATGGAGTTTTTACCGGCTTATGCGGGGCTATTATTAGAAGATGAGATTAAATATCTTGATAAAGCCTTGCGTAAACCTAAAAAACCATTAGTAGTAATTATTGGGGGGGCTAAGATTTCGACTAAAATTAAAGTGATTAAAAATTTCACTAAAGTCGCTAAAAGAATTTTATTAGGAGGAGCATTAGCTAATACTGTTCTTGCCGTTATGAAAATAAGTGTAGGAAAGTCTCCGATTGAACCGGAAATGTTTAATGAAGTTAAAAAATTTAAACTTACTGATAATCAAATTGTAGTACCAGTAGATGGCGTTATGGCTACTGACAAGGAAGTTAAAAGAGGTAGAATTGATGCTATAGGTGATGTTAGAAAAAATGAATTAGTGTTAGATATTGGTCCAGATACTGTTAAACTATATGAGAATATATTAAAATCCGCTAAAATGGTAATGTGGAATGGACCTATGGGGTTAATAGAAAATCCCGCTTTTGCTAAGGGCACTATTTCATTAATTAAGTTTTTAGCTAATAGTAAGGCCGAAACAATTGTTGGAGGAGGTGAAACAGTACAAATTATTAGAAAATTGAAACTAGAAAATAAATTTAGTTTTATTTCTACAGGAGGAGGAGCTATGTTAGAATTTTTAGAAGGTAAAAAATTACCTGGACTTAAAAAAATATTAAATAAATAAAAATATGGAACAAAACAATCTAATTAAAAACCTATTAATGCTTTTAGCAGGATTAACATTAATTTTTGCCAGCGTATATCTAGTTTTATTATCAAGAAATGCTTGGAAGACTTACGATTATATTGGCAAAACACCAGATTTAGTTAATCAAATAACTGTTTCTGGTACTGCTAAAGTTACTGCTATTCCTGATGTAGCGATTATAAATTTAGGAATTGTTAATGATGGCGCAACTGTGGCTTTAGCACAAAAAGGTGTAACTGATAAAATGAATAATATTATTAATTCTCTAAAGAATGATTTTAAAATTGATTCTAAAGATATTAAAACTGAAAATTATAGCATTCAACCAAAATATGACTGGAGTGATGGTAAACAAAAAATTATTGGTTACACAGCTAATCAAAGCGTACAAGTAAAAATTAGAGATTTTGATAAAACTGGAAATATTTTAGCAAAAACAGTTGAATTAGGCGCTAATAATGTTTATGGGCCCAATTTTATAATTGATGATCCAGAAAAAGCTAAAGCTGAAGCTAGAGAAAAAGCTATTACCCAAGCCAAAGAAAAAGCTAAGTTATTGGCCGATCAAATTGGTATAAAGTTAGGCAAAATTGTTAATTTTTATGAAGATGGTGGTAATTATGTAGCTAATGCAGTTTATGGTTTAGGTGGCAGTGATGAGGCTTTGAAAACGATTAAATCACCAACTCCGACAATCGAAGCTGGAAGTCAGGATATCCAATTAACAGTAAGTATTAGTTATGAAATAAAATAATAATTATTAATTATTAATAAATTATGGCTAAAATAAAATCAATTAAAGCACGAGAAATACTTGATTCTCGAGGTAATCCAACAGTAGAAGTTGAGGTAATTTGTGATAACGGGAAGAAAGCTTGGGCTAGTGTACCATCAGGAGCTTCTACTGGAAGTAGAGAAGCGCTAGAATTAAGAGATGGTGATAAGAAGCGTTATAGCGGCAAAGGAGTTCTAAAAGCTGTTAAAAATGTTAATGAAATTATTGCGCCGAAATTAAAGGGTATGAACCCAACAAAGCAAAAGGAGATAGATTCTTTAATGATTAAATTAGATGGAACAGAAAATAAATCTAAATTAGGTGATAATGCTATTTTAGGTGTGTCAATGGCCGTAGCTCGTTGTGCAGCTCTTTGTCAAAATAAGCCACTTTATTATTATTTGCATAAAAAATATTGGAACAAAGAAAAAATGTCTTTTCCTGTGCCAATGATGAATATTATGAATGGGGGAGCCCATGCTGGTTGGTCAATTGATATTCAAGAATTTATGATTACTCCGCAACAAAAAAATATCAAAGAAGCAATTCGTTGTGGCGCAGAAATCTTTCATGCTCTTAAGAAGTTATTAGCTAAGGCTGGTTATCCAGTAACTGTAGGTGATGAGGGTGGGTATGCTCCTAAATTATCTGGTAATGAACAGGCAATAGGGTTTATTATTCAAGCTGTTACTGAGGCCGGCTATAAATTAGGTAAAGATGTAAAGATTGCTATTGATTCTGCTTCTTCAGAATTTTTTAATGAAGAAAAAAATATTTATGAGATGAAAGCCGATCAAAAATCTAGAACCTCAGAAGAAATGATTAAAATGTATGAAGAATGGATTAAAAATTATCCCATAGAATCTTTAGAAGATGGATTAGCTGAAAGTGATTGGAATGGTTGGGCTAATTTAACTAAGACTTTGGGTAAGAAAATATCTTTAGTTGGTGATGATATTTTTGTTACTAATCCTAAAATCTTAAAAGAAGGAATTGAGAAAAAAATTGCTAATGCTATTTTGATTAAACTAAATCAGATTGGAACCGTTAGTGAAACAATAGAAACAATTAAATTAGCTCAATCTAATAATTATAAAATTGCTATTAGTCATAGAAGTGGAGAGACTGCTGATGATTTTATAGCTGATTTAGCAGTTGCTTCTGGCGCTGAATATATTAAGACCGGATCATTGTCAAGAATTGATCGTATTACTAAATATAATAGATTAATGGAGATTTATGATGAAATAAAGAAATAAAATAAAAAATAAATAATAAGCTTAAATATTTAAATATTTTTTAATAAAAAGAGGCATTAAATGCCTCTTTTTATTTTTATCTAAATATGTTATAATAAATAAAATTTTGTTTATTATTTATTATTTTATTTTATAAATATAATAATGTTAAAACTAAGAAAAGATAAAAAAAATCAAATTAAAATAATATTATTAATTTTAGATGGTTGGGGTTTAGGACGTGAAGATGAAAGTAATCCCATTTTTTTATCTAAACCAAAATTTATTAATTTTCTTTATAAAAAATATCCTTGGACAACTTTAGGTGCTTCAGGAAATTCTGTTGGTGTTCCTTTAAATCAAGTTGGTAATTCAGAGGCAGGTCATATTAATTTAGGAGCAGGAAGAATAGTTGATCAAGATTCAGTTAAGATTTCTAAACAAATAAATACTGGAGAGTTTTTTAAGAACCCCGCTTTTTTAACGGCTATTAAACATGTCCGAACCAATAAATCTTCCTTGCATATTATGGGCATGATAAGTAATGGACAAAGCCCTCATAGTGATCCTGATCATTTATTGGCTCTAATTATGATGGCGCGTAAATTTTCTATTAAAAATGTTTATTTACATTTATTTACTGATGGTCGAGATTCTCCACCACTATCTTCGCTTAAGTCAATAATGGCTTTAGAGAGGTTTTTGAATAAGAATGAGATTATAGCTACTGTAATGGGTCGTTTTTATGCTATGGATCGTAAAAAAGTTTGGAATAGAACTATTAGTGCTTATAATGCTATGGTTGATGGGCGTAATGCTCATAAAGCTAAAAGTCCTCAAGAAGGAATTAGTCGTGCTTATAATTCAGGAATAACCGATGAATTTATTGAACCAATCGTTATTTATCAAAAAAATAAAATGATACCACGTATTACGAATAATGATGCAGTAATATTTTTTAATTTACGCAGCGATCGTGCTCGTCAACTTGCAAAACCATTTGTTCAGGATCAATTTGAAGAAAAAAATCCAGGCGCTATTAAACGTAGTAAAGTGCTTAAAAATTTATTATTTGTATCTATGACTGATTTTGGTCCAGATTTAGATAGTATTTTAAGCGCTTATCCTTCAGAAGATATCAAAATGAGTCTACCTATGGTTTTGAAAGAAAAAAAACAAATTTATATTGCTGAAACAGAAAAATATGCTCATGTTACTTTTTTCTTTAATGGTGGTTATGCTAATCCCGTTGCTGGAGAAACAAGAATTAATATTCCTTCACCTCAAGTAGATAGATATGATTTAACCCCAGCCATGTCTACAGCATTAATTACTAAAAAAGTTATTGCTTCATTGTCTAAATTTGATTTTATTTGTGTTAATTTTGCTTGTCCCGATATGATTGGGCATACTGGAAATATTGAAGTTGCTAAAAAGACAGTACAAGAAGTTGATAAATATGTTAAAAAAATTTATGATGCGGCAATTAAAAATAGAGCTATATTTATTATTACAGCTGATCATGGTAATTTAGAATATATGTTTAATCCAGAAACTGGAGAAAAAATAACTGAACATACTACTAATCCAGTACCATTTATTTTGATTGGTAAAAAATTTAAAAAAGGAATAAGACTTAAAAAAAATGGTGTATTAGGAGATGTTGCTCCTACTATTCTTAAAATTTTTGGTATAAAGAAACCAAAAGAAATGATTAGAAAAGGATTGATATAATTTATGATAGAAAGTAAAAGGCCAAGGCCAGCAATTTTAATAATTCTTGATGGTTGGGGTATTGCTCCACCTTCTCGTAGTAATGCTATTTCACAAGCCAAAACCCCTTGTATTACTAATTTAATCAAAACTTATCCTTCCATGACACTTCAGGCTTCTGGAGAAGCTGTTGGTTTGTCTTGGGGAGAAATTGGCAATTCAGAAGTAGGACATTTAAATATTGGTTCTGGTAAATTAATTTACCAGAATATGCCTCGAATTAATAAAGCTATAGCTAATGGATCATTTTTTGAAAATGAAAAATTTTTACAGGCAATTGAATATGCCAAAAAAAATAAAGGAGCTATTCATTTAATGGGACTAATTTCTTCTGGCGGCGTTCATAGCCATATTAATCATTTATTTGCTTTAATGGAATTATGCGCTAAAGAAAAATTTAAAAATGTTTTTATTCATGGTTTTTTGGATGGGCGTGATATGCCTTATAATTCTGGTATAGATTTTGTAAAAAAAATTCAAGATAAATCTCAAGAACTTAAAATTGGTAAGATTGCTTCTTTATCTGGGCGTTTTTATGCTATGGATCGAGATAATCATTGGGAAAGAATAGAATTAGCATTTAGAGCAATAGCTGAAGGAAAAGCAAAAGATTATTTTAACAATCCACTGGAGGCAGTTGAGAAATCTTATGAGAAAAAAATTTATGATGAAGAATTTATTCCAGTAGTAATAACTGAAAATGAAAAACCAATTACTATAGTAAAAGAAGGTGATGCAATAATCTTTTTTAATTTTAGAGCTGATCGTGCTAGAGAGATAACTAAAGCTTTTGTTTTACCTGGTTTTGAAAAGTTTGAGTGTCAGTATTTAAAAAATCTTTTTTTTGTGGCTATGACCGAATATGAAAAAGATCTTCCTATAGAAGTAGCCTTCCCTCCTGAAACTATTGAATATCCTTTAGCTAAAGTTATTTCTGAAGCTGGCCTGAAACAATTACATATAGCTGAGACGGAAAAGTATGCTCATGTTACTTTTTTCTTTAATGGAGGAAGAGAAAATCCTTTTGAGGGTGAAGAGAGAATTTTAGTTCCTTCTCCTCGCGTTGCTTCTTATGCTGAAAAACCAGAAATGTCAGCTAAAGAAATTACAAAAAAAATTATAGAAGCAGTTATAGCTGATAAATTTGATTTTATTGTAGTTAATTTTGCTAATGGCGATATGGTTGGTCATACTGGTGATTTAAAAGCAACAATCAAGGCAGTAGAAACAATAGATTCTTGCATTAAAAAAATAATTGATGTAGTATTGGGTAAAGGTGGCATTGCTTTTATTACAGCTGACCATGGTAATGCTGAAGAAATTATTAATTTACAATCAGGAGAAATAGACAAAGAGCATAGTACTTATCCAGTTCCATTTATAGTTGTTTCTAAGGATTTAGAAGGAAAAAATGCTGGACTACCAGAAGTTATTGAAGGTGATTTATCATTAGTTCAGCCGGTTGGATTATTATCTGATATTGCTCCAACAATTTTGAAATTTTTACAATTAGAACAACCTAAAGATATGACTGGTAAAAGTTTATTATAAATAATAAATTAATCAATTAGTTATGAAAATTATTTTTCCCAATTTTTTAAAGAAGAAACGTTTTTGGTTAATAGCAACGATTATTTTAATAATTATTATTTTTATTATTTATCGTTTTATTTCATCAAAACCTAAATTTACTTATGTTACAGAAGCAGCAGTTAGGGGGGATTTGCAACAAACTGTTTCAGCCACTGGAGCAGTTGAATCAGCTCATGAAATTTCTTTGGCCTTTAAAAATAGCGGAAAAATTGTCAGTATTTCTGTTAAAGAAGGAGATATAGTTAAAGCAGGGCAAGAATTAGCTCGACTAGATTTAACTTCAGCTTCAGCTATACTTAAACAATATCAGGCAACGTTGGATGCTGCTAAAGCTAATTTAGAGAAAGTTAAGGCTGGCTCATCACCAGAAGACATTAAATTGACACAAGAGCAATTAAACAAAGCTAAAAATGATTATGACAACTTAATAAAAGAGTCTTCCGATCAAATAAAAATTCTTAAAGATAAAACCATTGATACTTTAAGTAATGCAATTTTTACCAGTCAGACCGCTCTTAAAACTGTTTATAATTCTCTAATTAATAGAGAAACCACTCAATACTTAATTACTTCTGATAGTAATTTAGAAAATAAAATTAAAAATAATTATGAATTATTAAATAGTGAATTTTATTCTTTACGAACAATTGTTGATACAGCAAAAAATTCGGAAGGCGATCAAACTAAAATCTTAGCGGCGACTGATGCTGTTAGGATTTATTTGGATAAGCTCGGAGCTTTTTTGGATGATTCCTATGCTTTATCTGATAAAATTATTGTTAATACTAACTATACTCAAACCGAAAAAGATACAATTAAATCAACTATTAGCTCACAACAAAGTTTAAATAATACTTCTTTAACTTCAGTTCAAACGGCGAGAGCTAATTTAGTTAATGGAATCAATAGTTATACTTCTCAGATTCAGGCGGCTTCTAATAGTGTCGCTATTTATCAGGCTCAATTAGATATTAAGTTAGCTGGTCCTAGAGGTTTCGATATTTCTGCTGCTCAAGCTCAAGTAGCTCAGGCTCAAGCGCAAGTTGATAAGATGTATGCCGATTTAACTGATTATTATATTAAGGCGCCAATTGATGGCAAGATTACTAAAGTAAATTTTAGAATTGGTGAAATTCCTCCTATGGGAGCTGCTGTTATTAATATGTTAGGAACAGAAAAATTTGAGGTTAAGGCTGATATTCCTGAATCAGATATTACTAAAATTAAAATAGGCGATAAAGTCATTATAGAATTAGATGCTTTTGGTTCTGATAAATTATTTTCTGGTATTGTAACTTTTATTGATCCGGCCCAAACTATTATTAAAGATGTTATTTATTATAAAACTACGATTAGTTTTGATGATGGTTCTTGGAATGATCAAATTAAGCCGGGAATGACTGCTAATATTACTATAAAATCACAAACTAAACAGGGAGTTATCTATATACCACAAAGAGCGGTACGCGTCAAAGAGACAGCTTTAGGAGAAATTCCTAAAAAATTTGTTGAAGTAATGGTTAATGGACAACCGCAGGAAAGATTAGTTGAAGTTGGATTACGTGGTGATAATGGATTAGTAGAAATAATTTCTGGACTTTCTGAAGGAGATCAGGTAGTCATTCTTAAAAAAGAAAGTAAATAGATTGATTATGACTAGCCAAGAAAAGCAACCTTTAATAGAAGTTAAAAATTTAAAAAAAGATTATATTAATGACGAAGTTATTACTAAAGTTCTTTTTGGTATTAATTTTAAAGTTTATCCCGGAGAATTTTTAGCAATCATGGGACCATCAGGTAGTGGAAAATCAACTTTAATGCATATTTTAGGTTTTTTAGACTCTTTAACTTCTGGTCAGTATTTGTTTAAGGGTAGAGATGTTAGTAATTTAGATGATGATGAATTAGCTCAGATTCGTAATGAAGAAGTAGGTTTTGTTTTTCAAGCTTTTCATTTACTTCCTAAAACAACAGTTTATGATAATGTTAAATTACCATTACTTTATAGTAATCGTGGTAATACTGATCAACTAGTTCGTGAAGCGATTCGTGCTGTTGGTTTAGAACATCGTATTAATAATCTTTCCAATCAATTATCTGGAGGTGAAAAACAACGAGTAGCAATTGCTCGTGCTTTAGTTAATAATCCTTCAATAATTTTTGCCGATGAACCAACAGGTAATTTAGATTCTAAATCTGGTAACGCTATCATGGAAATTTTAGAAGATTTAAATGAAGCCGGCCATACTATTGTTTTGGTTACTCATGAAACCGATACTGCTAAACATGCTAAACGAATTATTAGAATGAAAGATGGTTTAATAGCTGAAGATTATGAAGTTACAGATAGACGTAGTGCTAAAAATAGTGAAGAATTAATGAAGTAATTATTAAATGAAATTATCAGAGATTATAAAATTATCTTTTTCTGTTTTGCGAACTAATAAAGTTCGCACTTTATTAACTGGACTGGGGATAATTATTGGTATTGCCGCAGTAATTGTAATTATCTCTGCTGGAGCTGGAGCTCAATCACTTATTACTAATCAACTCAATGCAGTAGGAACAAATTTAATTGGTATTTTACCTGGAGCTTCTGATGAAAAAAGCGCTCCAGCGTCAGCTATGGGTATAGTAGTTACCACTTTAAAATATGAAGACGCTAAAGCTATTGCTCGAGAAGTTCCTAATATTTTAGCTGTTAGTTCTTATAACACTGGTATTGCTACTGCTGCTTGGCAGGGTAATACAGTTGATATTACTTTTAGTGGGGTTATGGCTTCTTATCCACAGGTCGAGGATGTAAAATTGAAATTAGGAAGATTTTTTTCTGAAGAAGAAGATAATTCTAGTGCTAGAGTAGCAGTACTTGGTTGGCAGGTAGCTGAAGATTTATTTAAGGGACAAACGCCCTTGGGTCAACGCATAAAAATTGGTAAAGAATTTTTTGAAGTTATTGGAGTAATAGAAAAAAGAGGAGCAGTTGGATTTCAAAATCCTGATAAATTTATTTTTATTCCTGCTAATACAGCGCAAAAGATTATGCTTGGTATTCATCATGTTAATTATATTAGAGCTAAAGTTAATGCTCCAGAAAATATTGATGCCGCTGTTGAAGATATTAGGTTATTACTAAGGGATAGACATGGTTTAAGAGAGACAGCTATTGATGATTTTTCTGTACGTAATACTAAAGATGCAATTAAAACACTTAATTCCATTACCAATGCTTTAAAGTTTTTTTTAGCAGCAATTGCTAGTATTTCACTTTTAGTTGGTGGTGTAGGAGTTATGAATATTATGTTAGCTTCAGTTAATCAAAGAATTAGAGAAATTGGTTTACGTAAAGCCGTGGGAGCTAAGCGTCGTGATATTATGGTTCAATTTTTAGCAGAATCAATCACTTTAACTTTATTTGGTGGAATTATAGGAATAATTATTGGATCTTTAATATCAATATTAATAGCAATTATTGCTAATTATTTAGGTTATAATTGGGATTTAGTTGTTTCACCATTATCAATCTTTTTGGGTTTTGTAGTAGCTACATTAGTTGGTGTTATTTTTGGTGTCTACCCAGCACAAAAAGCTGCTAAACTTAATTCTATTGAGGCCCTTAGATATGAATAATATTTTTATCTAAGATAATAATTAATTTAAATTTTAAAAATCGCTATAATTTAGCGATTTTTATTTAATTTTAGATAAATTTATTATTTTTTTAATTTTAACTATTGACAAAATATAAAAAGTATGATATAATTGTATATTACAATATAAAATTGTAATTTAATCAAGCAATTTAAAATTATTTAATTTATCGCAGGTAAAACCTGTTTTAAGAGGATTCTTCGGAATCCTTTGTTAGGGCGGTAACTCAGTTATCTGTGTTATTGCCCCTTAACAAGGGAATCTGAAATTTCACCACATTGATGCTATCAAGGTGTAAGCTTGTCCACTTTGATAAGCTAATAGAGTTTCCGGCGCGGTTACAAATATTTTTTAGAACCGGTCAGCTTTAAGGAACTCTTACCTTGATTGTATCAACGTGGTGAAAGCAGGTACCACGAAAAAAAGGCGATTGTTATCGCCATTTGGAGGTTGCAATCGCCTACACGCTTCAGACAACAAGATACGCAAGAAATTAAACAATACTTGAAGAAAGTTAAGGTTAATTTTTTACGGTCAATTGTTGTTTGAAGCGTGTTTTATTTTTTTAAAAAATAAGTTATACACAATTAACTCTTGACAAATTATTGTTTTTATAAAAAATTTTTCTATAATATTTATTGAGGGAAGGTGACTTTGGTTGAAAATTTTTAATTGTACTTTCCTAAAATGTTTTTTAGGATGTTACACTTAAGTGCGATTTAAAAATTTTCAATTCGCCCTTCTCTAAATCCCGCGGAATCCGCGGGATTTTTATTATTTTTTGGCATTGTTTTATAAGATTAAATTTTGTTGTATAATATAATTACTATGAGACTCAAACAATTAATTATTATTGTAAGTATTGCTACTGCTATTTTTTGGATTAGTTGGGTTTTAGTTTTATTTCAAGTTGATCCTGATACAGCTGGTTGGTCTGGAATTGTTACTTTTTATTTAACTTTATTTACTTCTTTATTGGGTAGCTTTTTTTTAATTACTTTTGGAGTACGTAAACATTTTGATAAAAATGAATTAGAATATAAAATAGTTGGTAAATCTTTTCGTCAATCATTATTTTTTGCTGTAGCTTTATTAGGAATTTTAATATTACAAGATTTACATTTTTTAACTTGGTGGAATTTTATTATATTGATTTTAGGTTTAGGAATTTTAGAATATTTTTTTATTAATATTAATAGTAAAAAATTTTAATTTATCATATTAAATTATAAATTAGCTGAGTTAGTAGACTCAGTTTTTTATTTTTAAATTTGACTTTCACTTTAAAAAAAAGTTATAATTTAGATATTAATTATTACTTATGAAGCAAAAATTAATTCAACTCAAAGAAGAGTTTACTGCAGAAATTGCGGATGTTAAAGATTTGAAAAAATTAGAAACTTTGGAAAATAAATATTTATCTCGCAAGTCAGGATTACTAACTAATCTTATGAAGGGGATTAAAGAGGTTGCTAAAGAAGAGATAGCAGAAATAGGCACATTAGCTAATGAAACTAAAAATTATATCATAAATAAGTTAGAAGAATTGCGAGCTAGTTTAAACAGAGATTTGATCGATTTTGATTTTACTGTACCGGGTAAAAAACCACCGGTTGGTCATTTGCATTTAGCAACTATTGCTATTAGAGAAATTGAAAGTATTTTAGAACCATTAGGATTTATTCGAGTGCGCCACCCTGATGTAGAATGGGATTATTATGCTTTTGAAACTTTGAATATGCCCGGCGATCATCCAGCACGCGATGATTGGGAAACTTTTTTTATTGATGAGGCGCCAATTAAAATGAATTTACCTGAGAATTCTTTGAAGCTCGTCAAAGAGGGAAGAAGATTGCTTACTCCCCATACTTCTAGTATTCAAGTTAGAGAAATGGAAAAAGGTATTTTGCCAATCCGTATGATGAATATTTCCAAATGTTATCGTCGCCAAATTGATATTTCTCATGTACCAATGTTTCATCAACTTGAAGGATTAGTTATTGATAAAGATATTAACATTACTCACTTGAAGGGTACGATTGATTATTTTGTCAAAAAATTTTTTGGTGAAAATCGTACAATTCGTTTACGACCGCATCATTTTCAATTTACTGAACCAAGTTTTGAAGTAGATATCTCTTGTGGTTTATGTCAGGGGACTGGTAAATTAGAAGATGGCAGTTCGTGTAGAATGTGCAAAGAGGGTTGGTTAGAACTCGCTGGTGCTGGCATGGTACATCCTAATGTTTTGAAAGCTGGTGGTATTGATCCTAATGTTTACAGCGGTTTCGCTTTCGGTTGGGGTGTAGAGCGATGTTTTTCAATGAAATCAGGACTTAACATTGATGATTTGAGATTGATGTATAAGAATGATTTGAGATTTAATGAGCAGTTTTAATACTTTCAAAAATTTATAAAATATGAATCTAAATATTTCTTACAACTGGCTAAAGTCGTATGTCAAAACTAATTTGACGCCACAGGAATTCTCCAAAAAAATTTCGCTTTCTGGACCATCTGTTGAACGTATCAATCAGATGAAGCCTAATTTTACTAAAGTAGTTGTAGGACAAATTAATAAAATAAATAATCATCCTGACGCTGATAAACTTCATGTTTGTAAAGTTAATGTTGGTAAGGAAGAATTACAAATTGTTTGTGGTGCGTCAAATATTAAAGAAGGACAAAAAGTCCCAGTAGTTTTAGTTGATGGAAGAGTAGGCGAGTTTGAAATTAAAAAAGTAAAAATAAGAGGCGTGGAGAGTTTCGGTATGATGTGTTCTCAAAAAGAATTAGGTCTAGGTGAAGATCATACTGGAATTTATATTTTGCCGGATTATGTAGAAATTGGATTACCTTTGGAGAAAGTTATGCCAATTGAAGATGCTATTTTAGATATTGAGATTACCTCTAATCGGCCTGACGCAATGAGTGTCATTGGTATTGCGCGTGAAGCTTCTGCTATTTTAGGTGAGAAATTTCTGTATCATGAACCAAAACCAAATTTAAATATTAAAATAAAAAATAATAATTATTGTGTTAAAGTTAAAGTTCTTGAATCTAAATTATGTCCCAGATATTCTGCTATTGTTATGAGTGATGTTAAAGTTGAAGCTTCACCGCTATGGATGCAACAAAGATTATTAGCTTCTGGGTTACGGCCTATTAATAATTTAGTTGATATTACTAATTATATTTTGCTTGAATTTGGTCAACCAATGCATGTCTTTGATTATGATAAATTATCTGGAGCAGAAATTAATGTTCGTTATGCTAAAAAAGGAGAAAAAATTTTAGCGCTTGATGGCAAAGAATATCAATTATCAACTGATCAATTAGTAATTGCTGATAAAGAAAATCCAGTTGCTATTGCTGGAGTAATGGGTGGAGAATTATCCGCTACTACTACTGAAACCAAAACTATTGTTTTTGAATGTGCTAATTTTGATCCCGTGTCTATCAGAAAAACTTCTAGAGCCCTTAATTTGCGTTCTGAGAGTTCAGCTTTATATGAAAAAGGAATCAGTCCAGAAAATGTTACTGCGGCGATGTTGCGCGCAATTGAATTAGCTCAAGAAATTGCTGGGGCTAAAATCGCTTGTAAATTAATTGATGAAAAATTATATAAATATAAAGAAAAGGAAATTATTTTAGATTTAACAAGAGTTAATCAAGTTTTAGGTGTACCTCTTAGATCGGGTGAAATTAAAGATAATTTATCGGCGCTTGGTTTTGGTGTTTCTTCTACTAAATCTAAAAAAGATGAATTAAAAATTAGTGTACCATGGTGGAGAGAAAATGATATTGAAGGTCAACACGATTTAATTGAGGAAATTGCTAGAATGCATGGTTATCATAATTTACCAGCAGAATTAATGACTGGAGCCTTGCCTAAAGTTGCTAAATCAACTGATTTTGCTTTAGAAGATAAAATTAAAGATATTTTAGTTGGTTTTGGTTTAACTGAAGTTTATACTTATTCTTTTATTTCTAAAAAACAAATTATTGCTTGTGGTTTAGATCCAATTAACCATATTAAAGTTGCTAATCCGCTTAGTATTGATTTTGAATACATGAGAACATCATTGTTGCCTGGAGTTTTACAAATTATTAGTGAAAATCAAGGTTTTTATCCATCTGGAAAATTATTTGATTTATCTAAAGTTTATTTACCAATTGGTGCTAATGATTTAGCAAATGAACCATTTAAATTATTAATTGCTTATTATGGAGCCGAAGTTGAACTTGTTGCTGATGAAGCAAGAGGCTTATTTGATGGCTTAGCTGAAAGATTAAATCTTTCAGAAATATTTTTTAAAAATTTTAAAAGTGGAGCTGAAATTTTTGTTAATAATCAAAAGTTAGGTGAAATTAAAATTATTGATAATAATATTTTAAATGCTTTTGGCATCAAAAAATTTGTAGTGGTAATTGATTTAGATTTTGCAGTTTTAGCTAAAGAATATCGACCTGTTGCGCCATATTATCCTATTCCTAAATTTCCAGCAATTGAACTTGATTTATCTATGGAAATTGATAATGTTATTTCTTTTGCTCAGGTAGCTAATATCGTTTCTGATGCTGGAGCCCCTTTAGTTGAAAAAGTAAGTTTTCTCTCTGTTTATCAAGGAGAAAAAGTACCTGAGGGTAAAAAAGCTTTAGCGATACGCATAGTTTATCGTGATTTAAATAAGACTCTGGAACTTACTGAAGCACAAACTATGCACGATAAGATTGTTGCGGCTTTAAAAAAGGAGTATAATATAGTTGTAAGATAAATTATTTTAAATACCATGCTTGTCACATCAAAAGACGTTTTTTGGATTGTTTTATCCTTCGTCATTTTATGGATTGGCCTTTGTACCGGTTGGGCTATCTTTTATATTGCTATGATGTTGCGTAATTTATGGCTTGTTTCTGCTAATATTAAAAAGAAAATGGATTTTATTGATCAAATTCTTAACACAATTAAGAATCGCATTGAAAACACCGCCAGTTATATTCCTCCATTAATGGAGGCTGGAAGTAAAATTATAGAAGCAATAAATGAAAAGAAAAAAAGTGACGCCGCAAAATCTAAGAAAAAGAAATAATAAATAATTTAAAATTTTTAAAAATTAAAATATGTTAACACAAATCGCCTTAATGCCAATTTTAGGCTATCCTGCCATTATGTATGGTGGAATTATGACTTTGTTACTATTGATTGTTCAGCTGATAATGGGATCCCGTATTAATAGAGGGAAATGTAAATTATCTAATCCGATGAAATGGCATAAATTTTTAGCTTGGGTAGTAGTTTTATTGGGTTTAGGGCATGGATTATTAGGATTAGGTATAATTTTAGGATTATAATTTTATAGATAAATAAACCCCGCTTATCGGGGTTTATTTGCTTTTTTTAGCTGTTTTTTGTAAAATATAAACATTCTAACTTTAAAATTATGCCTCCCAAACAATCAATTCAAGAAGAAAAAAATAATTTTAATGAACGTTTAATGCGCTTAAAGCGGTTAGAAGCAATTAAATTATCTGGAGTTAATCCTTATCCAGAAAAATTTGATAAAACTCATAGCTTACTTGAAGTTAAAGCTTCTAAAGAGGGCAGTAGAATTAAATCAGCTGGTCGTATTATGACGCGTCGCATTATGGGCAAAATTGCTTTTTGTCATTTACAGGATTGGAGCGGCAAATGCCAAATTGTTTTTAATGTTAATGAAATTGGTAAAGAAAAATTTAAATGGTTTATTGATAATTTTGATATCGGAGATTTTATTGGAGTGTTAGGAGAGGTTTTTGTTACTCAAGCAGGGGAGATTTCAATTTTAGTTAAAGAATATGAATTTTTAGGTAAAGCACTTTTACCCTTGCCTGATAAATTTCATGGGCTTAAAGATACTGATATTATTTATCGTCAACGTTATTTAGATTTAATTATGAATGAAGAATCTAAAAAACGTTTTCAATTTCGTTCTGATTTTATTCGTGCTATCAGAGAATTTTATTGGCAAGAAAATTTTATTGAAGTTGAAACTCCAACTTTTTTACATCAAGCAACTGGTGCTACAGCTACACCATATAAGACACATAATAACGCATTAGATATTGATTTATTTTTACGTATCTCTCATGAATTACCATTAAAAGAATTGATTGTTGGGGGAATGGAGAAAATTTTTGAAATTGGAAAAGCTTATCGCAATGAAGGTGTTGACCCTTCTCATTTACCAGAACATACTCATTTAGAACATTATTGTGCTTATTGGAATTTTGAAGATAATATTAAATTTACTGAAAAAATGTTTGATTATATTTTTGATAAATTATCTTTAAAAAGAAAAATTGAAATTGAAAATAGAGAAGGAAAAAAACAGTTAGTTGATTTTACAACTCCTTGGCCTAGAGTTAATTTTATTGAATTACTTAAACAGGATACAGGATTGGATATTATGAAATATACTGAAGCTAAAGAGTTGCTTAAAGATATTAAAAAGAAAAAAATTGAATTTGAAGATATGGAAGAAATGTCTTTAGCTGGTTTAGTTGATAATTTATACAAAAAAATTAGTCGTCCTAAATTAGTTGGTCCAGTAATTCTTTATTATTATCCTAAATATTTACAACCATTGGCACGTGTTAATGATAATGATAAAAATATTGTTGACCAATTTCAGATGGTAGTTAATGGTTGGGAAATTGTTAAAGCTTATTCTGAATTAGTTGATCCAATCGACCAAAAAGAACGTTTTGATCTTCAAAAGATTGCTAAAAATAAAGGTGAAGATGAAGTTATGGAGGGCGATGATGAATTTATTACCGCTTTAGAACATGGTGCTCCACCAATTTCTGGTTGGGGTATGGGTATTGACCGTACCGTAGCTATTTTGACCGGACAGAATAATTTACGTGATGTTGTTTTATTTCCTTTACTTAGATCTAAAGATAAAGAATAATTAAATTATTATTTTAAGATAAAAAGATAATTAAAATGATATGTTAGATATTAAAATTATCCGAGAAAATCCGGATAAAATTAAAGAAAATTGTAAAAATCGTTTAGTTGAAGTGGATATAGATAAATTATTAGAATTAGACGAGAGAAGAAGAGAAATAATAGCAAAGATTGATGAATTACGTGCTGAACGTAATGCTGCTAGTAAAACTAAACCAACGCCAGAAGTTATTGAAAAAATGAAGGCAGTAGGGGAGGAGATTAAGCAATTAGAAGCCCAAATTGAGCCATTAGAAAAGGAATTAAAAGAATTATGGTTTAAGGTGCCTAATTTAACTCATCCTGATGTCGTAATAAGCTCTAATGAAGAAGATAATCCTGTTTTAGAAGTAGTTAAGGAGCCGGTTAAATTTGATTTTACTCCTTTAGATCATGTTCAATTAGGAGAAAAATTAGATTTAATTGATTTTGATCGCGCTACTAAAGTTTCTGGAGCTAAATTTTATTATCTTAAAAATGAATTAGCTGTTTTAGAATTTGCTTTAATTCAGTATGCTTTAGAGATTACACGTCAGCATGGTTTTATTCCTTTCTCAACTCCGGATTTAGCTAAAGTAGAAGTACTAGAAGGTTTAGGTTTTAATCCACGTGGGGAATCTACTCAAGTTTATAATATAGCAAATACTGATTTATGTTTAATAGGTACAGCTGAGATCACTATGGGTGGTTATCACAAAAATGAAATTTTAAATGAGGAAGATTTACCTAAAAAATATGTAGCTGTCAGTCATTGTTTTCGTACTGAGGCTGGATCTTATTCTAAATTTGCTAAAGGCATGTTCCGAGTTCATCAATTTACTAAAGTTGAAATGTTTCAATATACAACTCCAGAACAATCTGAAGCAGCTCATCAAGAAATTTTATCAATTGAAAAAGAAATTTTTAATGGTTTAGAAATTCCTTATCGAGTAGTTGATCATTGTACAGCTGATTTAGGTGGTCCTTCAATTAGAACTTATGATTTAGAAGCATGGATGCCCGGAAAACCAGCTAAAGATGGTTCAGAAACAGGCGATTGGGCAGAAATTACTTCTACTTCCAATTGTACTGATTATCAAGCTAGAGGACTTAATATTAAATATAAATCAAAAACAGGTAAAATTGATTATTTACATATGTTAAATGGAACAGCGATAGCTGTAGGTCGTACTTTAATTGCTTTAATGGAGAATAATCAGCAAGCCGATGGCTCAATTATAATTCCTAAAGTTTTACATAAATATTGCGGTTTTGAAAAAATATCAAGATAAGAATTTAATTTTTAGATGTATTTTTATATTAAAATTAAATAATGATTGAGGATTATTCTTATTCTGGTAATCAAGTTAGACGCCATGTAAAAAGAGATTACTTTAATAAATCTTATAATAATCCCTATTTTGAGCGTCAAAATGATTCCAAGTCAAAATTTAATACCAAATTATATATCCGCATTTTGCTGATTATTTTTTTAATTTATTTAATTCTTTACAGCGATTTATTTAAAATAAAGACTATAGAGGTAAAAGGAGCGGATATGATTAATTCTGAGGAAATTGAATCTTTGGTTAAAGAAAAAATGAAAGGAAGAATTTGGTTGATATTTCCTAGAAATAATTTACTTTTTTTTAAAAAAAATAATTTAGAGAAAGAAATAAACAATAAATATTTACTTGATAAATTAGAAATAGAAAAAAGTTGGCGTAAAATTACTATTAAAATAGAAGAGAAAGCCGCTTATCTAATTTTTGATAATTTAAAAGCGCAGTATTTTTTAGATTCTAATGGTGCTATTATTAAACAAATGACTATAGATGATATTAATAAATATAGTCAAAAATTTCCTAAAGTTTATGTAATGCAAGATGTTAACATAGGTGACAATCCAGTATCGTCTAGGTTTGTTAATTTTATTTTGGAGTTAGATAAAATCTTAAAAGAAGCTGACATTAAAATTAAAAATTATGAGAGCGGGGGAGTAGATCAAGTTAATTTAGTATCACCAGATGGTTGGCGTGCTTATTTTAGTATTAATATACCTATAAGCCAATCAACAGAAAATTTATTACTTATTCTTTCTAAGAAATTAAAAGGTAAAAAATTTGATTATATAGATTTAAGAAATGGAGATAAAGTTTATTATAAATAAAGTTAGTTGGGGATAACTGTGAAATTTATAATTTTCACAGTTATGTTATAATATATTTAACTTCGTATAACACAGGATAATCGTTGTTATTTAATAAAAAAATTAAATAAATATGGAAAAATCTAATTTACCGTTAATTAAGCATATTCCTGATTTTCTTGAATATTGTGAAGTTGAAAAAGGTTTAAGCCCTATTTCTTCTCGTAATTACCATAATTTTCTTAAAGTTTTTATTAATTGGCTTAAAAATAATAAATTAAATGATATAAAGCCTCATCAATTAACAGATAAACATATTTGGGATTTTAGGCTTTATTTATCTCATAAGAAGGACCATAATGGCGCTTATTTAAAAAAAACAACCCAAAGTTATTATTTAAGGGCTTTAAGGCAATTACTTAATTATTTTGCTGATAAAGATATTGAAGCCATGCCTTCAGAAAAAATTAAACTACCTAAATTAACTGATAAAGATAAACAAATAAAATTTTTATTATATAAACAAGTAGAACATTTATTGTCTATGCCAGACTTAACTGAAGTTTCAGGTATTAGAGATAGAGCTATATTAGAAGTACTTTTTTCTACGGGTGCTCGAGTTTCAGAATTAACTTCGCTTAACTTAAAACAATTTGATATTTCTGGAATTATAAACAATAAATTAAAAGATTTAGAACTTTCTATTGTTGGTAAGGGCGGTAAAATTAGAACAATATATTTTTCTTCTAGATGTTTGCATTATCTTGGTCTTTATTTAAAAACTAGACAATCAGATATGTTTCCTCCCCTATTTATTAATTATAGACCCAGTAATAAAAAAGATGATGAACATCGTTTATCTGTTAGAGCTATAGAAGCTATAGTAAAAAAATATACCATAATGGCTGGTTTGCCAGTTGATGCTACCCCTCATACTTTACGTCATAGTTATGCTACAGATCTTTTAGAACAAGGAGCTGATTTAAGGTCCGTACAAGAGTTATTAGGACATAGTAATATAGCAACTACTCAGATTTATACTCATGTAACCAATACTAGATTAAGAGATGTTTATAAAAAATTTCATAGTGGAAGCAAATAATTTTTATAATAAAACGCTGTTTTAACAGCGTTTTATTTGTTTATTTTGGTGAATTTATTTATTAATAATCCTCATTTTCTTCTTCTTCATCGTTTATTTCATCATAATCTTCTTCATTATAATCTTCTTCTTCGTCTTCTAAATCATTTACCATATTACTGCAACCACAAGTACAATCCGGAGGACAAGCACAACAATTATAACAAAGAGATGGATCGCAGGTACAATGACTATCTGCTTCCATGGGCATGCCACATTTGGCACATATTTCCATATTTTTGTTTTTTATTTTTTAAATTTTAAGGCTAGAATAGCCTATTAATATTATCTTTTTTTCTTAGAAAATAGTCAATATCTTTGTCAAGCATTAAATTTTTAAAGATTTACTTTATAAAATAACTTATGGTAAGTAATTAATAGGATCTACTGGTACACCGTTTGATCTTACTTCAAAATGTAAATGAGGTCCTGATGAAAATCCAGTATTTCCAGATAAACCTATTAATTGTCCTTGAGTTACATATTGGTCAGCTTTAACATTCACACTGCTTAGATGAGCATATAAAGTAGAGAGATTATTGTTGTGTATTATCATAACATAATTACCATACCATTTAGTACCAATACCAACCTGAGCTACATAGCCTGCTTCGGCTGCTTTTACTGAAGTTCCCTCTCCAACGCCTAAATCAATTCCTGAATGTTCAAATAAATTACGATAGGGGTAAGTTGGGTCATGAAAAGTTGAAGTAATTCTTCTGCTATTTACTGGCCAATCAAGCCTGGCTGTGCCTAATGAATTAAATTTAGAACCTTCTTTTTTGGCCAATTCAGCTCTTAATTTTTTTTCTAAAGCAGAGATAGTGGCATTAGCCGCGGCTTGTTCTTTTTTAAGATCCATTACTAAAGTTTGAAACTTTTTTTCTGATTGTTTAGTTTGAGTTATTAAATAATTTTTAGTGTTTTTTTGGTAAGCAAGTTGTTGCTTTTCGTCCTCTAATCTATTTAATATTTTACTTAATTCATTTTTTTTAGACTCTCTTTCTTTTTGTTTTTTTTCTAAGTCACTAATTTTTTCTTTAATGCGATTTAATTTTTTTTGTATATTTTCTTGTAGATCTTCTGAATACTTTATTTGGTCAAAAAATTCAGAAAAAGAAGAATTAGATAATAAAATTGAAACATAATCTTTATCTTCATATCTAGCAAGTAACCTTATCATAGCAGCTAATTGTTCTTTTTGTTGTTTTACTAATAATTGATTTTCATTTATTTCTAAATTTATTTTTTCTATTTCTAATTCTGTCTTTTTTATTTCTTCTTCTCTTAAATTTATATCAATATTAGTTTTAGCTATTTGATTGTCTATTATTTTAATTTGATTGTTTAAATTTATTGCCTCTTTTTGTGTTGTAGAAATACTTTTTTTGTATTCTTCTATTTGTTTAGTTAATTTATCAATGCGTTCACGTTGTTCGTTTATTTGTTTATTTAAATCATTTATTGTAGTTTCGTTATTTTCTTCTGCTTTTACTACAGAAAAAGAAAAAGAAATTAAAATAATAATTA
>CAYVUR010000005.1:0-34348 GCA_964455185.1 uncultured Gammaproteobacteria bacterium
AAGTTGGACTAGGTTTTGAGTCTTTGTAAAGGATATAAATAGCCTTCTTCTCCAATGTTTTTTTCATAAGATAATTTTGATAAAATAAAATTTTAATAATCGATCTAAAATAAAAAACGCAGCTAACACCAATAAAGCTACTGCGTTTTTTCTTAATTTAAACATACCTCTAATTTACTTGCCCTTTGAGAGATTTTTTACAAGCTACACAAGAAGTTGATTCTGGTCTAATTTTTAATCTTTCTAATTCTATTTCTTTATTACAATATTTACAAATACCATATTTGCCTTCTTCAATTCTTTTGAGAGCTTTATCAATATCCCTTAATTGGCTTTCTAAATCACGCTCTAAAGATAAATTAGTAGTATAATCTGCTACTTCATTAGCACTATCTTCTATTGAAGCGCTATCACTATAATTAGGAAAATCAGCATTAAAATTAGTTTCTGCTCCTTCAGCAAGAGAACCAATAACATCTAATTGTTCTACTATTTCTTTTCTTTTATCTTCTAATTGCTTTTTAAATTCTTGAAGTTGTTGTTTTTCCATATCATTAAAAGTTATTTCAAAATTTAAATAACTTTCTTTTAACTTTACTAATTATATTCTAAAAGAATAATAGTGTCAAACCTTACAATAGTTTTGCCAAAGATATTATAGCCGCTGTCTCGGAACGCAAAATACGTTTACCTAAAGAAATTGGCATTACATTATTTTCTTTAGCTAAATTTATTTCTTCTTCGGTAAATCCTCCTTCTGGACCAATAAAAATACTAGCGTTTTTTGCTTTAATTAATTCAGTTTTATCTTCTTTCTCCCAAGCAATCATTTTAATTCCTGGTTGTTTAATAGTATGCTTAATTGCTTCTAAAAAAGTAACTGGCAATGATAATTCCGGAATTATTACTCCACCACATTGTTCTGTTGCTTCTTTTAAAATTTCTTGATATCGCTTCATTTTAATTGAAGTTACTTGGCGAACAATGGAACGAGTACAAATAACTGGAACTATCGCTGCTACGCCTAATTCAGTAGCTTTCTGAAGTATCCATTCAAATTTATCAGCTTTAATTAAAGCTTGATATAAAACAATTTGAGAATCAATTTCAGCTAAACCTTTGCGTCTATCAATAATTAAAAATTTTACCTGATTAATTGATAATTCAATAAGCTGTCCTAAATACTCTAATCCTGAACCATCAAATAACCAAAATTTATCACCTTCTTTAACTCGCAAAACTTTCTTTAATTGTTTAATTAAACCTTTATCATGACTAATAATATAATCATCATAAAAATCTTCTTGGGGTATAAAAAAACGCTGCATAATTGAAAAATAAAGATTATTGTAATACTATTATTATATAAAAAAGCAAACCTTTATTAAAGTAATATTAAATCTAAAAATTTTTTATTTAATTTTAATTAATTTAATTGAAGTGAATTATTCACTTATAATTTATGAACAAAATCAAAAACTTAATAAAACAAGAAATAAAACGTCAACAAAAAGGATTAGTAATGATTGCCTCTGAAAATTATTGTTCACCAGAAATTTTAAAATTTATTGGTTCACCATTATCAAATAAATATTCTGAAGGTTATCCCGGTAAAAGATACTATAGCGGAAATCAATTTATTGACAAAATAGAATCATTAGCTTGCGCTGAAGCTTTAAAAATGTTTAACCTTTCTAATAAAAATTGGCACGCTAATGTTCAACCACATTCCGGTTCTTCTGCTAATCTGGCAGTTTATTTAGGTTTACTTAAAATAGGTGATAAAATTTTAGGTATGAATTTATCACAAGGCGGACATTTAACTCACGGCTCTCCAGTTAATTTCTCTGGTAAATTATTTAATTTTGTATCTTATGGCGTTAATAAAAAAACAGAAACCTTAGATTATAAAGAAATAGAAAAAATAGCCCTTAAAGAAAAACCAAAAATGATTGTTTGCGGCGCCACTGCTTATAGCCGCAAAATATCATTTGTTAAATTCTCCGCGATTGCTAAAAAATGTAATGCTTTATTATTAGCTGATATTTCTCATCTTGCTGGATTAATTGTGGCAGGTAAGCACCCTTCACCTTTTCCTTATGCTGATATTGTAACTTCAACTACACATAAAACTTTGGGAGGACCGCGTAGTGCATTTATTATTTGTAAAAATAATTTAGCTCAAGCTATTGATAAAGCAATTTTTCCTGGACTGCAAGGCGGTCCATTAGAAAACATTATTGCTGGTAAGGCTGCTTGCTTTATTCAAGCACAAACACAACAATTCAAAAAAATTCAACAACAAACCATCTTAAATGCAATAATGCTAGCAGAAACTTTAAACAAAAATGGATTACGATTAGTTTCTGGAGGAACTGATAATCATTTATTATTGATAGATTTACGTAATCTAGAAATTGATGGACGGCAAGCAGCTGATATTTTAGCTGAAGCTGAAATTTATACTAATGCCAATACTATCCCATTTGATTCTGCAACTCCTTTTAGACCGTCTGGATTACGTATTGGTACAGCCGCTTTATCAACTAGAGGCATGAAAGAAAAAGAAATGAAATTAATTGGACTATGGATTGCTAAAATATTAAAAAACCCTAAAAATTTTAAATTAAGAAAAAGAATTAAAAAAGAAGTAATAAATCTAACTAAGAAATTCCCCATTTACTAATAATAATTTTAATAAAAAATCCCTAAATTAGGGATTTTTTATTTATTTATCTATATCAAAATTATAAAATTTGTTTTTTAATTTCTTCAATCACTTCCCGTTCCGCTTGCGCTAAATTTTTTTCTGACAGAGAAAATTTTACCATTTCCTTATTACCTTCTGGTTCAAATTTACGAGTAAGATACATAGCATCAAGTTTCTTAACTGAATACACAATGGCTTTTATTATATTACTTTGATTATCTTCATATAACAAAACAATAACTTCTGTTTTAGGCATTGAAATAATAAGTTCTTCAATTACATCAATTAATTCTTCTGGGGAAGTGGCTGTTTCTAAAAAATCCTGACGTGATAAAATTGACCAAATTATTTTATCGTCTAAATCATTATTAAGTCTTGATAAAACTCTGCCCCATAATTTCAAAGTTGAAATAAATCGTGACTGATATAAATTTTGAATAATCTGGTCACGACGAGCTCCTTTAGCAATTAAAATTCCTGCTAAATTAAGAATGTGTGGCGTTACTTTAGTTGATTTAAAATTTTTAGTTGCTGCAATTATTCCAGTCAATAACCAAGTAGCAATATTTTCATCAATTAAATCTTCATTCCATTCTTTAAATAAATCAAATAAAATTTCAGTAGTAGCCGCTGCAGTTAAATTAACTAAATTAATATCACCACAATATTCATTATTGTATGAACGATCAATATTAATTTTAGTAACAGTATAAAAAAAATCGGGGTTAGACTGATAAATATCTCCTAAAGATTCTAAATCTGGTGAATTAATTAAAAAAATTAAATCATATTTAAAACTAAACATTGAAACGGAAACGTCTTCTTTGGTTAATTGTCCTAATTTAGGAGTAATAAAAATATTTAATCTACCATCTGCTTCATCATATTCAAATTCTCCTAATTCAGTTTTAGTAATATCTACTGAAATAACAAATTTTTGTAAATTATCTAACTTTGATTTAATTTCGCTTGATGGTAAAAAAGAAAAACTGTTTGACGGCTTAAATTTAGAACAAGCAACATCAACTTTCTTATCTAACTTACGTAAAAAATCTAAAAGAGATAAGGCTGAAGCTAAAGAATCGCCATCCCAATCTTGTCTGATAACTATCAGTATTTGACGACTTTTTTTAACAAGTTCAAAAACCTGCTGATTCTGAGTAAAGGCCATGTTATGATTGATTTAGAATAAAATATCTTACAAAAATAAAATAATTATGTCAAACTAAAAATTATTTAATTAACATGCCATCACCAAAACTAAAAAATTTATATTTTAATTTTATTGCTTCTTGATAAGCTCGATCAATATTTCTTTTACCTGCTAAAGCAGAAACTAGCATTAATAAAGTAGATTTAGGTAAATGAAAATTAGTAATTAATCCATCAATAAACTTAAATTTATAACCTGGATAAATAAAAATATCAACCCAACCACTTTGTGCCTTAATTTTTCCTGATTTATCAGAAAAACTTTCTAATACTCGAGAAGTAGTCGTGCCAACGGCAATTATTTTTTTACCCTGACTTTTTGCTTGATTTAATTTTTTAGCTGTAGATAGATCAATACTGGCCCATTCTTTATGCATTTTATGTTCTAAAATATTTTCTGTTTCAACTGAAGCAAAAGTTCCTAATCCTACATGCAAAGTAACAAATTCAATTTCTATTCCTTTTAGCTTTAAACGTTGTAATAATTTTTTTGTAAAATGTAAACCAGCAGTTGGAGCGGCTACTGATCCTTCAATTTTAGCAAAAACAGTTTGATAATCTTTTAGTTTTATCTTTTTTTTAACATAAGGCGGAGTAGGTGTTTCTCCTAAATAAAATAATTCTTTATTATTAACATTAAACTTAATTAGCCATTCGCGACCATCTTCTAATTGCTTAACTGATTCAGCTATAATTTGAGGCGTCAAAGTTATTTTTTCACCTAATTTAATTTTTCCTTTGACTAAACAATGCCAAATTTTTTTACTAATTGGCTGTAATAAAAAAATTTCTACCCTACCCCCTGTATTTTTTTTACCCTGTAATCTTGCAGGAATAACTTTAGAATTATTAAACACCAAAACATCGTTTGGCTGTAAAATTTTTGGCAAATCAAAAAAATGTTGATGTGTAATTTTGCCTGATTTCTTATCTAAAACTAAAAGCCGCGCAACATCACGCGGTTTAATTGGTTCTTGAGCGATTAATTCTGGGGGTAATTTATAATCAAAATTGGATAATTTCAATTTTTCTTTTTTTCTGTTATTAATACTATTCATATAATCTATGAATCAAACGGGCTACTTTTACTGGATTAGGAACATTTCTAAGTAAAAATCTTTCAGTGGCTCCAGCAGTTTGAACATGTAAATTACCATAATTAAAAATTGTAGCAAAAATTCCCTTCTGATCAACGGCTACATCTTGAACTTTAGAAAGTTCTAATTCTGAATTAGTTCTATTAAACCAGCCTAATTGATTGCGGCTTATTATTCTCATATTAGTTAATGTCCAAACATCAAGATAATTATCAACCCAAACATTAAGTGAAAATGTTAACATGAATAAATAATAAGAAAATAATAATACAGTAAGTAAAGGAAGTAAAACTGGATGTTCTAATAATGATGGCAAAAAATTACTTATTGTTAAATAAAAAAATAAAGGAATTAAAAAAAGAAAAATAAACATTAAAAAAATGCCTATAAATATTACAGGGTGACGCCAAAAATGGGCTATTACTTCTTCTCCGGGACGTCGTCCTGGTATAAATTTAGATCCTACCATATTTAAAATTTAAATAAATTTAATCCTCCTAACAAATTACTTAAAAAAGTTCCTAAAATATTTGAATTAAATAATGGAGTATTCCAATCAAAAGTTTGTAAAACAAAAAAAGAAAAAATAATTAAAGAAAAAGATGTCAAAATAAATATAGCGATGACACCTAAATTAATAAAACTAAAAAAACCAAAACGTAATAAATGATATAGATTTACTAAAAATAAAAATAAAAAAATAACAACTACTACTAAATAAAACCAATAAAAAATTATAATTGTAGGTTGAAATGATTCTGCCAAAAACATATTTTAAAATAATTTTTTTTGTAAATTTTCTGGAATAGATTTACCAAAATGCTTATAAGCAAGCTCCGAAAGTACTCGGCCGCGAGATGTACGATTAATAAATCCTAATTGTAATAAAAATGGTTCAATTACATCTTCTACAGTATCAATATCTTCAGACAGAGCTGAAGAAATAGTATTAAGACCTACTGGACCTCCATTAAACTTTTCTATTAATAATTGACAATATTTGCGATCAATAGCATCTAAACCTAAATCATCAACCTCCAACATAATCAAAGCTTCACGAGCTGTATCTTTATCTATTTTACCATCTTTTTTGACTTGAGCGAAATCACGAACACGACGCAATAAACGATTAGCAACACGCGGAGTTTGGCGTGAACGACTAGCAATCTCAATGCTAGCGTCCTCATGTAAATCTACGTTTAATAATTTTGCAGCTCGTAATAATATTTGTTTAATTTCATTATGGTCATAAAAATTTAAACGATAAATATTACCAAACCGATCACGTAAAGGAGATGACAAACCGCTCATTTTAGTAGTTGCGCCAACTAAAGTAAATTTAGGTAAATTCAAACGTAAAGTTCTAGCTGAAGGCCCTTTGCCAATTACGATATCAAGTGCGTAATCTTCCATGGCTGGATACAAAACTTCTTCAATAGATTTGTTTAAACGATGAATTTCATCAATAAATAAAATGTCGCCCTCATTTAAATTAGTAAGAATAGCAGCCAAATCACCTGTGCGTTCAATAGCTGGTCCAGAAGTTACACGAATATTGCTACCCATTTCATTAGCAATGATATGAGCTAAAGTAGTTTTACCTAAACCCGGGGGACCAAAAATTAAAACATGTTCCAATGGCTCAGATCGAGTCTTAGCTGCATCTATAAAAATTTTTAGATTTTCTTTTACCGAATTTTGCCCGATATAATCATTTAAAGTTTTAGGGCGTAAAGCCCAATCAAAAACTCCATCTGATCCTGATTCTTCAGGCGAAATAAGGCGAGAGATATCTTCTTCCATACGAATTTATCTTAACATTTAGACAATTATTATTCAATATTTTACCTTGACAATCAGCATCTTTTATTATATTATTTATCAATAAATATTTACTTAAAAACTTTAAAAACATGAAAACAGAAATAAAAAAATTACCTAAATCATTAGTCGAAATTTCCGTTGAACTTTCTACCGAAGAATTAAAACCATATTTAGAAAAATCAGCTATTAAAATTTCAAAAACAGCAAAAATTGAAGGGTTTCGTCCCGGTAAAGCGCCTTATAGTATTGTTAAAGAAAAATTTGGTGAAATGACTATTTTACAAGAAGCAATTGATGATATTATTTCTAAAACATATTATCAAATTATAGTAGAAAACAAACTAGTAAGTATTGGGCAACCTAAAATAGATATTGAAAAAATGGCTCCAGAAAATTCATTTATTTACAAAGCTACTGTTCCTATTTTACCCAAAGTTACTTTAGGAGATTTTTCAAAAATAAAATTAAAACGAGAAGAAATTAAAATAACTGATGAAAAAGTTAATCAAATAATTGAAGAAATCCGCAAAATGCGGGCTACGCAAAAAAAAATAGAACGAGCCGCTCAATCTGGTGATGCTCTTAAAATTGATTTTGATATTTATCGTGATGGCGTACCAATTGAACATGGAAAAAGTCAGGATTATCCAATTATTATTGGCGAAGGAAAATTTATTCCGGGATTTGAAGATAATTTAATTGGCATGAAAGCTGGAGAAGAAAAAGAGTTTAAATTAAAATTTCCAGAAACATATTTTGAAAAATCTTTAGCAGGCAAGCCAGCGGAATTTAAAGTAAAAGTTAAAGAAGTTAATGAAGTAAAGTTACCTGAACTTAATGATAATTTTGCCAAAGAAATTTCTGGTAATAAATATAATACGGTTGCTGATCTAAAAAATGGAATTGCTGAAAACTTAAAAGAAGAAGAAGAAAATAAACAAGAACAATTGTTAGAAATTGCTTTATTTGAAGAAGCTGTTAAAGTTTGTGAATTTGAAGAATTACCAGAAATTTTAATAAATGAAGAAATACATCGTATGATTCATGAATTAGAAGATAATATTACGATGAAAGGGCTTAATTTTGATGATTATCTAAAATCTATTAACAAAAATATTGAGGAATTAAAAGAAGGTATGAAACCTCAAGCTCAATTACGCGTCAAAACTTCAATTTTAGCTCGTGAAATCTATCAGCAACAAAAATTTGAAGTAACTTCTGAAGAAATTGAAAAAGAAATTAATGATATTGCCAGTCACTATCCAGCTAATCCAGATGTCTTAAAACAATTAAACACTGAGACTTATAAAGATTATCTCAAAAACTCAATAGGAAATAAAAAAGTAATTGAATACTTAAAAAAAATAATTATTAAATAATATTAAATAAAAAAAGCGCTATGGCGCTTTTTTTATTATAATAGATTATGATTGGTTAATTAGCTGATTTAAGTTAAGATAGAAATAAATGATAAAAATATGAAAATACTTATTATCGGCGGAGCCGGGTACATCGGTAGTCATGTTTGTAAAGAATTAATTAAACAAGGGCATCAAATAACTATTTTTGATAATTTATCTACTGGCCTAAAAGAAAATGTTCTACCAGCAGCAACATTTATTAAAGGAGATATTTTATTTCCTCATCAGCTTGATTCAGTTATGCCTGGCCAAGAAGCAATTATTCATTTAGCGGCTTTTAAAGCGGCAGGCGAATCAATGATTAATCCAGAAAAATATTCTATCAATAATCTCTGTGGCACTATCAATATTCTCAATTCCATGTGCCGAGCAAACATAAAAAAAATCATTTTTTCTTCTTCTGCAGCCGTTTATGGAGAACCTAAATATCTACCATTAGATGAAAATCACCCAACAGAACCGATTAATTATTACGGTTTTACTAAATTAGAAATTGAAAAAATTCTCAAATGGTATTCTCAACTCAAAGCTATTAATTTTGTTGCATTAAGATATTTCAATGCTGTTGGCTATGACCATGAAGGCGAATTAAGAGGATTAGAAAAAAATCCACAAAATTTATTGCCGATAGTAATGGAGACTATTTCCGGTAAACGAAAAAAATTACAAATTTTTGGTGATGATTATCCTACTGATGACGGTACTTGCATTCGCGACTATATTCATGTTGACGACTTAGCAACAGCCCATACTAAAGCACTAAATTATTTAACGGAAAAAAACAAAAACTTAATAGTAAATCTGGCAACCGGGCAAGGATTAAGTGTTAAAGATATAATTACTGAAGCCAAAAAACAATCTGGGGTTGATTTTAATGTAGAAATAGTAGCACGTCGCCCCGGCGATCCGGCCAAGCTCTATGCTAGTAATGCTTTAGCTAAAAAACTACTTAATTGGCAACCGCAATATAGCGATTTAGAAACTATAGTTTTGACTACTCTTAAAGCTTATGGATAAAATAATTTATATTTAAAAATTCTAACTTTTAATAATTAATTTGTTTGCTTAAAAACAATAAAAAGTTTACAATTTATGTATTAATTACAAATTTCATGTCTATCAAATATCCTCAAATAGGAGCGCATATTTCTGCTGCTGGCGATATTAGTCAAGCACCTCTAAGAGCCGTATCAGCTGGTTGTGAATGTTTTCAGTTTTTCTCTCGGCCACCACAAGGAGGGTCAGCAAAAATAATCACAATAAAACTAGCTACTGCTTTTAAAAATAACTGCGAAAAGTATAATTTAGAAAGTTATATCCACACTCCATATTATATTAATCTCGCCTCTACTAAAAACAACATCTATTATGGATCAATTAAAGTTATTAGCGAGGAGTTAGAGCGAGGTTCTCTTTTGGAAGTTAAATATGTTATAACGCATCTAGGTAGTTCTAAAGAATTAGGAGAAAAAAAAGGATTAAAAAAAGTTATTGAAGGATTAGAACAAATTATGAAAAATTATAAAGGTTCAACAGAATTATTGTTAGAAATTTCTGCTGGATCTGGCTTTATTATTGGTGATACTTTTGAAGAATTAGCCAATATAATTCATTATAATAAACTCAAAAAATACAAATTAGGAATTTGCTTTGATACGGCACATGCTTTTGCTTCTGGTTATGATTTACGCACTAGCCAAGCGGTTAACAATACTTTTAAACAATTTAATAAAATTATTGGTAAAGAAAAATTAAAATTAATTCATGCTAATGATTCTTTAACAGAAATTAATTCTAAAAAAGATCGTCATACTCATATTGGAGCAGGTAAAATTGGCTTAAAAGGATTTAAAGCTGTTGTTAATTATGCTAAAAAATTAAAAATTAATCTAGTTTTAGAAACGCCACATAAAGATTACAAAGATCAAGCGCTATTAAATGATATAAAAAAATTAAAAAGCTTTAGATAATATGTTGTTAGCCATCATTTCTGATACTCATGATAATGTTTCTAATATTGAAAAATTTTTATCGTGGGCCAAAATAAACAAAATTAAAATAATTATTCATTGTGGAGATATTACTACTTCAGAAATGATTACAAAATTTTTTGGTCCAGCTAAAATTAACTTTCATTGTGTTTTAGGTAATGCTAGTAATCATGAAACTATACCTCGTGCTTGTAAAAATTTTTCTAATACTAATTGCCATGGTGATAAGGGAGAATTAAATATTGAAAATCTTAAAATTGGTTTTTGTCATTTTCCAGAAACAGCCAAAAAAATGACACAAGAAGGAAATTATCAATTAATTTTTTATGGTCACACTCATAAACCATGGATGGAAACTCTTAATAACAACTGCCAAATAATTAATCCGGGAACTTTAGGAGGTGTTTTTCAAAAAGCGACTTTTGCTATTTACGATACTAAAATAAAAAAAATAGAATTAAAAATATTGGAGCTGTTATGATTATTAAAGCTAAAATAAAAACTAATGCTAAAAAAAATTCTATTGAAAAATTATCTGATGGGTCATATTTAATTACAACATCGGCTTTACCAATTGAAGGACAAGCTAATCGAGCAGTTATTGAATTATTATCTGATTATTTAGGAATAGCTAAATCAAAAATAAGTATAAAAAAAGGACAAAAATCAAAAAATAAAATTTTTAATATCAGTGGATAAATTGTGATAAACTCTTTTATTGATAATAAAGTAAAATCAATATATAATTATCATATCAATATAAAATAGTTGTATTAAAAATATTAATTTAGCTAAAATTAGCTATTTTTTATTTCAATAAAAATTAAATTATTGACTTTTTAATTTTTTTTTGATAAAATATCCTGTTTAGTTCTTAAACAAAAAATTAAATCTGATATTTTAATGGGTACGGCTCTGCAGGCACGACAAGCATAGGAATTATATGGAGGATTTTCTCGGCTTCGGCTTGGAATTTACCTTAATATACTTTCTTTGTCTGCAGGGTTGTGCACATTAAATCAGTTTCTGCGGACCAAAACAAATACCTTCACAAAAAATTGTCACCTTCCATTATATTTTTTGAGAAAATTCTTATTTCTTCTTCGGAAGAAAAACGCGTGGTGGACTGATTCGGCTAGGCACGACAAGCATGGGAATTATTTGGAAGTTTTATTTGGGCTTCGGCTCGAATAATACTTTCGAAAATTTTCTTGCCTGGCCAAATCAGTCCATCGCGTCTAAATCTTTGGTCCGCAGAAACTGATTTAAAAAATACCTCTCTTTTATAGAGAGGTATTTTGTTTAGTATTTTTTTTAAATAAAATAAAAAGCATAATTAAACCTATTATAAACATTATCAAACTAACTAATTGGGGAAGGCGCCAACCAAAAATCATTAAAGTTTTATCAATCCTAACAAACTCCATCATAAATCTAATTAAACCATAACCTATAATATAAAAAGAAGTTATTGATCCGGGTGGTAATTTATTTTTTCTTATCAATAAAAATAAAAATAAAAATAAAACAAAATTAAGCATTGATTCATATAAAAAAGTAGGATGAAAATAAGTTGAATTTAAATATTGAATTGGACGAAATTTTATATCAATTGGAATTCCCCAAGGTAAATTAGTAGGACCGCCAAATAATTCTTGATTAAAATAATTACCCCAACGACCAATTGCTTGACCTAAAGGAAGACCAACTATTATTAAATCAATCCAATCTAAAATTCTTTGTTTATTTTTTTTACACCAAATAATAAGAGCTATAATTCCTCCAATAATTGCCCCATGAATTGCTAATCCACCTTGCCAAATTTTAAAAATATCAAAAGGATATTGAATAAAATAATCAAATTCAATAATTACAAAATCATACAAACGAGCACCAATAATTCCACCAACTATTAACCATAATACTAAAGAATAAATATCATCTGAATGACGACCACGAGATTTAGCTAAATAAGTAGAAACAAAAATTGCTGACATTAAACCAATTGCTATCATTAGTCCATACCAATGAAAAGTTAGTGGCCCTAATTCGAATAAAATTGGTTGCGGATTAAAATTATGTAAGAAATTCATATGATAAAAATCTAAAAGTAAAAAGGCCGGTCAGGACCTTTATGCTCCCAACCGGCAAAATCTTTCCTCCTCTAATTTAGACCGCCTCCACTTGCGAAAAGTGACTTCCGTCACCATAAATGCGACATTCGATCTGTCTCGACTCCTTCTCCTTAACATCGCCATGCTTGCGATGTAATCCTCGACTCAAATTCATCCCATCCTCTTGGAATCGAACCTGGGAAAATCCAATGAATTTTCCCGCTTTTTTCCTAATCACATAACGCTTAACTGGGGCGAAAATACCCAAACTGCCATCTGGATCAAGCTGTTGTTTCAGCTTGTGACTCTGGCCAACCACTCCTTCAATAAAGGATTTGACCGCAGTATAATTGGGCCCAACTTTAAAATACTTCACGGATCCATCAAAATACTGGAAACGCACTAAGAACATAAAAAATCCTCCTTTTACTGTTGGGACACTTTTGTATACTAACAGACCACCATGATCTGTAGCAACCAATAAAATATAAAAAGAACTAAATATATTAATTATAATAGCATATTTTAAAATAATGTCAAAGATCAAAAATTAACGACTGCGTTTTTTCTTTAATTTCTTTTCTTGAGCTAATATTGCTAAAGTGGTTTTTATAACAGTATCAGGAACTAAAGAAATACTATCAATACCCTCTCTAACTAAAAATTTAGCAAAATCAGGAAAATCACTAGGCGCTTGACCACAAATACCAATTTTTCTTTTTTTAGATTTTACTTCTTTAATAGCTTTAGCAATCATTATTTTTACAGCTTCATTATTTTCATCATAAACATTAGAAACTAATTCAGAATCACGATCAACACCTAAAGTTAATTGAGTTAAGTCATTACTGCCAATTGAAAAACCATCAAAAATATCAGCAAATTTTTCTGCCAAAATTACATTAGAAGGAATTTCACACATTACATAAATTTCTAAACCATTTTTACCTTGAATTAATTTATTTTCTCTAAGAATTCTAATAACTTTTTTAGCTTCATCAATAGTACGACAAAAAGGAATCATAATTTTAATATTATTTAAACCAAACTCCTCACGCACCTTACGTAAAGCTTGACACTCTAACTCAAAAGCAGCACGATATTTATCACTATAATACCGAGAAGGGCCACGCCAACCAATCATTGGGTTAGGTTCTAATGGTTCAAATTGAGAACCGCCAATTAAATTAGCATATTCATTAGATTTAAAATCAGATAAACGAATAATTACTGGCTTAGGATAAAAGGCGGCGGCAATCATACCCACGCCTTCAGCTAATTTATCTACAAAAAATTCCGATTTTTTGGGGTAATTAATTGTAATATCAGCAATTTGTTCTTTTATTTTCTGATCTTTGATTTTATTAAAGTTAAGTAAAGCTAAAGGATGCACTTTGATATAACTATTAATAATAAACTCCTCTCGTGCCAAACCTACTCCATCATTAGGAATAAAAGAAAAAGACAACGCCGCATAAGGATTACCAACATTCATCATAACTTTAGTTTTAGGTCGTGGTAATTTAGTCAAATCAGTTTTTCTAATCTCAAATTTCAATTTACCTTCATAAACTTTACCAATTTCTCCCTCAGCGCAAGAAACTGTTACTAAATTTCCAGTTTTAATTTTTTTAGTAGCAATACCTGTTCCTACGACACAAGGCACACCTAATTCTCTTGAAACAATTGCCGCATGACAAGTACGTCCACCAGCATCAGTAATAATAGCGCTAGCTTTTTTCATTACTGGCTCCCAATCAGGGTCAGTCATTTCTGCTACTAAAACTTCACCTTCTTTAAATTCTGATAATTGTTCAGTTTTTTTAATTACTCTAGCTTTGCCATTACCAATTTTAACACCAACGCTTGATCCAGTTATTAATAATTTTCCTTTCTCGATTAATGCATACTCTTCTAAAATATTGTTATCTTTTTGAGAAGCAATCGTCTCTGGTCGCGCTTGAACGATATATAGTTTACCATTTCTACCATCTCGAGCCCATTCAATATCCATTGGTCGACCATAATGTTTTTCAATTATCATGGCCCATTTTGCTAATTGTAAAATATCTTCATTTTCTAAAACATATTTCTTACGATCCATTTCAGTTACTGGCATACTTCTAGTTGGCCTAAAAACATCGCCAGAATAAACTAATTTTTTAATTTTATCACCAACTTGTTTAGAAATAATTGGCTTAAATCCTTTAGTTAAAGTATGCTTAAAAACATAATATTCATCAGGATTAATTACGCCTTTTACCACGTATTCTCCTAAACCATAAGCGGCATTAATCATAACTACATTACTATTACCGGACTCAGTATCAACAGTAAACATTACTCCCGATGCTCCAAGATCAGAACGCACCATTTTTTGTACACCAACCGATAATAAAACTTTTTCATGTTTAAATCCTTGATCAATGCGATAAGAAATAGCTCGATCAGTATATAAAGAAGCAAAACAGCGTTTGACTGATTCCAATAATGCCCGTTCACCATAAATATTTAAAAAAGATTCTTGTTGTCCAGCAAACGAAGCATTAGGTAAATCTTCCGCCGTCGCTGACGAGCGAACCGCTACATCAGCAGCACTAACTCCGTATTGTTTAGATAATTTATGATAAGCTTTAATAATTGCTTCTTGTAATTCTTTTGGTAATTCAGCTGATAAAACTAAATGACGAATTTTTTTGGCTTTAATTGACAAATTACGCTTATTAGTTTCTTTTAAGAGAGTAAAAATCTCTTTGCGAATTTTACTTTTTCTTAAAAAGAAATCAAAAACTTCTGCAGTAATAGCAAATCCATTAGGAATAACTATCCCTTTTTTAGATAATTTACGATACATCTCGCCCAAACTAGCATTTTTGCCGCCAACTAAAGAAACATCTTTAATAGATAATTGATTAAACCATAAAATTAATTTTTTATAATTTTTTTTAAAAACATTTTTATTTTTTTTCTTTTTTGTCATATATTTTTAAAAAATATTTAATATAATTATATCATAAAAATAAAAAACCGAATTAACTTCGGCTTTTTATTTTTATTTTTTAACAAAATTAAATAACTTCAATTTTTATTAAATTACTTTGTCCTTTATAACCAAAAGGATGTCCAGCAACAATAACTACACTATCTCCTTTCTTAACAATTTTTTCTTTTGTTAATAACTGTTTAATATGCTTAAGTAATTGATTAAAAGAATCAGTAAAGGGAACAATATGCGCCTCTACACCCCAACTTAAAGCTAATTGATGTTTAGTTAATTGAGAAGGAGTTACAGCTATTATTGGCACACAAGGACGAAAACGAGAAATATTACGAGCCGTAAATCCCGAAGTAGTAGCACAAACAATTAATTTAGCGCCAGCAGAATCTTCGGCTAAATCTTGAGCAATAAAAGAAATTATTTGAGTAATAGAATTATTATTTTTGTATTCATCTTCACGCCCTTCCTGTTCTAAAATTTCTCTCTTTTCCATTTCGCGAGAAATTTTAGACATATATTGAACTGCTTTAAGTGGATATTTACCAGTAGCGCTCTCTCCAGATAACATAATAGCATCTGTACCATCTAAAACGGCATTGGCTACATCGGAAACTTCTGCGCGAGTC
Organism: uncultured Gammaproteobacteria bacterium; assembly: GCA_964455185.1. Taxonomy (GTDB): domain Bacteria; phylum Patescibacteriota; class Patescibacteriia; order 2-01-FULL-39-33; family 2-01-FULL-39-33; genus CAISTG01. The sequence goes on from CAYVUR010000005.1 coordinate 15,994, forward strand.
GGAATAGGATTACGAATCATAGAATCTAGCATTTGTGTAGCAACAATTACCGGTTTGCCAGCTTTACGACACATTTCAATAATTTTTTTCTGAATCAAAGGCAATTCTTCTAAAGGCATTTCAATTCCTAAATCACCACGCGCTACCATAATGCCATCAGCTGCCTCAATAATTTCTTCTAAATTATCTACTGCTTCACGGCGTTCAATTTTAGCAATAATTCTAATATGAATGCCACCTATCTTTCCTTTAGCTGATGGTTTATCTAAATTTTTAATATTATTTTTCAAAAATTTTTTCTCTAATTTAAAAACATGACGACGTAAATTAATAATATCTTTAGCATCTTTAACAAAAGATAAAGCAATATAATCAACTTGATTAGCAACACCAAATTCAACATCTTTAAGGTCTTTACGTGTTATCGCTGGACAATTAATAATTGATTTAGGAAAATTCATCCCTTTATGGGATTTAATTATTCCTCCGGTTATTACTGTACAACGAATTGATTTATTTTTTATTGATTTTACTTTAAGTTCAATTAAAGCATCATCAATTAAAATTTGATGACCGACTTCAAGATCACGATATAATTGAGGATATTGAATAGGAATAAACAAATTAGCTGATTTTAAAGGCACTGAATAATCTTCTGGAACTAAAACAATTTCTTCTCCTGGTTTAACTTCAATTCCTTCTTTAACAACTTCTCCAATTCTAATTCTAGGACCTTGTAAATCTTGTAATAAAGCTAAATTAGCCCCGGTTTTTTTAGCGGCGGCACGCAAATTAGCAATCAATTTAGAATGATGTTCATAATTACCATGAGAAAAATTTAAACGAGCTACATTCATTCCTGCAGAAATCATGCTTTCCATCATTTTTCTAGTTTCTGAAGCTGGTCCAATTGTTGCAATTATTTTTGTTCTTTTCATTTTATAATTTTAAAGTAGTTATCAACCATTGACCAAATTTTTTAGCCGAATCAGAAAGTAATGGCAAAGGCCATTCTTCTCCTTGAAGAGCCTTAACTAACCCTAATACCATTAGTATTAAAACAAAAATACTGACTAACCAACCAATTATTGGAATTAAACCAATAAAGGATAAAACAAAAAGTAAAGCGCCTTGATTAGCATGATAACGAACATATTCATTATTCTTTTTAGAAGATAAAACAATTAAACTAACAATCCATAAATAAGAAAGTGCGGCCCATAATTTATCGTCTTGAGAAATTTTTTTGTTTTCTGACATATTGATATTAATTATTTTTCTTAAAAAATGGGATTAAATCCCAAATATAAACTATTAAAAAAACTACTAAACAACCAACTAATGTCATTGTAGTTGTCTCAGTTATAATATTAAAAATTTTCCAAACTTTAAAACCTTCAATAAACCTAAAACAAGAAACAATTAATCCTAAAATAAAACCAGCAACTACACCAGCAAAAGCTCCTATAGCTGGTTCTTCTCCATAATTTTTAATAATCTTATATCCTAAATAAATAAAAGTAATTATTCTAATTAACCAAATTAAAAAATCTAAACGAGTACCAAAAAGTAAATTATTAAAAATATTAAGAGAAAAAAATCTAAGACATAATTCAATCATGGCAGTAATTAAAATGGGCCATTTAGTAAAAGAAAAATAAAAAACAAAATTAATTGGTTCCCAATTAATAGTATTATTATTAGCTGGTATTTCATTATCCATATAATGATATTCTACCATAAAAAAAAGATAAAAACAAAACGATATTTTCACTATTATTATCTTTTTATGGTATAATTCAAATAGATACTACTAATTTAAAAATATGACTGATTTACAAAAAGGAAATGAATTAATAAAAATTAATGTTTTTAAAAAAATAGGTTTAGAAGAAGGTATGAAAGTAGGAGATCTTGGTTGTGGTAATTTAGCTTATTATGCTATTAATTCAGCTAAAGCAGTAGGCAAAAAGGGTTTTGTTTTTGCTGTAGATATTTTAAAATCAGCATTAAATGCTGTTAATAATCGTATTAAGCAAGAAGGCCTAGAAAATATTAAAACAGTTTGGTCTAATTTAGAAATTCCGGGAGCAACTAATATTCCAGCTGAATCACTTGATGTAGCTTTTATACATAATGTTCTTTTTCAATCAGTAAAACATGAAGGTTTTCTTAAAGAAACGGCTCGACTACTTAAAAATGGAGGAAAATTAATGATAATAGATTGGAAAAAAACAGGATCACCTTTTGGTCCTCCAGTAAAAGATAGACCTGATCCTCAACAAATAAAACAATTAGCTGAATCAATTGGCCTTAAATTAATTGAAGAATTTGACGCTGGTCCATATCATTTTGGAATGATTTTTACTAAAACTTAAACTTTACAAAAGAAAAATATTTGATTAAACTCGAAAAAGCGGAATAATCCGCTTTTTACTATACCAATTAAATAATAAAATTATGTTTGATCCTATAAAATTTTTTAATTTAAACAGAATGTTTGAAATGCGTCCCTACACTTATCCGCAAACTATTAAAGTAATGTTTATCTTCTTTTTAACTTTAGTTATTATTGCTCTTGCTATTAAAGTTTGGCAAATTTATAAAAAACCTATTAATTATCTAAAAAAAATAACAGATAAATATATTTCTTTTTTAAGCTGGATATCAATTTTTGGCTTTATTATGGTACTAGCCAGAAATGAGAGAGCGCCTTTTATTTCTGCTAGATTTTGGTTAATCATTTGGTTTATTATCGCTTTAATTTGGCTTTTCTTAATTATTAAATATCAAATAAAAACCGTTCCAGAAATTAAAAAACAAATTGAACAAAAAAAACAATTTATTAAATATCTACCCAAAAAGAAATAATATGATAAGTAGGAGGGAATTAGGAATTTATGGAGAAAAAATTGCAATAGAATTTTTAAAACGTCATAATTGCCAAATTATAACAACAAACTTTCGCGCTGGTAAAAATGAAATAGATATAATAATTAAAACAAATGAAGAAATAGTTTTTATTGAAGTTAAAACTAGATTATCAGTGTTTTACGGATTACCAGAATATGCTGTTAATCAACAGAAGCTCAAAAACATAATTAATTGCGCCTACGAATGGATAATTTCTAATAATTATCAGGGAGCATGGAGAATTGATATTATTAGTATAGAAATAAATAATTATCGAGCCAAAATTAAATGGTTTAAAAACTGTGGGGAAAATTTTAATTAACTATTGACAAATTATTATTAGCGTGATATTATTAATATAGAATATGGCAGCCTTAACGGGCTGCCAATTTTCGTAAAAAATACTATAAATACTATAAAAATTAATCTTAAATATTATATGAGTCAATCACCTATTCAAGCGGCTATTCAACAAATTTGTCAAGAAAAAAATTTATCAGAAGACGTAGTATTGCGAGCTATTGAAACAGCATTAGCTGCTGCTTATCGTAAAGATTTTGGCAATAAATTACAGAATATTGTTACTGAGTTTAATCCCAAAACAGGCGAGGTTAAAGTTTTTGATGTTAAAACAGTAGTTGAAAATATTGACGAAACAAAAGAAACAACTGAAGAAGAAAAAACTAAAAAAGAAAAGAAAAAAACAAAAAAAATGAAAGAGGAAGTGGGAGGAAACTTTGCCGCTGCTTTCGCTTTAGCTTTAGCAGAAAAACAAGCTCAAGAAGAAGCTGAAAAAAATAAAACAGAAGAAAAGAAATTACAATCAACACAAAAATCATTTTTAGCAGAAGAAATTCAAGAAATTAATATTGATGAAAAAAAATTTAATCCTAAAACTGAAATACAATTAAATGATGCTAAAAAAATAGATCCTAAATATAAAGTTGGCGATGAAATAATTACTCCTTTAGAAGTGCCGGGAGAATTTGGACGCATGGCAGCACAAACAGCTAAACAAGTTATTATTCAAAAATTAAGAGAAGAGGAGAGAATGAAAATCTTTGAAGAATACAAAGGATTAGAACATACTTTAATTACTGGAACTATCCAAAGACGTGAAGGAAAAAATGTTTTTGTTGATATTGGTAATGCCATAGCTATTATGCCACCCGAAGAACAAGTTGAAAGAGAAAGATATAATATCGGTAATCGCATGAAATTTTATTTAAAATCAGTTGACCAAGGATCACGCGGTTCAATGATTATGGTTTCTCGAGCTGATAATGAACTAGTAAGATTTATTTTTGAAGAAGAGATTCCAGAAATAGCTGCTGGTTCAGTTGAAATTAAATCAATCGCTAGAGAACCGGGTAGCCGTACTAAAGTAGCTATTGCTTCTAATGAAGAAAATATTGATCCTATTGGTTCTTGTGTTGGACAGAGAGGATCAAGAATACAAACCATAATTAGTGAACTTAATAATGAAAAGGTGGATATTATACTTTGGGACGAAAATCCAGCTAAATTTATTACAAATTCATTATCACCAGCTAAAGTAGCTAATATTGAAATTGATCAAAATAATAAATCAGCTAAAGTTAGAGTTAATGAGGATCAATTATCATTAGCCATCGGACGCGGCGGACAAAATGTTAGATTAGCTTCTCGTTTAACTGGTTGGAAAATTGATATTATTGGAGAAGATGGAATTAAACTTAATCAAGACGATGATAATAATAAAACTAATTTAGAAATAAAAGAAACAAATCAAGAAATAGATAAAGATAAAATAAAAAAATAAATAAAAAAACCTCGATTATTTCGAGGTTTTTTTATTAGGCCATTTATAAATTAACCAAATTATTATTGCTGCTAAAAAAATAATTAGAGCAAATAAATAATATTCTTTAGTAAAATTAAATGAAGCAGTTTCAAATTCTCCTTTTACCTCACCTTTAATAATCTCTATATCTTGAATAGAACGAGGTAAAATTCTATAACCAGATGAAGTTTTAGAAACTATTCCAATAAGTTTAATTTTATCTCCTTCTTTTATTGTTAAATCTTCTATAGCAATATGGCTTTTGATATAAGCTTTAGCTTCGGCCCCACTACCATCATCAATATAAATATTACGTCCTTTCTTTTCTAAAACATCGCCTTCAATCATAACTAACCAACCTTCATAATTTTCTCCTAAATCAGCAGTAGAAATCTGATGTGGTTCAGGAGGCTTATCGTGTCCTAAAATTTTAATATCTCCAATAGAAGAAATTTTAATACGTCTTTCACCACCTGATTCTGATAATTCACCAATAATTTCTACTCTATCTCCTAAAGTTAAATTAGGAAAAGTTTTATTATAAGAATAAATTTGAATACCTGACCCAGCCAAATAAAAAATCTGCGCCCCTAATACTCCGGGAACTACTGAAACTACTCCGGAAACTTTAACTCGAGAGCCATTATCTAATTCTCGCACTTGATCTAAAGAACTGCTGACAACAACTGATGGGATTTTTTTGGTTTTTGTTGTTACCTTTTTAGTTGTCATCTTATTGGTGCTAACAGAAAGATTTATAATAGGTAATTCTTCTGCCGGTAAAGAAAAAATATTTTCTTGAGCTGGAGTTGGCACATCACTCCATTGCCATTCACCCGAATCTTTGCGAGAAAATGACTTTCCTTTTTTGCTGCCGCTATAAGAAACTTTATCAATTATTGAACCATCGGGATAAGACAAAAAAATTGTTTCCAAACCAGAATTATTTAAAGCAATATTAGATTGACTACGTATAAAAACCGCATAACCTCCCGCAGATAAAATAGTAGAGGAAGCAATTTTGAATTTCTTTTTTGAAGCATCCGCAATCACTAAACCCGATATATCTATTGGTTTTGTATCTAAATTCCTAAATTCAATAAATTCTTCCTGTCCAGAATTAGGATTTGGATAAATTTCGTTAATAATTACTAACAAAGGAACTTGATAAATATCTTTTTGAGTAGTTGTTGTTGTGTTGTTTTGAGTAGTAGTGGTAATAATTTCTTTATTAGAAATATTCGATGATCCTTCAGAATTTTTTATTATTTTAGAAGTTATTATATTTACCGCATTTTTTGTGGGAGTTATTGTAAGTAAATAATCACCAATATCATTTCTAGCCCAAGCACAATCATAACAAGAAGAAAAATCTCCATAAGAAGTTTGGCTAATAATTTTTCCTGAATAATCTTTAAGAATAATTTCGTCTCCTGAATTATTTAAATTACCAATAATATTTTCTATTACAAAAAAGTCATCTGGATCAATAATTCCAGAAAGCGTAGTAGTACTATATTTTGAACCTTCTTTATTAAGTAATAACCAACCGGAAAGATCAATAGATTTATCAGTGTTATTATATAATTCTATCCATTCTTTATTGCCTGAAGTTGGTGCAGGTAATAATTCATTAATTAAAACATCACCAAAAGCAAAAATAGTACTGGTAGTGGAAGAAGCAGTAGAACTTGTTTGTTCTCTATCTTTAACATTAATAATTATATAATCAGGAGAAGATGTTGCTCCTTGATCATCTGTAACCATTAAAGAAACTTGATAAGTGCCAGTGACATTAAAAGCATAAGAAGTAGTTACTCCTAATAATTGAAATGATCCAAAATCCCAACTCCAATCAGTAATAAAACCATCAGAATCATTTGATTCGCTACCATCAAATGCTACTAATTCATCAATTATAGCTTCTTTATCTGGCCCAGCATTGGCAACAGGTAATTGATTATTAATAATTGGTTGGTATTTTATTTTAATATTATCTAAACCAAAACCAATAGAACTTGTTGCATTATAAGAATTAAAACTTAAAATTAATTTATTGCCACAATATTTAGTTAAATCGATAGAAGCAGTTGAAGACATAACATTACCTGCTACAGGTTTAGATAAAATATTTTCTTCAATTTCTCCTGATTTTATTTTTATAAAAATATCAGAAGTCGTACCATTAGTTGAAGAATTATATTTTTCTCCTCCATAAGTTCTGGCTTGAAAATCTAAAATTGCAGAAGTACAAAATGGTAAATCAATTTCTGGACTAATTAATTCTGAACTACTAGTTTTCAAAATAATATACTCGGCAGTAGTAGTAGAACAATTAATATAATTCCAAGAAAGATTGTTTTCTATTATACCGTCATGATTAATCAGCTCAATAAAATTATCAAAAGAAGCTAAAGAAATTTTTGATAAAAATAAAAATCCGCTCAATAAAATAATAGCGGAAAAAAATAAAATAATAATGTCCCTCCTTAACATAATTTTTTAAGTAAAAATTTTATATAAAAATTATATCAAAAAAATAAAAAATTGCCAAAAAAAACTGTTTGAATTATACTTAATAATGTACTAAATATGCCCAAATTAAGTATTATTATTCCTGCTCTCAATGAAGAGAAAAATCTACCTATTTTATTTGAATCTATTAGAAACCAAGATTTTAAAGATTATGAAATAATTCTTGCTGATGCTGGATCAACTGATAAAACCACTGAAATTGCTAAGGAATATGGAGTTAAAATTGTTAAAGGAGGATTACCAGCTGTAGGACGCAATGCTGGTGCTAAAGAAGCTCAAGGTAAATGGCTTTTATTTCTTGATTCTGACGTTTTTTTATCAGGAAAATTTCTTAAATTTTTAATTGAAGAAGCTGAGGAAAAAGGGGCTGATGCGGCCACTTGTGCTGCTATACCTCTTAGTGATAAATTAATAGATCAAATGATGCATGGGGTAGCTAATGCTTATATTCAATTAACTCAATACTTTTATCCTCATGCTGGAGGTTTTTGTATTTTAATAAAAAAATCTCTTCATGATAAAATAGGAGGTTATAATGAAGCGCTTAAATTGGCTGAGGATCATGAATATATTTCTCGAGCTAAAAAATTTGGTAAATTCAAAATACTTAAAAAACCCAAAATTTATGTATCGGTAAGACGTTTTGAATCTGATGGAAGATTAAATGTTGCCGCTAAATATATCGCCTGTGAAGTTTATCGAGTTTTATTAGGAGAAATTAAAACTGATATTTTTAAATATAAATTCGGGCATCATAATAATAATTCACCTAAAAATAGAGATGTAAATAAAATAATTAAAGATTGGTTAAAAAAAATAAAAAAAAATTTTTAATACATTTTGTACTTCGCATAAATTTAAAATACGGATTAATACCTGTTTAAATCTTTTGTTGATAACAATTCCGTTATTCCAAACTTATAGCAATTTATAAGACCATTAAAAGAATCCATCAAAAAGTACTTATATTTTAGGAAATTAAGAGTTTTAAATATTTATAAATTTAGTTTCTTTTTTCAGCCTCAATAGCTTCTCCTTCCAAAACTGCTTTTTGTTCGCTTAATAGATGAAACTGGTATTGTGGGTATGCTTTTTCAAGCAATTCCTTAAGATCTAAAAAAACATCATTAATAAACACGTGTTTAATGCCGTTGTCCTTTATTGTTTCTTTATAGCCCGAGGTTAAAACTGCTAAACCATCTTTATAGGCAGTACCGCCACCAGCACCTAAAACAGAAGTTAATGCCGGCCTAATATCTACTGGCACTTCAAAGGGTGCAGTATAAAAATCACGATCCTTACTTATTCCATTATCCAATAAATTCAATAATTGTTCTAACTGTTGTGATTTCGCAACTCCATGTGCGTCATAATTTATTCCTATACTGCCATCTACAGTAGGGAAAGCTTCATTGTTTTCAGGATTGATTCCATGAGAAACCATAAACATTTGATCTTCTAAGGTCATTCGTTTCTTTGATTTTATATCATTATACTTTTGCCTTAGCTCCTCGATCAACTTAGCTTTTTTCTCTGTCGACAATTCTTGACTGCCAACGTCATTATAATTTTTAGGTTTCTCTCTATCTTCAGCAAATAATTTATCAAAATTAAAATCGGGAGTCCAATCAATTCTTGTGAATCGTTTAAAATCAGACATTAAATTAGCTACAGTATCACCAATTTTTATCGGTTTACCCGCCATGGCCGCTCTCAATCGTTCATCATACTCTTTAACTTTTTCAAGACCTGCACCCTTAAGTGCTTCGCTCATAGCATCAAAAATAGCTTTAACGTCTCTAGCTTTTTGTTTTTCTTCCGACAGTAATCCTGTATCTAGTGCATCCGCTGGTGATTGTTCAATTGATTGAATTGGTATACCCAATTTCACTCTAATTTCATTAGCTCTATTTGTCGAGTTGATTTTATCTTCCTGAGCCATTTTCCTTATTTTCTGCCTTGCTTCTTGAGAAATAGAATCTGACTCTGCAAATTCTTCTTCAGCATCTCTTCCACGATTAAGTCTAGCCTCAATAGATTTACGAAAAGAATCGGGTAGTCCGCGCATAATTTCCTCACTTGACTCTCCACTCTGAATACGACGGACATACTCCTCAACTTTTGCATCTCCTCCACTTAATTTTTTTTCTGGATTAACCATAACCTAACTATTTATGATGCTCTTATATCAGAAAGAATAAAAAAGAGACTCTTTTATAAAATTGGACCTTAAGGGATTCGAACCCTTGACCCCCTGCTTGCAAAGCAGGTGCTCTAGCCAACTGAGCTAAAGGCCCATAAATTATTTTTTTAAATTTTCTGCTGCTCTAAAAGTTGGAGCAAAAAACCACATTAAAATATCATTAATAATTCCTGTCATAACAAAAGCTCCAATTAAAATAACAATTATTCCTATAACCTTAAAAGCAGTATCATCTTCATGAACTCCAAAAACTTTTTCTGCCCATTCCTGATGTCCGACAAAATCAACAAAAAATCTTGGCTTCCAAACCATGGCTACTCCTAAAATAACTATCAAAATTCCAATAATAATAGAAATAAACATATAAATTTAAATTTGATGCACGCCAAGAGATTCGAACTCCTGACCCCCTCGGTGTAAACGAGGTGCTCTAACCAACTGAGCTAGGCGTGCTTAATGCTGACGGGGAGACTCGAACTCCCAAGCCCGAAGGCACATGCACCTCAAACATGCGCGTATACCAATTCCGCCACGTCAGCAAAAGGTTTTTAAACCTTACTAACTTAATTAAATATTTTTTCTGATAATTTTTTAGGATAATTCCTAAGATAATACAATTTAGAACGTTTAACTTTAGCTTCTTTAACTAAATCAATTTTAGCAATAGCCGGAGACCAAAGAGGAAAAATTCTCTCTACTCCAATTCCACCAGAAGCAATTTTTCTAACTGTAACAGTAGCACTTTTACCCATGCCACCACGACGAGCTAAAACAATGCCTTCAAAAATTTGAATTCGTTGTTTTTCTTCTCCTTTAGTATTTTTTTCTTTAATAATCTGATGTACTTTAATAGTTACACCCGGTTTTATTAATGGCAATACTTTATCATGCCAATCTTTGTTCAATTTTTCGTTAGACATACTATTATTTTCTAAAAATTACTTTAAAATAATAACCTATTTTTAATAAAAAGTCAAATGTCTAAATCATCTATAAATAAAATTTTCAATTAAAAAATATTTTTATCTAAAATATAAAGTTCATGTTATAATTTTAATAATTAATTACTATAATAACAAAATTAAACTTATGCCAGCAAAAACTTTTTCCGCTGCTTTAATTGGACTTGATTCTGAAATAATAGAAATTGAAGTCGATCACTCACCACATGGCATGCCCGGAATGATTATTGTTGGATTACCTGACAAGGCAATAGATGAAAGTAAAAGTAGAGTTCGTAGCGCTATTAAAAACTCTAGCTTAGATTTTCCTCGTGGCAATATAATCATTAATATGGCTCCAGCTGATATCAAAAAAACTGGCACTCATTATGATTTACCAATTGCTGTTGCTTGTTTAATTCAAGCTAAACAAATACCAACTATAAATCATGATTGTTTATTTATAGGAGAATTAGCTTTAGATGGATCATTAAGACCAGTAACAGGCGTTATTTCTTTTGCTATTGCTTGTCGTAAAAATAATATTAAAAAAATATTTTTACCCTCAATTAATGCTAAAGAAGCTGCTCTAATACCGGATTTAGAAATATATCCGGTTGATAATTTAATAACCTTAATTAATCATTTTAGAGGAAACCATCTTATTAATTCTTATCAAAAAGAAGTTGATAATTTTTCTGAAACAAATTTTTATAATATTGATATTTCTTATATCAAAGGACAAGATTGCGCTAAAAGAGCTTTAGAAATTTCAGCTAGCGGTAATCATAATTTACTTTTTTCTGGCCCACCAGGGTCAGGAAAAACTATGTTAGCAAAAACCATACCTTCAATTATGCCGCGCATGGAACAAGAAGAGAGTTTAGAAGTTACAAAAATTTATTCAGCAGCCGGATTACTAGAAGCTGAGCAACCATTAATAACTTCTCGACCTTTTCGAGCGCCACATCACAGTGCTTCTTCAATTGCTTTAGTTGGTGGGACAGCCAATCTTAAACCTGGGGAAATTTCTTTAGCACATCGAGGCGTTTTATTTCTTGATGAATTTTTAGAATTCCCTAAATCTGTTTTAGAAAATTTAAGACAACCTTTAGAAGATGGGATGATTACTGTTTCTAGAGCTTCTGGAACAATCCGCTTTCCAGCAAAATTTTTATTAGTTGCTGCTATGAATCCTTGTCCTTGCGGTTATCTTAATGACCCAGAAAAAGATTGTCTTTGTTCACCAACTGAAGTATTACGTTATCAAAAAAGAGCTTCTGGTCCTTTGCTTGACAGAATTGATTTACATCTAGAAGTACCAAGAATTAAATTTGAAGAATTAGCTCAAACCAGCTTAACAGAAACATCAGAGATGGTTCGTTTACGAGTTCAAAAAGCACGAGACATACAGTTAGCTCGCTTTAAAAAAGAATTAATTTTTTCTAATAGTGAAATGAGTTCAAAGCAAACTGAAACTTTTTGTATTTTAGATTATGAAGGAAAAAATTTACTGCAACAAGCAGTAGAAAAAATGAGACTTTCTCCTCGTTCATACTTTCGTATATTAAAAGTTTCTCGTACTATTGCTGATTTAGACGAAAGTGAAATTATTAAATCCCATCATTTAGCGGAAGCCTTGCAATATAGGATTAAAAATGAATAAAAATTAAAATAAATTATTAATTTTATTACCTAATATAATTAAGCGGATTAACATGAGAACCGCTAATTCTAACTTCAAAATGAAGATGCGGACCAGTTGATCTACCAGTCGAACCTTCAGCACCAATAACTTCTCCTTTAGCAACATACTGACCAACAACTACATCTATTCTACTCATATGAGCGTATAAAGTAGAAATTCCATTACCATGATCGATAATAACATTATAGCCATATCCAGTACGTCCATATTGAACTCTAATTACTGTTCCGTCATCGGCGGCACGTATAGCGCTGCCACTAGGACAAGCAATATCAACTCCTGTATGAATCCACCCTTTATAATATTGAGAAATCCTATAACAAGCATTAGGCCAAGACATTTTTCCTGTACCAGACACAACTATATTATTATCAGAAGCGGGTCTAGAAACTTTTACAGTAACAGAAGGTCTGGGTTTTGGAGTTTCTATTAATCTACCACCAGGAATAATTAAAACCTGACCGATTGAGAGTTTATCACCATCAATTATATTATATTCTCTAATAGTTGATTCAGAAACAGCATATTTTTGCGCAATCCTACTTAAAGTATCTCCTTTCACTACCGTATGCACCACACCAGAAACTAAAGGTATTTTTAATTTTTGTCCTGGTTTAACTAAAGAAGTTGAAGATAGCCCATTAGCCCAAAGAATAGTATTAACAGAAACACCAAATTTATTAGCAATTTTAGCAATTGTATCTCCTTCAACTACTTCATATTCTCTAATTCCTCGAGAACCTTTAATTGTTGTTTCTTCTGTAGTATTAATTATATCTGGATTAATCAAGGCTAAATCTCCTTGAGTAGTAACATTATCAGTAAAAATATTATCATTATCAATTGAATTGTTTGAAATAAAAGATCCTTCTTCCATAAATAAAGAGGGATCTTGATAATTATAAACCTTAAAATCTTCTTTAACTATAGTTGAGTCTTCTATTATTTCAGTATTACTAATACCAGCCAAATTATACATTAAAGCTTTTTGTCCATAATCATCTTTAGTTTCATAGCCTAAAATATTAAAAATAGAAACCCCTAAACCAATTAAAGCAATAATAAAATGTATTAAATAACGATTAGTAAAAATTAAAATAAATCTATCTTTTTTCTCATTTGAAGCTTTTTGAAATTTAGATTTAATTACTAAAAATTTTCCATAAATTGGTAAAATCAGCCAATATAATAAAAATTTACCCAAAGGAGCTAATTTTTTTAAAATAAAATTACTAAAAATTCTTAAAAAATAGCCAAAAAATAATAAGGCTTTTAATAAAAAAGCTAATAACCTGGTTATTAGTTTTTCCCAGTTTTTTCTAATAATATACTTACACTTTAATAGCTAGTTTATAATACAATAATTATAACATTTTTGCAATCTTAATACCTCTTGACAAGATTGATAACGTTTTTTAAAATGACATAAGAAATCATTTAGCACTCAATAATTAAGAGTGCTAAAAATTAAAAAATAATTAATAAATTAAGAATAATTATGAAAATTAAACCAGTAGGAGATCGCTTACTAGTTAAAGCGGTCAAAGAAGAAGAAATTACTAAATCCGGAATTGTTTTACCGGAAAGTGTAAGTAAAGAAAAAAGAACTGAAGGTGAAATTATCGCTATAGGTTCAGGAGAAAAAATTTCTCAACTAAAATTAAAGGTCGGTCAAAAAATCCTCTATTCTAAATATGGAGGAGATGAAATCAAAATTGATGAAGAGGAGTATAAAATTATTAGCCACGAAGATGTGTTGGCAATAATTGAATAATAAATAATAACAATTTTAAGATATGGCAAAACAAATAATTTTTAATGAAGAGGCTCGTATTAAATTGAAAAATGGTGTAGATAAATTAGCTAATGCTGTTAAAGTAACTATTGGACCCAAAGGAAGAAATGTTGTTTTAGATAAAGGTTACGGCGCGCCACAGATTGTTAATGATGGAGTAACTATTGCTAAAGAAATTGAATTGCAAGATAAATTTGAAAACATGGGCGCCGAACTTATTAAAGAAGTAGCCAGTAAAACAAATGATGTTGCTGGAGACGGTACTACTACCGCTACTGTTTTAGCTCAAGCGATTGTTAGCGAAGGATTAAAAAATGTAGCGGCTGGAGCTAACCCTATTATTGTTCGTCATGGCATTGAAAAAGGTGTTAATGCTTTAGTAGAAGAACTAAAAAAAATTAGTAAACCAATTTCCTCTCGTGAAGAAAAAAAACAAGTAGCTTCTATTTCTGCTAACGATGAAGCAGTAGGAGAAATTATTGCTGAAATTTTAGAAGAAGTTGGTAATGATGGAGTTATAACCGTTGAAGAAGGCCAATCATTTGGTATTGAAAAAGAAATTGTTAAGGGAATGCAGTTTGATCGTGGCTATATTTCTCCTTACATGATTACTAACGCTGAAAGAATGGAAGCTGAATATTCTGATGTTCCTATACTTATTACTGACAAAAAAATTTCTTCTTTACAATCAATTCTACCTTTATTGGAAAAATTAGCTCAAAGTGGACGCAAAGAATTAGTTATTATTGCCGAAGATATTGATGGTGAAGCTTTAACTACTTTTGTAGTTAATAAATTACGCGGCACTTTTAATGTTTTAGGCATTAAAGCTCCAGGTTTTGGTGATCGCCGCAAAGAAATGTTAGCGGATATTGCTATTGTTACTGGTGGTCGCGTTATAACAGAAGATTTAGGATTAAAATTAGAAAATACAGAATTAAATGCTTTAGGACATGCTGGAAAGGTAGTAGCTACCAAAGATAATACCACAATCGTTGATGGTCGAGGCGATAAATCAGCTATTGAAGATCGTATAGCTCAAATTAATAGAGAGATTGAATTATCTGATTCTGATTTTGATAAAGAAAAATTAAGAGAACGATTAGGAAAATTAGCTGGGGGAGTTGCTGTTATTAAAGTTGGAGCGGCTACTGAAACCGAAATGAAAGAAAAGAAATTACGTATTGAAGATGCTTTAGCCGCGACTCGTGCCGCTATTGCCGAAGGTATTGTAGTAGGAGGAGGAACAGCTTTAATTAGAGCTTCTAAAGCATTAGATAAAGTTAAAGTTACTGGAGAAGAAAAAATTGGTATAGAAATTTTAGCCAAAGCAATTGAAGAACCATTAAAACAAATTGCTAATAATGCTGGAGCTAAAGGTGAAGTTATAGTTGAAGAAGTTAAAAAATTAACTGATAACATGGGATATAACGCCTTAACCGGAGAATTTGAAGATTTAATTGCTTCAGGAATTGTTGACCCAACAAAAGTTACTCGCAGCGCTTTACAAAACGCCGCTTCAGCAGCAGCTATGATTTTAACTACTGAATGCGCTGTTTCTGAATTACCACAAAAAGAAGAACACGAACATAGCGGAATGGGCGGAATGAATCCTTATGGTTCAATGATGTAATTTAATATATTTTATAAATAATAAAAACGCCTGCAATAATGCGGGCGTTTTTATTATTTTCTTATTTTATCTTTCTTAAAAAATCTCTAAGCGATTGTGGTAAAAGACTTTGATATTGATGTCTTTCTCCTTTCAAATCAGTAAAGCCTAATTCAGCGGCATGTAAAAAAATTCTATTAGGAGTATTTTTTTCTTTAATACCTCTATTTTTATATAAAGGATCACCTACGATACCATGACCTATAGCTAAAAGATGTACACGAATCTGATGAGTACGACCAGTCATAATTTCTATTTCTAAAAGAGTATAATTTTTATATCTTTCTTTAACAGAATAAACTGTTAAAGCCTTCTTGCCAGTATCAGCGCCAATAGGTAAAGCCGCAAACATTCCTTTTTTGCTTGATGATCTTTTAATAGGAAAGTTTATTTCTCCTGAGTCATTTTTTATTTTTCCATAAACTAAAGCTAAATATTTTTTATCAATCGTTCTTAATTTAAATTGTCTTTTTATGTTTTCAAACGAATCTTGAGTTTTAGGAATTACCATTAAACCAGAAACTTCTTTATCTAAACGATGAACAATGGCAGCGCGAGCCGGATCTTCTCCAATTTTTCGACACTCAGGATATTTAGCAATTAACCAATCAACTAAAGTATTAGTTTCTCCTTTATTAGTTGGGTGTACCAAAAGTCCCGAAGGTTTTTCAATTACTAAATATTCTGGTGTATCATCAATAATTTTTATTTTAGAAAAAATTTCTGTTCCAAATGATTTTAATTTTGACTTGATAAATTTCTTCTTAGAAGAAACGTTCTGTAATTCACCTTCCTTTATTTCAACAATATCTCCTTCTTTAAGAAAACGATGAACGGTTGGCATTTCTCCATTAACTGTAACCATGTCTCCTAAAATCATTTTTTTAATTTGCGAACGACTATTTTTTTTAATTAATTCAAATAAAAAAATATCTAAACGCTTGCCACTATCTTCCTTTTTAATAATTATTTTTTTCATAAAATTATCTTACCTTTCTTTATGCAAATTTCTTCGACGCTCTTCTTCATAAAATTTAATGTCCGGATGTAATTGTTTCAATTCTTCGTCTTTTAATTGATTTAATTTTTTAGCTCGATTAACTAAATAGTCATGATTATTTCTTTTGGGGTCATCTAATACTTCTCCTAACATAGCATTTAAAATTAAACCTACTCTTGGTCCCGGAGTAATGCCAAGTATTTTCATTAATTCATCGCCTTTAAGGGCTAACATTTTGGGTGTAATAGGATCAAGTTGTACCTCTTTGAATCTTCTTTCTAATTCAATCAATTTCCAGGGTTTAGCTTTTGGCCTTCCCATGCCCAAACGATCACAAATACGTAAATTAATAAAATCATCAATATTTTCTTTGCCAATACGTGATAATAAACGACGCACTCCTGAATCAGAAACTATATCTAAAGCATAATAAAACATATGATAACGAACTAAATGGGTTACATAATCAATAATATTATTAGAAAAGTTAAGGCGTTTAAGAATTTTTTTAGTTATTTTAGCGCCAACAATATCATGATTATAAAAAGTTGAGTCTAATCCCTGCCCTTCTTTAGTTAAAGGTTTGCCAATATCATGAAATAATGCCGCTAATCTAACCTCTAATTTAAAGCTTCTTTCCGCTGCGGCTCCTAACGCTCTAACACTATGTTCAAAAACATCATAAATATGATGACGATTTTGACCAACACCATAAGTTTTTTCCAATTCAGGAATTAATTCTTTAAGTAATCCAATATCTTGCATCATTCTAATTCCTAATTCAGCTCGATCAGACATAATAATTTTAGTAAATTCTTCATTAATACGTTCTTTAGCGATTTTTTTAATTTGTTTAGCCTTCTTTTTTATTTCTTGATAAGTTTGTGATTCAATCGTAAATCCTAACTGACAGGCCAATCTAATAGCGCGCAACATGCGAGTATAATCTTCTTGAAAACGTAAAGTTGGATTACCAATTGCTTTAATTATATGATTTTCGATATCAAAAATTCCACCAAATAAATCAATTAATTCTTCTGATGCTAAATCCCAAGCTAAAGCATTAATAGTAAAATCACGACGTGATAAATCTTTTTCGATTGGTAAATCTTTATCGCTTTGTACCTCAAAATCTTTATAACCACCACTCATGCCAGCAATCTCAGTACGCGGTAAAGCAATGTCAATCGCTTCAAAATTATTTTCTCCAACATGAAAACCTTTAGGTATAAACTTAAATACTCCAAAACTTTTTCCTACCAAATTTACTTCACCTAATTCTAATAAAAATTTTTCTAATTTTTTAGCTTCAACTTTTGTTACAACAAAATCAAAATCTTTAGTTGAACGATTAATTAAAATATCACGAACCGCGCCACCAACTAAATAGATTTTCGCTTGAGGAAAACATTTTAATAATTTTTCAATAAAAATAAATTCAGAAGTATTTAAATTTTCTCTTTGCCATTTAATTAATTTTTTACTAACTTTATCCATAATTTATTATCCATATTAATGGTATCACTTTAAAATAAAAACGCCCCAACAGGCGTTTTTAGTTTACAAAATTAATCAACTTTAATTTTATAAGTTAAAAAATATTAGTGGACGATAGAAGATTCGAACTTCTGACCTTCTCGACGTCAACGAGACGCTCTAACCAACTGAGCTAATCGTCCTAATTGCCTGCTTAAAATATAAAAATTTCTTAAAATTTAGCAATTTATCAATTTTTTAGTAGGCCTGGGTGGATTTGAACCACCGAC
>CAYVUR010000006.1:0-30149 GCA_964455185.1 uncultured Gammaproteobacteria bacterium
TTTTATGTCTTTTATAGAAAGTATTTTTTCAGAAATTATTGATTCTAATTCTTCCTGTGTTATTTTTTTTATAGCTCTAACCCCTTGATTTACTTCAGAGTGTTGTTCTATTGCTATTACTTTTTTTAGTATTACATTTATAATTGATTTATCTACTTTTATCTTTACCCCTTTTTTATCAGAAACTGATTTTTTTAGTTGGTTAATCTCTTTATTGATTATTTTTTTTAGTGATTTATTATTAAGTGGTTTAAAAAATATTATCTTATCAATTCGAGAAAGAAATTCTGGACGAAACCATTCTTTTACTTCTTTCAACATTTTATTTTCTAATTCATTGCTTTTATCTGGTTTTAGAAATCCGATATCCTTTTTACCTTGAGCAAAACGAGAACCGAGATTAGAAGTCATAATTATAATAGTATTTTTGAAATTTATTTTTCGACCAGTCGCATCTGTTAATTCTCCACTATCTAAAACTTGCAAAAGTAAATCAAAAATTTCTTTATTAGCTTTTTCTACTTCATCAAATAAAACAAGAGAATGAGGACGATGCTTTACTTTTTCAGTTAATTGCCCACTTTCTTTGTAGCCAACATAGCCTGCTGGAGCGCCTATTAATTTAGAAGCATTGAATTTTTCGCTGTATTCAGACATATCTATTCTGATTAAAGCTTTGCGATCACCGAATAACTTTTCTGCTAAAAGTTGAGCGGTGTAAGTTTTGCCAACTCCAGAAGGACCAATAAACAAAAATGAAGCTAAGGGTTTGTCTAAATTTGAGAGACCAGCTTTAGAAATTTTTATTTTTTTAATTAAAGTTGAAATAGCTTCTTCTTGTCCTAAAACTTCATTTTTTATTTCTTTTTCTAATTTTAATAATTTTTTTTCTTCTGAAGCCAGTAAAGTAGTTATTTCAACTCCTGTTTGTTTAGCTACAACCCGAGCAATTTCTTTTGAGCCTACTTTTCCTGATAATTTATTCTTTTGTTTAGTAATTTTTTTATTAAGTGAGTCTATATTTTCTTTTATTAAATCAATTTGTTCTTTAAGTTTATCAGCCAATTCCATTTGGTCGTTGTTTATAGCTTGTTTAAGACTTCGATTCAGTTCAAATAAGGAATTTTGTATTTTTTTTGTTTCAATTTCTATTTTTGATGGTTTGCGTTTTATTTTTACTCCAGCGGCCGCTTCATCAATTACATCTATTGCTTTATCTGGTAAAAATTTTTCTGGTTGATATCTCTGGGTTAATTCTATAGCTGAATCAATAGCTTCGTCGCTAATAGAAACTTTATGAAAATTTTCAAAATAAGGACGAAGTCCAGTTAAGATTTTTTTTGTACTAATGTTGTCAGGTTCTTCTATTTTAATTATTTGAAAACGTCTTTCTAAAGCAGGGTCATTTTCAATAGATTTTCTATAATCTGAGAAAGTTGTAGCGCCAATACAACGTATTTCTCCACGAGCTAAAGCTGGTTTTAAAATGTTAGCCGCATCCATTGAACCTGAAGCAGAACCAGCGCCAATAATTGTATGTATTTCATCAATAAATAAAATTATATCCGATCTAGAAGACGCCTCATCAATTAATTGTTTTATTCTAGCTTCAAATTCACCACGATAAGAAGTGCCAGCAACTAAAGATGACATATTAATTGAATATATTTTTTTGTTTATAAGTACTTCAGGAACCTCTGATTGTAATATTTTTTTAGCCAAACCTTCAACAATAGCAGTTTTTCCTACTCCGGGATCGCCTAAAAGTAGGGGATTGTTTTTGGTGCGACGGCATAAAATCTCTATAATACGGTCAATTTCTTTTTCTCTATCTATTACTGGGTCTATCTTTTTTTGTACTGATTGAGAACATAAGTTTTTGCCAAAAAAATCAAGTAAACTACGAGATTCTGGTTCACTATCATCTTCAATTTCTTTTAAGTCAGAGGAAGTTTTAAAATTGTCAGTTATTTCTGATAATTTACTAGAAGATTTAAGCATGTTTGCTACTTTTCTTTCAAAATCGACAATATTTATATTTGCTTCTCTAATAATTTTTGTTAATTCTTCAGTTTTTGTTTGTAACATAGCAGTAAGTAAATGTTCACTTCCTACGTATTTGTGCTTATATTGATAAGCAATTTTTACAGCTAAGTTTATTGTTTTTTTAGATTTTTCAGAAAAATCAACAACCTCTAAGAAATCTCCTAATTTTATTGGATATAAGTATTGTATTTGAGGTTTTAATTTATCTAAAGTTAGTCCTAAAGAAATTATTACCTCTCCAGCTAAACTTCCTCGTTGAGAAATTAAACCAAATAATAAATGTTCTAATTCTATAGATTTATGGCCTAATTGGTATGCTAAAGAACTCGCATTTTCAAGAGCGATTTTTAAATGATTAGAGAATTTATTAAAACTTTGGTGTTGAGATTTGTTTTCTTTTTCTAACCTTG
This sequence comes from uncultured Gammaproteobacteria bacterium, assembly GCA_964455185.1. Classification (GTDB taxonomy): domain Bacteria; phylum Patescibacteriota; class Patescibacteriia; order 2-01-FULL-39-33; family 2-01-FULL-39-33; genus CAISTG01. The sequence continues at coordinate 2,457 of CAYVUR010000006.1, forward strand.
TCATGATTTAATATTTTGTTATTTGGTAAAAAATATTGTATAATAAAATTATAATAAATGGTTGTGGATAAGTCAATTTTATATCTAAAAGGTTAATTAATTTTATTTTTTTAAAATTTGAAGGTGACAATTTATTATGTTTAAGAAAAAATATAATAATATAATAATAAAGCCAGTAATTTTGCCTATTTTAGCTGTTTTTATACTGGCTTTTTTTGCTGTTTATTTTTTAGGAGGGTATGATTCAGTCGAAGCACAGTGGATTGGACCAAGTTCGGCTCCTCCTAGCAATAATGTTGCTCCTCCGTTAAGAACAGATACAGATTTTAGTGGACAAATTATTGGAAAATATAATTCTCTTACTTTAAATGGCGGTAGAGAAGGTCTTAATTGTACTACAAGCGATTCAATAATTTGGAATGGAAATTCTTTTGTTTGTGGAGTTGCTGTTTCCACAAATACTTTACCTTTTGGTACTTCTTCTGGCCAAACTTTAAGATATGATGGTACTAAGTGGGTAGTAGCTAGTAATTTATATAATGATGGAAAAAACATTGGTATTGGAACAACTTCTCCCAATGTTAAATTAGTTGTTGGAAATGGATCAGGAAATGGCAACATAATAGCTATTAATGGAGCAGATAATCAATATTCAGGACTAAGATTAGATAATAGTGGAAGCGAAAAGTGGTTTATTGGTACTGATCCTACTCTTAATACTAGTGATCTTATTTTTAGAGCTAATTCATCAAATAATTATCTAACAATTTCTTCTACAGGAGAAGTAAATATAGCAAATAAATTATGTTTAGGAGGAGTTTGTAGAAATACTTGGCCAACTAGTACAACCAACACTTTGCCTTTTGGTACTTCTTCTGGCCAAACTTTAAGATATGATGGTACTAATAAGAAGTGGATAGCGGCTAGTAATTTGTATAACAATGGAACATTTATTGGTATTGGAACTAATGCCCCTACTAATTTTTTACATATATTAGGGATTGAATCTGCTGATAATGCAGGAATTAATATTCAGGTTAATAAGGATAGAAGTTATTGGACAATTTATCATGATAAGCTCAGTCAGGATTTAAGATTTAAAAATTTAGGTTCTTCTAATTCTAATAAAGATCTTTTAAAAATAAATCTTGGAGGCGATATATATTCTTCCGGCAATACTTATGTTTCAGGAGAAATAAAAGGCAGTTGGTTACATGCTACTTCAACTTCAGGTACCAGCACCATTAAGCATGATTTAGTAGTTGACAAAAGAATATATACTATTCAAGGATTATGTTTAGGAGGAGTTTGTAGAAATACTTGGCCAACTAGTACAACCAACACTTTACCTTTTGGTACTTCTTCTGGCCAAACTTTAAGATATGATGGTACTAAGTGGGTAGTAGCTAGTAATTTATATAATGATGGAAAAAACATTGGTATTGGAACAACTTCTCCTAAATCTTTATTGGATATAGAAGGAGGAAGTAGTTCATCTATAGATTTCCCAACAATTAGAATAATTGATAAATATTTTGGTTCAAGTGTTAGTCTTATAGAGAAAAAAGGATTTTTTTTATCACAAGAGGGTAACAATCCAATAACAATATATACTAACGGAAAAGAAAGAATGATAATTACTGGCGATGGAGACATTGTTATTGGAACAACTTCTCCACCAAGAGCTAAGCTTGATGTTGCGGGAGCTATATCTATCTTTAATAATAAAGCTCAATTATATAGTTGGGGTACTGAAGATAATTTAGTGGGAGGATTAAGAATTAATGAATATTGTTTTAAGAATGATCCAAATAATGAAAATGAAAAATGTCAAGAAAAATTTGTTTTTAATGGTCCATCAGCATTAATTTCTTTAGATCAAAATGGATTAGCTTTGTTTGCAGCTAAAAAATCAGCTTCAGAGACTCTTTTTTTTAATGCAGATCCTGGACTTTTATTTATAGGTAATAATCAAAAAATTGGAGTAAATATGTCTAATCCCCAAGAAGCTTTAGATGTTAATGGAGCTATATCTGTTAGAAACAATCGAGCTCAAGTATTTAGCTGGAATAACGCAACAAATTTGGTGGGTGGATTAAGAGTTAATCAAAATTGGGATGGTAATAGAGATGTACATGTCAGCGATGGTCCAGCTGGAAAAATAATTTTAACACAATATGGTTGGTCAATTGCTTCTGCTCCTTATGCAAATGCAAATAGTATTTTTAATCCATCAGGAATATTAAATATTAGTTCTTACACGAGAGATCCGGCTATAATTTGGTCTGGAAACGAAAATGCGAAAACAACACAACTTCATGTATTTACATCATCAAATGCGACAAGTGGACTTTATTTTATTGCCAGTGCTAACCTTTTTGATGGAGGTAAAGCAGCTGTTATTCAAACAGGAGGAGACAATACAGAAGGTAAGGATGGTGTTTTAATTATTGCTCACAAGAGAACTGCAGATAAAAATATAGAAAAATTTTTAGTTTATGCTGTTACTAGTACTTTTTCAAATGATGTAAAAATAAATGGAAATTTATCTGTTGCAGGTACAATGTTAAATGTGTTTTCTTGTAGTTTTGGTTGTAATAATTTTGTTTGTTCTTTGAATGGAGGAACCGATAATAATAAATGTACACAAGTTAGTATAAGTACTGTATTAACTCCATATAAATTTCTTTCAATGAGTTGTCCAGATGGTTATGTTGCAGTAGCTGGTGGTGGAGTTTGTGATAATGGTAATGGAGCTCTATCTATAAATTTACCAGCAGGTGGAGATTCAAAAAAATGGTTTGTTAATTGTGTAGATGATAAACTTTCATATGCTAATATTAGATGTATGAAACAATAGTAAAATGAAATTTTTTAAATTTATAATTCCGATATTTTTAATCTTTCTGTTGTCGGTTGCGACAATATTATTAATGCACTTTAAAATAGTTAAAGCTGACACACCTATTTATGAAATGGCGGGCTGGTTGTGGACTGATAATTATGGTTGGATATCGCTAAATAGCGAAAATTCAGAATTAAATGACTATCCTTTGTCCGCTCCCTATAAAGTAGTTGTTAAAGACAATCAAATTAGCGGTTGGGGTTGGTCTTCCAATTTAGGTTGGGTTTGTTTTGGAGAAACTTGTGATCCTAATAATATATGTAATTTAGATATTACTGGTGAGTGTGAAGTAGCCGCTTTGGCTGGTAAATTTGGTAATATTTCTCCTCAAGGAGGATGGAAGGCTTCTATTGATTTAACTTCTGGAAAAATTAGTGGGTGGGCTAAAGTTTTATCTCTTAAAGATGCTGGTATAATACGTTTTAATTCAGAAGATAGTGCTAATCCCGAACAATTAGGCGAGCAATGTTTTGATTGTAAAAAAAAATGTATTGAGTATGAACAAATTCCTAATCCTAATAATTCAGAAGAAATGATTAATGGTGATTGTATTAAATACAGTGAAACTGAATTTGAAAATTGTAAATTTTGTTTTACTAAAACTTATTTTGGTGTAAAAGGTAGTGATGGCAAAGCTTATCCTGAAGGAATTCCTGAAAGCGAAGCAGTTTTAGGTGGCAGTGGTAATATTTGTTTTAATTGTTCTTTATGTAATTTAGATGTTTCTGAAGTAAATAATTCTCTTTCTAGAACAGTTTGTTCTTCTTGTTCTGAGTGTAAATTATTTGGTTCAGCTTATGATTTTGCTTCAGGAGCTTTAGTAGGTTGGGCGTGGAGTTCAGATAGTGACAATGGTTATACTGCTAATGTTGGCTGGATTCAGTTAAATACTGGTTGGGCAGGCATAGTTTATCCTTGGTTAGAAACGCAGTTTGGTTCAGTTTATTCTTCAGCAAACATTAGACAAAGAAATGTTGTTTCTGGAAAAAACGCAACTTATTGTATTTTTGCTAAAGATGTTTATAATTTTACTTCTAGTCAATGTCAAAAAAATTTTTATAATAATGTAGATATAAGTTATTTGACTAAATCAGAAAATCAAATAGTTTATAAAAACGCTTTAGGGAAAATAGATATCCAAGGATTAACTACTAAAATTTCTAGTGATTATAATATATATGGTAATAAGGTTATCGTTAATCAATCATCAACAACTTGGGGTAATTCAGTTTCTTTATTAAATCAAGTTTATGTTATAAACGGAAATTTAACTATAAATAATGGTTTTTCTATTAAAAATAAAGGTAGTGGTTTAGTAATAGTAGATGGTGATTTAAAAATTAATGGAGATTTTAGTTATGAATCTGATTTAAGTACTATAAATAATATAAAAGATTTAGGTTCAATTGCTTGGATAGTTAAGGGTGATGTTATTGTTGATCCTACAGTAACTAAGATGGTTGGAGCTTTTATAATCTTAGGAAAGGATGGATCGCCATTAGTTAAATTACCGGATCAAGAACAGGATTATCCTAAATTTGATAAAACACAGTATGGTATTTTTTTTAGTGGACAATCGGATAAACCTTTAACTATAATTGGTTTGATTATTGCTAAAGCTTTTGGTTGGGAAAGATTTTATTCAAATATTAAGCAAGGTTCAGAAAGAATCATTTATGATGGGCGTTTAATTGCTAATCCTCCACCTGGATTACAAGGTTTTGCTGAAGGGTTGCCTATAATTAGAGATTTTGAATTTTAAATTTTAAATAAAAATAAAATTAAATTATGGCTTTTAATAAATATAGTTATCTTGGCATAGATATTGGCTCATCTTCTATAAAAATAGTGGAATTAGTTAATTTTAAGGGTCGTCCTAGACTCGCAACTTATGGATTTACTGAAAAAAATCCAACTGATATTAATGATTCTGGATTAACTTCTGATATCAATGAAATAGCTTCTATTATTTCTAATATTTGTAAAAAAGCCAAAGTTTCTTCTAATAAAGCTATTGCCGCTTTACCTAATTTTTCTGTTTTTTCTTCCATAATAACTCTACCTTTAATGAAAGACAAAGAACTTGCTTCAGCCGTTCAATGGGAGGCTAAAAAAATTATGCCATTACCATTAGAGGAAATTATTCTTAATTGGAATAAAATAGAAGAAATAGAGACAACTTCTAATTTTCCTAAAGAAAATTTAGAAGCTAGCCCCGAAAAACAAATAGATATATCTCAAGAAGTTAATCCTTTTAAGAGAATTTTTTCCAAACCACAAAAAAATGTTAAGTTATTATTAACTGGAGCTAATAAGGTTTTGATTAAAAGATATATTGAGATTTTCAAAAAAGCTAATATAAATTTATTAAGTTTAGAAACAGAAAGTTTTGCTTTAATAAGATCTTTAGTTGGTGGAGATATGTCAACTATTATGGTAATTGATATGGGTGCCTCAACTTCTAGCATAACTGTTGTCAATAAAGGTATTCCAGTTATTACTAGAAGCTTAGAATTAGGTGGATTATCAATTACTAAGGCAATTTCTAATTCTCTTAACATCAATTTAGAAAGGGCTGAACAATTTAAACAAGATCTTTCTTTAGATATTGAAACTTCAGAAAATTCTTTACCTCAAACTGTAGAAAAATCTTTTGCTCCTATATTAAATGAGATTAGATATACAATAAATCTTTATAATGAATCACATCAAGATAAAATAGAAAAAATAATTTTAACTGGAGGCACAGCTATGTTAGGACATCTTTCAAGTTATTTATCATCAATTTTTAATATTAATTGCTATATTGGAGATCCTTGGGCAAAAACTATTTATCCTTTGGATCTTAAGCCAGTATTAAGTAGGATAGGTTCAAGATTTTCTGTAGCTATTGGTTTAGCAATGAAAGAAATACGTTAATTTATGGCCGAAATAAATTTACTTCCAGAAGAATTAAGAAAAAAAGAAATCAAAGAAAAAGAAAGGATCGCTAAACATCCTAAATCTTTTGATATTTTATTAAATCAACCAGATGCTACAAAAACTAAAGAAATAAAGCCAGTAAATAAAGAAAGTTGGTGGAGAAAAATTTTAGGTTATCCAGTTGCTAGTAAAACACAACTTCTTAATAATCCTCCCAAAGAAGATAAAATTATAAATGGGCCTAATTTTAAATCAATTGAAAGTAGAGAAGTAATTAAAGAAGTTTTGCCACCGAAAGATAAAGTTAAACAAAAAAAAGGCTGGTTTTCTTTTTTGGGTTCACCTAAACCCTTGATAGTTTCAATGCCTAAAATAAAAGAAATTAAAAAATTAGAAACTCAAAAATCTGAGCCAATCATTTATCAGAAAGCAATATCAATTTCTAAAATTAAAGAAAAAGATGATTTAAGAACTGTTAAAGATAAGGAAAATAAAACACATCAATTAGTACCATCCCCAGTTTCTATTAAACAGTATAATGATAGTTGGTGGGAAGTATTAAAATCTTTATTTGTTCCAGTTAAACATCAAAATGAAAAAGTTCATTTAGTTTCAGATGAGATTATTAAAAAACCACAAATTATAGCTAAACCTCAATTATTCTCTTCAAAGATTAATCAAGAAAAAAAGTCGTCATTCAATTATTCTGAAAAAAAGGTAACAGAGGACACAAAGAAAAAAGATTCTTTAAAAAAAGAATATAAAAAGAAAAAAAACCAATCAACCACTTATAATTTAGTTGAATTTAATAAACCTAAAAATATTCTTGATGTTAATTTTATACCAATTGATTTATTGAGTAATAGAGCTACTAGTAAGAGTAGAGAATTACTTCATATTTTTATTGCAATATTAATTCCAACGATAATTTTACTTTTATCTTATAGTATTATTTTTTGGGGGCAAACACAATTAAATGTCTCTATGAAACAAAGAAACGCTTTACTTGATTTTAAGATTAAGCAAATAGGAGATTATGAGGCCCGTTTGAAAAAAAATAATGATTTAGCCAATCGTATAATTAATATTGCGAATCTTAGAAAAAACAAACTTGCTTGGTCTAATTTTTTTGAACTTTTAGAGAAATATACTTTAGACGGAGTTTATTATAATAATTTAACTATAGATACTTCAGGAAGTTTTTTATTGCCCGGTATTGCTGATAGTTATGAAGTTTTAGCTAAACAATTAGCCTTGCTTAATAGTGCCAATGATTTTGTTAAAGGTGTTAAAATTAGTAATATTCAAAGTTTTAGTGACAGTAAAACAGGGGTTTCAGGAGTTTCTTTTCAGCTACGATTAATTTTAGCGGACCATGTTTTTTCTTTGAAAGAAAATTAAATATATATGAATAGTCAATTGGTATTTAAACAATTAGTAATAATTTATAAAAGATATAAGAAGATATTATTACCATCTTTTTCTTTACTTTTATTGATATGTGGTTATTTTTTATTTTTGAATAAGCATTTAGATATTTATATGCAAAATATTGAATTAAGCAAAGCTTTAAATCTTAGATTAATTCAAGCAGAAAAAATATTAGATGCTTCAAAAATTTATGAAAAACAAATAATAGAATTAAATCAAGCAGAAAAAAATTTAATATCATTAGCTTTACCAGAGAAACCAGATTACTCATCATTGATAATTCATCTCACTTCTTTAGCTAAAAAATCAGGATTTTTTGTTAATAGTATAGATATAGAAGACTTGGGTATTCAATCAACTAAAGAAAATAGTAATAAATCTATAGGAAAACTTTTAATAAAAATTAAATTAGTAGGAGGGGGCTATAATGAATTAAAAAATATGATCAACTTACTTCAAGAGAGTATTATGATGAATGATATATATTCAATTAATTTTTCTAATAAAAATCCTATTTATGAACTTAGTTTAATTGTTTATTATGATAATTTAAATCTAATTAAAAAATAATGAAAAATTCTAAGAGACATAATTTAAAAATACTTATTTATTTATTTATTTTAATAATAGTTATTTTTTTTGTTGCTTTCTTCTTTTATTTTCCTGATTTGTTTTTAATTTATAATGATAATGGCATTTATTATAGTTCTTCTACTAGAATTATACAAATAGATAAAGAAGTTTTGAAAAATTTAGAAAATTTAAAAAAATGTGGTGATTGGCCTCTTAGTCAAATTAGTCCTAATTTTGATCGTGGCAATCCTTTTAGTTCTAAAAAAACTTTTAATGAAGTTATGTCAGCTGTTTCAGAGGTTCAATGCTTAAATGTTATTAAAAATTAATAATTAATTATGGTAGATAAATCTTTTGAAAAAATAAAAGATTACATTTTGGCCTCTCATTTAATTGATGAAGCTAAATTTTCAGATATTTTAGTTAAAGCTCAACAATCAGGAACAGACCCTCAAGAATTATTAATAAATTCTGGTTTAATTACTTCGTCACAATTACTTTCAATTAAAAGTAAAATTTTTAATTTACCTATAGCAGATCTTTCTGAAATAGAAATTAGTCAATCAGTATTAAATATTTTATCGCCCAAAGCTGCTGAAAATTATAAAATGGTTGTTTTTGGTCAAGAAGGAAAGACTATAAAAGTTGGGTTAGTTGATCCGGGAAATTTTTTAGCTATTGAGGCTATGGATTTTTTAGCTAAACAGAGTGGCTGGAATCCTCGTTATTATATAATTTCTGTTTTAGACTTCAAGAAAGTGATGAAACAATATAGTGAATCAAAACAAGAAATTGCTACTGCTTTAGAATCAGCTGAAGAAAAATTTTTTTCTAAAGAAAAAAATTTTATTCAAAAAGATAATGAAATTTCAACGGAAGAAAAAATAAAAAATGCTCCTGTAGCTAAAATAGTTTCGGTAATAATTAGAAACGCTGTAGATGGAGGAGCTTCTGATATACATATAGAACCAGGAAAAAACGAGAGCAGAGTACGTTATAGAGTTGATGGTATTTTACATACTTCTCTTAATTTGCCTAATTATTTACATAATGCAATCGTTTCTAGAATTAAAGTTTTAGCTAATCTTAAATTAGATGAAACAAGAATTCCTCAGGATGGTAGAATAAGATTAGTAATTGATGGAAAAGATATTGATTTGCGTGTTTCTGTTCTCCCTATGCTTAATTATGAAAAAGTTGTTATTAGAGTTTTAAATACTTCAGCTGGTGTTCCTACTTTAAAACAATTAGGATTTTCTGATTATCATATAGAAATAATAGACCGTAATATTAAACTTCCTTTTGGATTATTTTTACTTACCGGACCAACAGGTAGTGGTAAAACTACTACACTTTATTCAATATTAAATATTTTAAAAAGTGATGATAGTAACATCACAACCCTCGAAGATCCAATAGAATATTATGTTCCCGGAGTAAATCAATCACAAATTAATCCAGAGGTTGGTTTTTCTTTTGCTTCTGGACTTAGAGCCATTTTAAGGCAAGATCCTAATATTATAATGGTTGGTGAAATTCGTGATAACGAAACAGCTGAATTAGTAATTCATGCCGGACTTACAGGACATTTGGTTTTTTCTACTTTACATACTAATAACGCATTGGGAGCTATTCCACGTTTAATAGATATGCATGTTGAACCATTTCTTTTAGCATCAACTCTTAATTTAGTTATGGCTCAACGTTTAGTTAGAAAAATTTGTTTAGATTGTAAAGAAGAAATAGAATTGCCACCCGCATTATTTTCTAAGATTGAAAAAGAATTTACAAAAATTCCTGATAATCTTAAAGGTAATATTAAAAAAATGAAATTTTTTCATGGTAAAGGATGTTCTTCTTGTGCTAATACTGGTTATTCGGGTAGAACAATTATTGGAGAATTTTTAGAAATAACTTCAGGATTAAGAGATTTAATTGCTAAAGGAGATTTTTCTAGTGAAATATTAGAGCAACAATTTAGAAAACAGAATTATATTAATTTAATGCAAGATGGATTAATTAAAGTAGCGCAAGGTATAACTACTATTGATGAAGTAATGCGCGTAACTCAAAATTAAAATATTAATATATTTTATTATGACAAAAGACAAAAAAATAAATATCTTAATAGTGGAGGACGATGTTTTTTTATCAGATCTTTATAAAACAAAATTTTCTTTGGAAGGATTTAAAGTATATACTTCTTATGATGGCGAGAAAGGATTAGATTGTCTTAAAAAAAATCCTATAGATATTGTTTTGCTTGATTTAATTTTACCTAAAATGAGTGGTTTTGATATTCTTAAATTTATGAAGTCTGACAATAAATTAAAACAAATTCCTGTTGTTTTGCTTACTAATCTAAGTCAAAAAAATGATATTGATAAAGGATTAGAAATGGGAGCTGATGATTATTTAATTAAGGCTCATTTTATGCCGTCTGAAGTAGTGGAAAAAATTAAAAAATTAGTTAAATAAATGAATACCTCAAAATTTTTAATAATTAAAGAAATTCTAATTGAAAGCATTAAACTAGGAGCTTTTGATGTTCATTTTAGTGTTGGCAATTATCCAATAATTAGAATTAATGATAGTTTAACACTTTTAGAAGATAAAAATATAATAAATCAAGATTTTATGGAGGAAATGGTTTCTTCCATGCTTAATACTAAACAAAAAGAACTTTTACAAAAAGAAAAAGAAATAATTTTTAGTTATAATTTTGATAAAAATCTTCGTTTCAAAGTAAATATTTTTTATCAAAGAGGTTTTTTGTCAGCAACCTTAAGACACATTCAATCACAAATTCCAACTCTTGAAGAATTAGGCTTTTCAGATTTAAAAAATTTATCTAAATTAAAAAGAGGATTAGTAATAATTTCTGGTCCATTTGGCTCTGGTAGATCAACTACAGTTGCTTCTTTAATTAATGAAATAAATAAAATACGTAAGGAATATATTATAACTATAGAAGAGCCAATAGAATTTATTTTTTCTAATATTAAAAGTGTTATTGAACAAAGAGAAGTTGGTAAAGATACTAATTCTTTTTATGATGCACTAACTTATTTTCAAGAAGAAGACGGTGATGTTTTATTTATTGATAAAATGAATGATATAAAAACAATTCCTTTAATTTTAGAAATTGCAGCTAGTTCATTAGTTTTTACTATTGTTACCGCTAATTCAGCTCAAGAAACAATTTCATCGATTATTGATAATTTTCAGAGTTTTGACCAAGGAAGAGTTAGAGATATGTTGGCGGTTTCTTTAAAAACTATTGTTTGTCAAAAGATGATTCCTAAAATAGGCGGAGGAGTTAAAATGGTTTATGAATATTTATTAGTAAATGATGCTGTTAGAGCAACTATACATTCGGGAGATGTAAAACAAATAGATAATATTATTAATACTTCAAGAAAAATTGGTATGATTTCTTTAGAACAATCTCTTGCATTAGCTGTTAAAAATGGAGAAATAGAAATGAGTCAAGCGATAGAAAATGCTAAAAATCAAAAATTATTAGAAAATTTATTAGCTTAAAAAATGCCAAAATATTTTTATAAAGTAAAAAATAAAACAGGTAAGATTATTAGAGGTTCAATTGATACTGTTTCAATTGAAAAAGCAGCTGAATTTTTAATGCAAAATAATTTAACAATTATTCAGCTTAATGAGAATTTTAATGATTATAGTTATTTTTTAAAAAATATTTCTTTTCTAAATCGGATTAAATCTAAAGAATTAGTAGTTTTTTTTAGACAGATGGCAATTATGATAGATGCTAATATTCCGATTGTTGGAGCACTTAGAATACTTGTACAACAAATAGAAAATGAATATTTTAAAGAAATAATAACAGAAATAGCTAATGAAGTTGAAAGTGGTCAGTCGCTTTCGGCAGCAATGAAGATGTTTCCAGAAATTTTTTCTGATTTTTATGTCAACATTATAACATCTGGTGAAACTTCAGGACGTTTAAGTGAAGTTATGAATTACGTTGCTAATCAGAAAGAAAAAGATTATGATTTAGAATCAAAAATTAAAGGAGCTATGATTTATCCTAGTTTTATAGTTAGTACTTTATTATTAGTAGGATTTATAATTATTACTTTTGTAATTCCTAATTTGTCAAAAGTTTTATTAGAGTCAGGGACTCAATTACCCTGGATAACTAAATTATTATTATCTTTTTCTGGATTCATTTCTATGTTTTGGTGGTTAATGTTATTATTAGTTTTAGGATTGATTGTAACTTGGATTATTTTTATCAAAACTCCTCAAGGAAAATATATAAAAGATAATTTTAAAATAAATATTCCAATTTTTGGTAAGATTTGGAGATATATTTATATAGTTAGAATTTGTCGTAGCTTTGCTACTTTAATTCGTGGTGGTGTACCGATTTCTAAAAGTTTGGAAGTGGTTGAAGGAGTAGTTGATAATGTTGTTTTTGAAGAAATTATTAAAGATGCTATCAAAAAAATTAATGAAGGCAATCAAATTTCTGAAAGTTTAGCTTCTCATAAAAATATTCCCGTTATTTTGGTTCAAATGATAGCTGTTGGTGAAGATTCTGGAAAATTAGAAGAGGTGCTTGAGAAATCAGCAGATTTTTATTCTCAAGAAATTGATAATATTGTTAGAAATTTATCTAATTTAATAGAACCGGTAATTATGGTTATTCTTGGTTTAGCTGTTGGTTTTTTTGTAACTGCTGTTATTTTGCCAATGTGGCAATTATCTGCTTCTTTTTAGTTTTAATTTTATTTAAAATTTGTTATAATTATTGTAAAATATATCTGTGAATAAATTTAAAAAGGTCGATTAAATTAATTCATAGATTATATTTTCCACTCGCGAGTGGGTTTAATATCAATTTTTAAATTTTTAGTTAATTAAATAAAATTCTATGAATAGAAAAGGTTTTACTTTAATTGAACTTTTAGTCGTTATTGCTATTATTGGTATTTTATCTTCCATTGCTGTTGTTTATTTAGGTGATGCTAGAAATAAAGCCAACGATTCTAAAGTTAAAGCAAACATTAATGCAGCTTCTACTCAATTAGAATTAGATCGAGCTAATGGTAATGAAATTAATAGCGATATAGTTTCTACGACAATCGCTAAATTAGGTGAACATCCCTGTGGTGGTTCTTGGAGTGTCTCTAACGATGAAACTTTTGATAATGTTGCTTTTTATAGTATTCTTTGTGTAGATAAAACAAAATATTTTTGTGCCGATTCACAGGGCTTCCGTGGAGAAGTTAGTAGTGGTACTCCAAGCCTTGGAAAATGTCAATAGTTTTTTGTTTATAAAAATATAAAAATCCTGTAAAAAGCAGGATTTTTATATTTTATTAATTTTTATGTTATAATTAATACAGTATTATTATTTTTATGGAACAGAGAACTCGTTTTAAAATAATGGTTTATTTTATTTTGTTTATTATTGCTTTATTTTTATTGTTTTTTGGAATATGGTACATTTCTGGTTTAGGTCGTGATTTTCAAAGAGTTGGAGACCTTAAACAAATTCAAATTGCTATGTCTCACTATTATTCTCAATATGGAACTTATCTAATTCCCGGTTGTGAATCAGGCACAAGAGTAAACGAATGTTTTGCAAAACAAAATAATATTTTGCGATCATTTAAAATTTTAGATCCGTTAGCTTCTGGTTATTATAATTACGTTATTGGTAGTTTAGGTGACAATTTTTATGAGATTAATTTTGCTTTGGAGTTAGGAGTAGGCGGTTTACCAGCTGGAAGATATGTATTAACTAAAGAAGGCGTAAGACGTTAAATTATATGATTTTAATTTGGTTTTTTATTTTAGGTTTAGTAGTTGGTAGTTTTGTTAATGTATTAGTTTTTCGTTTACATTTAAAAGAATCAATAATTAAAGGTAGATCAAAATGTCCTTCTTGTGGCCATCAATTAGCAGTTAAAGATTTAATTCCTGTTATTTCTTTTATATTATTGAAAGGCAGATGCCGTTATTGTAATAATTTAATATCATGGCAATATCCATTAGTAGAGTTGGGGGTTGCTATTTTATTTACTATAACAGGTTTTTATCATTTCAAATCTATTTTTTTTTCGGAAATTAATTTTTTTCTTTTAGTCAGAGATCTTTTAGCTGTATCAATGCTTGTAGCTATATTTATTTATGATTTACGTTTTATGGAAATACCTGATGAAATTAGTCTACCAACTATAATAATTTGTTTTTTATTAGGAATTTTTGGAGGATTGGATTGGCAGATAATGTTGACTTCTTCGTTTATAGGTTTAAGTTTTTTTTTAATGCAATATTTAATTTCTAATGGCAAATGGATTGGTGGAGGCGATTTACGATTAGGTTTTTTAATGGGAGTTTTGCTGAATTGGACGTCTCTTATTTTTGCTATATTTTTATCTTATATTATAGGTTCAATATTTGCTTTATGGCTTTTAATTATTAAAAAAGTTGGATTAAAAACTCCAGTGCCCTTTGGTGTGTTTTTAGTTCCAGCAACGATTTTTTCTATGTTTTTTGGGCAACAAATAGTTGATTGGTATTTTAATTTATTAAAATGAAAAAATATCTTAATAATCAAGGATTTACTTTAATGGAATTATTAATCGCAATATCTATTTTTAGTTTGTTGATAACTTTTGTGGTAGTTAATTATGTTTCTAATGAAGAATCAAGATTATTAAAATTAGAAGCATCTAAAATTTTAGATGGTTTACAAAAAACAGAAAATATGTCAATCACAGGACAAATTTTTGATTCTTTTGTTCCTTCTGTTTATGAATTTCATTTATCAAATTGTTCAGATAACTGTTATTATGTTTTAAGTGTTAAAGATGCTTTAGGTAATTCTAAAGAATTAGAAAATCAGAAGTTAAATAGAATCGGAATAAATATTTTAGGTGGTAATGATGTTTTATTTCGTTTTTTACCGCCTCGGGGGCGTTTAGAAATTATAGTTAATGAAATTATTAAACCTTCAATTAAAATAGATTTAGGTAATAATGAAAATTTTTATTGTTTAGAAGCAAGTTCTATATCTGGTCGAATTAGTTTAAAAGATGGTTTTTGTCAATAATTTTATGTTAAAAAATATAATTAAAAACAAATTAGGACAAAGTTTGATTGAATTGATTGTGGCTGTTTTTATAATTGAAATTGGACTTCTAAGTGTTTGGTCTTTATTCCTTAGTAATTTTAATGCTGAACATGAAGCAGAATTGAGAATTGTAGGAGCCAATCTTTCAAGAGAAGGTATTGAATTAGTAAAAAATATTAGAGATTCTAATTGGTTGCGCGCTGATTATGGATATATTAATGAAAAAGGTGAAATTTGGCCTTGGGATGAAGGACTTGCGCCCGGCGTTTATTCAATTAGTTATGATAATCTAAAGTTAGATGACTTAACTGACTATGATAATAGTCAGCTTTATATTGATTCACAAGGATTTTATACTAATTCCTCAATTGGTACTAAAATTTCTCCTTATAAAAGAATTGTAGAATTAAAATCTGTTTGCTGTTCTGATACTAATGGAGATTTAATTTGTGATGATACTAATTATCAAATTAAAGAATCTGGTGAAATATGTTCGTTACGTATTGGTATCGATGTCATAGTTACAACTACATGGTTTAATAATGGATTAAAACGTAGTTCAGTTGTAGAAGATATAATTTATAATTGGCGTTAGTTATTTTATTTATGAAAAAAAATAATTTACAAGGCTTTACCTTAGTTGAAATGTTAATTACAGTTGGAGTATTTGCTATAGTTTCTGTCGTTACTTCTTCAATTTTTATTAATGTTAATAATTTACAACAGCAAACTGGAAATTTACAAAGATTGCAAAATGAAGGTAGATATCTTTTAGAAAAAATAGCTAAAGAAATTCGTAGCCGAGAATTAGATTATGGTTTAATTGGCTTTCCTAATGGTGGATTAACTGATAAACTTGATTTTAAAGTTGATGAATTAGGCGATTTAATGTCTATTAGATTTGATAATCAAAATAAAATAATTTTAATTTCAATAAATGGAAGTGAAGAAAAATTAAATTCTGACCAAGTAGAAATAAAAGATTTAAAATTTAAAGTTTATCCTTCAACTAATCCTTTTAATTATGCTACAACATCTTCAGAGGTGATGCAGCCAAGAGTTACTATATATTTAAAATTAAGTAATAAAGGGGTATCGGAAAAATATCTAAAAAATCTTAATTTGCAAACAACAATTTCTAGTAAAATTTATAAATAAATGAAATTCATTAAAAATAAAAAAGGAGTTATACTTGTTTTTACTATGATATTAATGGCAGTTTTACTTTCGGTGGCTGTAGGTTTTTCTTTTTTTATAATTTCTGATATTAATCAAGCTAAAGCAATTGATGATTCAATCATTGCTTATTATTCAGCCGATTCAGGAATGGAGCGCTCTCTTTATTCTATTATTAAAAAAAGAGCTTTTGAATCAATAGAAGAATTAAAAAATGATAATAATCTTTATAGTACAGGAAGGCCTTTATTAGCATCAAAAGCCGATTGGAGTATTGCTAGCTCTACTGATTATGAAAAGATATTTTTTAGACAAAGACTCTATAATGGACAGAGTGCTAAATTTTATGTGCTTGGCAGAAATAATGCCGAAGGTAAACCTAAAAGTCTTCTTGTTAATTGGAAAAAGGGACCAGAATCAATAGTAAATTTACAAATTTCAATGACTCAATTGTCGCCCCAAAATAAAGATATAGGCACAGAAGAAAATGTTTTGATTTATTATACAGATACTAATGAAGTAGAGATCAGCGACTCTTTAAATAATGGTAAGGGTTCAACTTGTTATAATTTTAAAGATGCGCTTTTGCCAAATAATAATAATCCATTTTTTGATTATATAGTTGAATTAAAAGCTTTGGGTGGCAATTATTATGATTATATTGATCAAATTTCAGTAACTGTTTATGATCAGGATTGTAATTCATATTTTAACGATAAACAAAACTATTTAGATTCATTAAATCCTAAAGGAATTTCTAATTTAACCATTAAAGCAGAAGGTTTTTTTGGAAAATCTAAACAACTAATTATTGCTAATTTACCTCCACGCAATCTTGCTTCAGGTTTATTTAGTTTTGTAATTTTCTCTGAACAAGATATTACTAAAGAATAATTAATATGCTAGTAATAAATAAAGAAGAAGCAAAAAAAAGAATTATTCAATTAAAGAAACAACTTAAAGAAATAGATTATGCTTATTATGTTTTAGATAAGCCAATTGTTAGTGATGCTGTACGTGATAGTTTGAAAGATGAATTAGAAAAATTAGAAAATAAATTTCCTGAATTTATTACTCCAGATTCTCCTACACAAAGAATTGGTGGTAAGGCTGTGGGAAAATTTGAGAAATATAGACATAAAATTCAAAAATGGTCTTTTGATGACCTTTTTTCTTTTGATGAAGTGAAAGAATTTGATTTTAGAATTAAACGTTTTTTAAATTTTTTAGAAACTTCTAATTTAGAATATTTATGTGAACTTAAAATTGATGGATTAAATGTTTCTTTTATTTATGAAGCTGGTTTATTATCAAAAGCTGTAACTCGAGGTGATGGTTTAGTTGGAGAAGTGGTTACTCATAACGCACGTACTATTGGTTCAGTTCCTTTAAAACTAGAACAAGAAATAGATATTGAAGTGGGCGGTGAAGTTTATATGCCTAAAAAATCATTGGAAAAATTAAATCAAGAACAAAAGAAAAAGAGTGAGGCATTATTTGCTAATCCGCGTAATGCGGCGGCTGGGACTATGCGTCAACTTGATCCTCAAATTGCTGCTGCTAGAGATTTAGATGTTTTTATGTGGTCAATTTATGAACCTCTTAAATATGGATTAAAAACTCAATGGGAAATTATGAAACAGATGGAAAAATTGGGTTTTAAAGTTAATCCTCATTATAAAAAAGTTGCGAAAATTGAAGAAGTTGCAGAATACTTTGATTATTGGTATAAAAATCGCAATAAATTGCCTTATGAGATTGATGGTATTGTTATTAAAGTTAATGATTTATATTTACAAGAAAAATTAGGACGTACTGCTAAACATGTTCGTTGGGCTGCTGCTTATAAATTTCCAGCAGAGCAAGCAACTACTATTGTAGAAGATATTGAAGTTCAAGTAGGAAGAACAGGAGTATTAACACCAGTAGCTCATTTGCGGCCAGTAGCTTTAGCCGGGTCTATTGTTAAACGTGCTACTTTACATAATCAAGATGAAATTGAACGCTTGGATGTAAGAATTGGTGATACTGTTATTTTACAAAAAGCTGGTGATATTATTCCTGATATTGTTCAAGTTCTTCCTAAATTGCGTACTGGAAAAGAAAAAAAATTTTTTATGCCTAAGCAATGTCCTGTTTGTGGTTCTTTGGTTAAACAAAAACTAGGAGAAGTAGCATATTATTGTAATAATAAAAATTGTTATGCTCAACAATTAGAAAAATTAAATCATTTTGTTAGTAAAGCGGCTTTTGATATTGATGGACTTGGGCCTAAAATTATTGAACAATTACAAAAAGCTGATTTAATTAAAACTCCAGCAGATTTATTTCTTTTAACAGAAGATGATTTAAAACCTTTGGAAAGATTTGCTGAAAAATCTGCACAAAAATTAATTCAATCTATTAATCAAAGAAAAAAAATAACTTTATCTAGATTTATTTATGCTTTAGGAATTCGACATGTTGGTGAGGAAACAGCGATTACTTTAGCAAAAAAATTTGGTAGTTTAAAAAAGCTTCAAGCAGCAAGTTTAGAAGAATTACAAGAAATTAAAGATATTGGTTTAAAAGTAGCAGAAAGTATCAAAAGTTGGTTTGCTGATAAAAATAATCAAGAATTAATAGCAAAATTATTAGCTAATGGAGTTAAAATAATTAATCCTCTAAAGAGAAATTTTGAAAAGTTAAATGGACTCACTTTTGTTTTAACTGGAGAATTAGAAAATTTTTCTCGCGATGAGGCAAAAGCTAAAATTAGAGAATTGGGTGGAGATGTTTCTTCTTCAGTTAGTAAAAAAACTGATTATGTCGTAGTTGGAGAAAATCCTGGTTCAAAATATGATAAAGCTAAGAATCTTGGAATAAAAATTATTAGCGAAAAAGAATTTATTGAATTGATTAATTAAAATTAAAAAAATTATTTATTAAGTCTCTCTATGAGAGATTTTTTATTATTTTTTAATTTGATTTTTAATAGTTTTTATGTTATGATATAAAAAATTATATGAAAAAAATTGATTCTCATCGTTTAGCTGAACTTTTTCCAGCATTAATGGTTTGGATTACTTTTTTAATAGCTTTATCGCTTTCTTTTTTTAGACCTATTTGGGCTGTATATTTTATTATAGTTTTTTCTGTTTATTGGATTGTTCGTTTATTTTACATGATGATTTGGCTTTTTATTTCTTGGTTTAGATTTCGTAAAGAAATAAAAATTAATTGGTTTGAAAAACTTAAAGATTTACCTAAAAATTATTTAGATTATTATCATGTTATTACTTTACCAACTTATAAAGAACCTTATGAAGTAGTAGAAAGAACATTTGAAGAGTTAATTAAATGTGAATATCCAGCTAATAAAATGATTGTTGTTTTAGGTGGAGAAGAAGGTGATAAAGATAATTTTTTACAAATCGCTGAAAAAATTCGAGAGAAATATGCCTTTAATTTTTTTCATTTCATGGCTACTGTTCATCCACGTCGATCTGATGAATTGCCCGGTAAGGGTAGTAATGTTCATTATATGGAAGAACGACTTAAAGAATTTATTGATGAAAAGCAATTACCTTATGAGAATATTATAGTTTCTTGTTTTGATATTGAAACTTTACCACATCCTCAATATTTTGCTTATTTAACTTATAAATATTTAACTCATCCTAATCCTACTCATGCTAGTTACCAGCCATTAGTTTTGTATAATAATAATGTTTGGGAATCTAATCCAATTATTCGTGTAGTTGCTTCTGCTACTACTTTTTGGTTATTGACTGATATGTCACGTCCAGAAAGATTATTAACTTTTTCTTCTCATTCTATGCCTTGGAAAATGATTGTGGATGTTGGTGGCCATGATAAAACTATAGTTTCTGAAGATTCTCGTATTTGTTTACAAGCTATAGTTAAATATGATGGTGATTATGAAGTGGTTCCGATGTTTACTACTGTATCAATGGATACTGTTTATATTGGTAAATTATGGCAATCACTTAAAAATCAATATAAACAAATGCGTCGTTGGGCTTGGGGCGTAGAACATACTCCTTGGATGTGGGATAATTTTTTTGGTAAAAATGCCAATAAACGTATACCTTTAACTAAAAGATTACGTTATTTTTGGATACAATTCGAAGGGATGTATTCTTGGGCAACTGCTCCAATTTTAATTTTGGTGATTGGCCGTTTGCCATTATTTTTGTCTTCTCCAACTGATAAAGCAACAGCTTTTATTCAAAATGCTCCAATTACTTTAGAAAATTTGATGGGCGTTGGTATGATTGGCTTAATTTTAAATGCTATTTTGTATACTTTTATTTTACCAGAACGTCCTAAAAATAAATCTTTAGCTCATTGGCCAATTATGATAATTCAATGGTTTTTGTTTCCTGCAACTATGGTTGTTTTTGGTTCAATTCCTGCAGTAGAAGCTCAAACTAGATTATTTTTATCAGGAAAATTTCGTTTAGGTTTTTGGGTAACAGAAAAAAAATTGACTAAATAAAAATGTAGAATGAAAAATTTATATTCAAAAGTAACAATACAAATAGTTACTTATAATGGTAAACATTTAATAGCTTCTTGTCTTGATTCAATTTTAAATCAAACTTATCGTGATTTTAAAATTTTAATAATAGATAATGCTTCACAAGATGGTACAGTAGAATTTGTTCGCAGTAATTATCCTCAAGTTGCAATTTTTGAAAATAATAAAAATCAAGCTTTTGCTAAAGCTAATAATCAAGGGTTTCATTTGCTTAAATCGGATTATGTATTAATATGCAATCAAGATGTAGTCTTAGAACCTGATTGGCTTGAAAAAATAATAATTAAAGCTGAAGACAAAAAGTATGATAACTTTGGCAGTTTTGGTGGTAAATTATTAAAATTGAAATTAATTAATGCTGAAATTGGAGAATTAGAGAAAACTAATAAAATAGATTCTTGTGGACTTAAATTATTAAAAAATCATCGAGTAGTTGAATTAGGAGCTGGAGAGGATAAATTATTTTATAGTGAAATAAATGAAGTTTTTGGACATTCTGGAGCTTTAGTTTTATATCGTCGTCAAGCTTTAGAAGATGTGATAATTAAAGATAATTTTCATCCTAATGGAGATTATTTAGATAGTAATTTTGTATTTTATAAAGAAGACGTAGATTTAGCTTGGCGATTACAATTAGCGGGTTGGCGTTCTTTATTTATTCCTGATGCCGTAGCTTATCATATTAGAACTTTTTCTGGCTCAGAAAAAAATGGTTTATGGGAAATAATTAGCAATCGTTTTAAGCAGTCACGTTTAGCTCGTTACTATTCTTATCGTAATCATTTATTATTAATTTTAGAGAATCAATTTTTTTCTAATTTAATTTATTATTTTCCTCAAATTTTTTGGTATGAATTAAGAAAATTAATTTTTATTATTTTTTTAGAACCTAATAATCTTAAAGTTTTATTGGAGATTATTAAAATGTGGCCACAAATTAAGAAAAAAAGGCGTCAAAGTATATCTAACGCTAAAGTAACTGCTCAATATATTAGAGATTGGATTAATTAAAAATATAAGAATAATATGGAGTTATCAATAATTATTAATAATTATAAAACGCGAGGACTACTTAAACAATGTTTGAAAGGTATTTATTCTTTTCCCCCTTCAGTAAATTTTGAAATAATTGTTATTGATAATAATTCTAAAGATGGTTCAGTAGAATTGGTTAGAGAAATGTTTGCTTGTGATAATTTTAATAAAGTTGAATTTTCAGAAAATGATGCCAGTGGAACTATTGAAGAATTATCACGAGGATTAAAATTGATAGCCGCTAAACAAAATCTTGGTCATCATAAAGGAAATAATTTAGGCATTAAACATTCTTCTGGTAAATATATTTTAATTATGAATACTGATGTGGCTGTTTTTGATAATTCTTTAGATGAATTATATAATTTTATGGAAAAACATCCAGAAGTCGCTCTTGCTGGACCTCGCTTGCATAATGCTGATGGATCAATACAAAAATCTTGTATGCGATTTCCTAAAATTATGACACCTTTTTACCGCCGTATGTTTCTCTCTTTATTACCGGCAGCTAAGAAGGATTTATCGCGTTATTTAATGGATGATTTTGATCATAATTCTTCTATTCCGGTTGATTGGATTTTAGGCGCTTGTCAAATAGTGCGGCGTAGTGCTATAGAGAAAGTAGGTTTGTTAGATGAATCTTTATTTTTGTATTTTGGAGATGTTGCTTGGTGTCGTAAATTTTGGGCTAATAATATGCCGGTTTATTATTTTGCTGGAGCAGATATGGTTCATTACCATCGTCGCGAATCAAATGATTTTTTTTCAAGAACTTTTTGGATTCATATTAAAGATTGGATAAAATATCTTATTAAATATAATTCCCATGCTATTTCAAAAACGTAAAAATTTGAATATACATTTAGCTCAATATATTGTACCTCAACCTAAAAAGAATCGTTGGTTTAAGTTTTTAATTTTCTGTCTTATTTTATTAATTATAGCTGGATTTTTTTTGATTCCTTTAGTTTATAGAGGTTGGAAAATTTATGATAGATTATTAGCAGTTAATAATCGGGTAGATAAAATTATTACGGTAGCCGGTAAAGGAGATTTTCTTGCTTTATCTCAATATATTGAAGAAACTAAAGAAGACCTCACAGTTATAAGGTTTGAAGCAGCTAAAATAGGACCAGTTTTATGGTTACCACAAGTAGCCAAATCTTATCGTACCGGTGATCAAATGCTTAAAGCTACAATTAATTTACTTGATGGTTATAAAGAAATTATTTCAGTTTTTATTGACTTACAACAATCGCTTCATGAAGGTGAATTGGCAGTTAATTTTACTAATTCAGAAGGTAAAAAAAGAGTATTAGAATCAATTGTTCGTAATCGTTCTAATTTAGAATTAGCTAAAATTAAAATTAGTAAAGCTAAGAAAGAATTTAATTCAGTTAATACTAACGATCTTACCGGCATTTGGAAAGATAAAGTAATTAAAGCTAACGATATGCTGGGAGAGATTATAGAACAAAGTGAAACTGCCTTACCTATTTTTAAATATCTTCCAGAACTAGCTGGATATAAGCGTGATCGTATTTATTTAATATTATTTCAAAATAACATGGAATTGAGAGCAACTGGAGGATTTATTGGTAGTTATGGATTAGTAACAATTAGAGATGGATCAATTAAAAGTATTATTACCGATGATATTTATAATTTAGATAAATTATCAAAAGATAAAATGCGAATTCCTGTTCCTTGGCCAATGGAGAAGTATATGACACAAAAGTATTTATTTATGCGTGACGCTAATTGGTCTCCTGATTGGCCGACTTCCGCTAAACAATTAGAATGGTTTTGGGATATAGAGAGAGAATATGCTGGATTACCACCTCAAAAATTAGACGGAATTATTGCTATTACGCCAGATTTTATTGCTAATTTTTTATCAATAACTGGTCCTATAACAGTTGATGGAATTACTTTTACTAGTGAAAATTTTGCTTTAGAATTAGAACGTCAAGTAGAGTTTGAATATGAAAATAAAGGATTAGAAGTTCATGAACGCAAAGAAATTATTGGAGATCTTACTCAAGAAATAATTCATCGTTTAGAAAAATCGTCAGCTATTGAATTACTTAAAGTTTGGGGCATTATGAAAAAAAATAAAGATCAGAAGCACATTTTAGCTTGGTTTAAAGATGAGGAATTACAAAAATATTTTTCGGAACAAAATTGGTCAGGAGAAGTCAAGGGTACAGAAGGCGATTATTTAATGATTGTTGATAGTAATTTAGCAGCTTTAAAAACCGATCAGGTAATAGAAAGAGAATTAAATTATTTTGTTAAACCAGACTCAAATAATAAATTGATAGCTAGAGCTGAAATAATTTATCGACATGCTGGTAAACCAGTAAAATATTTAATTACTAAATATAGAACTTATACTAGAATTTATTTACCTGAAGATACTAAAATTACTAAAGCTTATTTACAATATGGAGATAAAAAACAAGATTTAGTTATTGGAACAGATGTTAATATTGGTAAAGAATTAGGTAAAACTGTAGCTGGAATATTTTTTGAAATTGATCCTTTAAATTCAAAGGTTTTAGTTTTAGAATACCAATTACCAGAAAAAGTTAATTCTTTATATCATCAAGGTAAGTATTCCTTGCTTTTACAAAAGCAAGCTGGAATATCTGGACATAAATTACAAATTGATTTAAGATTCGGTAAGAATATTACTGCTTATTATGCCGATTTTTTGCCTGTTAAATTTTTAGGTCGCAATCTTTTTTTCCAAGGCGATTTATCGCAAGATCGAGAATTTAAGGTTAAATTTTAAATTATGAAAAAAATAGGAATTGATTTAGGAACAACAAATATTCTGGTGTATATGCCTAAAAAGGGAGTAGTTATTAATGAGCCTTCAGTAGTAGCTGTTTCTTCTATAGATAAAAAAGTTATCGCTGTAGGAGCTGAAGCTAAAGAAATGTTGGGCCGTACTCCTGATACTATTATAGCTCAACGTCCGTTACGTGCTGGAGTCATTGCTGATTATAAAGTTACTGAAGCAATGCTTAGATATTTTATTAATAAGGCTATTGGTGGTATTAGATTTTTTCGTCCAGAAGTTATGGTGGCTGTTCCTGCTGGAATTACTTCAACTGAACGTCGTGCTGTAATTGATGCCACTATAGCTGCTGGAGCTAAAGCAGCTTATATTATTAAAGAACCAATTGTTGCTGCTATTGGAGCTAATATTCCCATTGGTTCAGCTTCTGGACATATGATTATTGATATTGGCGGCGGAACTTCGGAAATAGCTGTTATTTCTTTAGGTGGTATTGTTACTTCCACTTCAGTTCGTATTGGTGGAAATAGATTAGATACTGCTATTATTGAATTTATTCGTCGTAAATATAATTTAGCTATAGGCGAACGTACTGCTGAGGAAATTAAAATTAATATTGGTTCAGCTCTTTATTTAAAAGAAAAAATGTATATGAATATAAGAGGTCGCGATATAATTGGTGGTTTACCTAAAATTGTTCAAATTTCTTCTGATGACGTAACTGAAGCTATTCAGCCAGAATTAGAAGGGATTGTTATGGCTGTTAAATCAGTTTTACATGAAACCCCACCAGAACTTTCTGCTGACGTTATTGATAAAGGAATTACTATGTCAGGAGGAACTTCATTACTTAGAAATATTGATAAATTAATTACTCAAGCTACCGGTATCCAAGCTTATATAGCTGAAGATGCTCTTTATTGTGTGGCTAAAGGTACAGGTATTGCTTTAGAAAATTTAGAAAGTTATAAAAGGAGTATTTTAGCCACGAAATAAATAATTTAAATACAGAAATCATAGTTGATTAATTTCTATTATGAAAATTGGTATTGATGCTAGTCGTGCTAATAAGGCTAATAAAACTGGTACTGAATGGTATAGTTGGCACATAATTGAACAATTAAAACAGATTGCCGATAAGGACGATAAGTTTTTTTTATACACTAATTCTGATTTGACTGGAGGATTAGAAAAATTACCGGAAAATTTTGTTGAGAAAAAGTTGAAATGGCCACCACAATATCTTTGGACGCAAATTAGATTGTGGTGGGAATTATTCACATCGCCGCCAGATATTTTATTAGTTCCGGCACACACCATTCCATTTTTGCCATTATCTAAAAAAATTAAAGTTTATGTCAATGTGCATGATGTTGGTTTTAAACGTAACCCAGAATTATATAAATTGATTCAGGTTTGGTATCATGATTTGACTATGCGACGAATCAAGCAACGTGCTGATTTAATAATTACCATTTCGGAATTTTCCAAACAAGAAATTATTGAATTATACAAAGTTGATGAAAGAAAAATTAAAGTTGTTTATTTAGGTTTTGATGCGAACAATTTTTTTGTTCAATCTTCTAATAAAGAAATTAATCAGAAAGTTTTAGATAAATATAATATTAATAGTCCTTATCTTCTTTATGTTGGTCGTTTAGAAAAAAAGAAAAATATCGGCAATCTGATTTCGGCTTTTGCGTTAGCTAAAGAATCTCAGCCTGATTTGAAATTAGTTTTGGCCGGTAGCGCTGGTCATCAGTTTGATAACATTAAGAAAATTATTAAAAATAATAAATTAGAACAAGAAATTATTATTACTGGTTATATAGCTCAACAAGATTTACCAATAATTTATAATAATGCAGAGATATTTTTATTTCCTACTTTATATGAAGGTTTTGGTTTGCCAATTTTAGAAGCAATGGCCTCTGGTGTGGTGGTTATAACATCAAATTTTTCTCCCCACACTGAAGTTGGGGGAGATGCTGCTTATTATGTTGATCCTTATTCGCCTCTAGCGATTGCTGATGCTATAATTAAAATATTAACTGATACTGAATTAAGACAATCATTAAAAAATAAAGGATTGATTAGAGCCAAAAAATTTTCTTGGCGATATACGACAGAAAAAATTTATCAAATTATTAAACAATAATTAATTATCTTAAATATGAAACCAATTTTACTTTCCGGAGTTAAGCCCACAGCATCAATACATATTGGTAATTATTTTGGTGCTATAAAACAATTTGTTGATTTACAAGATGAATATCAGAATTATAATTTTATTGCTGATTATCATGCTCTTAATCAGATGTTAGATAATCCGATGGCAATTAAAAAATACACTCTTGAACTTACTGCTGCTTATTTAGCGGTTGGTTTAGATCCTCAAAAGACTATTTTATTTCGTCAGTCTGATGTGCCAGAAGTGACAGAGCTTAATTGGATTTTTAATTCTTTAATTACACCATCTTATTTACAAAGCGCTCATGCTTATAAAGATGCAGTTGCTAAAAAGAAAGATGTAAATATGGGGTTGTTTTGTTATCCAGTATTGATGGCCGCAGATATTTTGATGTATGATTCTGATATAGTGCCAGTTGGTAAGGATCAACAACAGCATGTAGAGATTGCTTGTGATTTGGCGCGTAAGTTTAATAATACTTATGGCGAAGGAATTTTTAAATTACCCAAAGCCTTGATTCGGCAAGAAGAAAATTTGAGAGGTACTGACGGTGAAAAAATGAGTAAAAGCAAGGGTAATGTAATTGAATTGTTTGAACCAGAGGAGTCAATTAGAAAAAAAGTAATGAGTATTAAAACTGATAGTAAAAGCGTAATGGATAAAAAAGATCCAGAGACCGACAACGTGTTTGCTTATCATAAATTATTTTCTGCTCATATGCTTGATGAATTACGTTTTCGTTATGAGAATGGCGACATTGGTTATAAAGAGTCAAAAGAAATTTTGTTTGCTAATATGATAAAATACTTAAAGCCAATGCGTGATAAATATTTCAAATTGATTAAAGATGAAAAATATTTAAATAAAGTTTTAGTTGAAGGCTCTAATCGTGCTAGAAAGGTGGCACAAGTTAAGATGGAACAGGTAAGAAAAGTAGTAGGAATAAGATAAAATAAAAAATTAAAAATACCGGTTAAGACAGACCGGTATT
>CAYVUR010000007.1:0-21459 GCA_964455185.1 uncultured Gammaproteobacteria bacterium
ACAATAATCAATTAAATAATACTATAATTGAAAATATACCAGAAACTGAATTTAAAATTAAATCTCAACCCTTACCAGAAGAAACACCTTTAAAAACTACAATAAAATTACCATCTAAAAATGATAAAACTAATATTTTAAAAGATTTTTCTTCTATAAAAATTTCCAATTTAATTAATGACACCATTAATAATCAAATAATTAAATTTTTATCTCTTAAATTATCGCAAAGAATAATATTTATTTTAGCCTTAATATTGCTTTTTCTTTTTAGTCAAAGTATTGTTTGGATTGGTAGAGCTGAAGAATTATCTTCAACAAGAATTTCTACTAATAATAAAATAGCTCAAGAAATACAAAGACTTATTGATAATGCTGAAGCGCAAAATATTTTTAATGATGAAACTGGAGCAATAGCTAGTATCAAAAAAGCTAGAGAAATACTAGAACAAATACCTAATCGTTGGGGCAATAAAGATTTACGACGTCAACTTAAAGAAAAAATAGATTCTACTTATTATAGATTACAAAAAATAACCATCTTAAATTCTCCTAAAGAATTAATTAATTTAGGAGATGGAGATTATATTGGACTAGCTAGAACAACAGGAATACTTTGGTGTTTTGATAATTCAACTAAAGAACTTATAAAAATTGAAGAATCAGGTACAATTAATCGTTTTAATTTAAAAATACCTGAAATTATTAAATTGTCAGCTATTGATGATCGTTATCTTGCCATTTTAACAAAAGATAATTCTTTTTATCGTTATGAAATACCAAAAAATGAAGCAATAAAAACTAAACCCGGTAAAGATTACTTTACAGTCAAATACCCAACGCCTTCACCTTTATTAGATCCTCCCCTCGTTGCTTCTTCAACTATTTTCAGTATTTCTAGCGGTGAATACTATTATCTTTTAGATAAAGATAATAGTAGGATTATAATCCTAGATAAAAAAGGAAATATTAAAAAACAATATCATTCGGAAATAATAAAAACTGCTAATTCCTTAATTGCTAATACTAAAAATAAAAAACTTTGGTTCTTATCTGGTTCTTCAATTTATGAAATAACTACTGAAATTTAAAAAATATTAATAATAAATTAATTTATTAAATAAAAAATCCCGACTGAAAGCGGGATTTTTTATTTTTTTTATTTATTTAAGAGTAACTGTAGCGCCAGCTTCTTCTAATTCTTTCTTAATTTTTTCAGCTTCATCTTTCTTACATCCTTCCTTAATTATTTTAGGAGCACCATCAACTAAATCTTTAGCTTCTTTTAAGCCTAAATTAGTAATAGTACGAACAACTTTAATAACATTAATCTTCTGATTACCAGCAGCAGTAAGTTCAACATCGAAAGAATCTTTTTCTTCAACGGCGACAGTAGCAACTCCGCTGGCAGCCATCATAACCGGGGCAGCAGCAGAAACACCAAACTTTTCTTCTAAAACTTTAACCAACTCAGCTAAATCGATGACTGATAATTTTTCAATTTGTTCTACCAAAGATTTAAATTTCTCCGGTACTATAATCTCTTTTTTTTCTTCTGACATATTTTTTATTTTAATTAATAATTTTAAACAATAGAACTTTCTTTATTATCTTTAATTGCTTTAATTACACGAACTAATCCAGATATAGGATTAGAAATACAACCAACTATCTTAGCCAATAATTCTTGTTTAGAAGGAATTTTAGATAATTCAATAACACGATTAGCATTAATAAATTTACCCTCTAATATTCCTCCAACAAATTTAATGTTATCATTTTCCTTAGCAAAAGAAGCTAAAATCCTAGCTGGAGCAACTTCATCATCATAAGAAAATAAAGCGGCAATTTCTCCTTGTAATTCAGCTGTGGCAGCATCTTCAAGTCCTTTTTCTAGAAAAACTTTCTTAAGAAGAGTTTTTTTTGTTACCAAATAATCAATGCCTTCATTACGGCAATTATTTCTAAGCTTATTAATGTCTTTAACTTCTATGCCGGAAAAATTAAACATAACAACAGACTTCATTTGGTTAATTTTATTAGATAAATTTTCCAAAATAGCAGTTTTTTGTGCTTTTGTTTTTGGCATAGTTTAATTATTATTTTTTAATAATTTAACTTCCGCTATATAAAAAAACTGCGTTTCCGCAGATCTTCAAAGGCTAAAAAAGCCATTTCTCGGCAGGTCTTATTGAAGTTTTCTCCCCTCAGCCTGCTGTCTACGAAAGTTATAAATTAATTATAGCAAAAAAATAAAAAAAGTCAAATAAACAATATAATTGGTAACTAAATCCATAAAATATAATTTTATTTTTTTAATTAAAATATCTAAAATTAAACAAAAAAATTTTCCATTTTCTAAAAAATAGTATATTTTTTATATGTGACATATTTTCAAATAATTAGTTTTATTGTAAAATTAATTTAAATTATTTTTTTATATTTATAATTAAGATCGACTTTTATAATAAAAAATGTTAAGCTATAAACATTAAAATAAAAAATTATGGAAAAATACGTCATCGAAGGCGGATACCAATTAAAGGGTGAAATAAAGGTTTGTGGAGCTAAAAATCAAGCGCTAAAAATTATTGCTACCTCTATATTACTTGAAGGAAAATGTATTATTAAAAACATTCCAGAAATTGAGGATATTAATCGTTTATTAGAAATACTTGAAGATTTAGGTGCTAAAATTGAAAGAAAAAATCATGAAATAATCATTAATCCTTTATCAATAAATAAAACTCATCCTTCAGATGATTTAGTTCGTAAGCTTCGTTCTTCAGTAATGCTTGCTGGACCATTATTGGCACATTATGGCAAAGTTACTCTGGCTCATCCAGGCGGTTGTGTTATTGGTCAAAGACCAATCGATATGTTTTTACATGGTTTTAAAGCTATGGGAGCTGAAATTGAAGAAAGTAATCAAGAATATACTCTAAAAGCTAAAAAATTACATGGAGCAAAAATTGTTATGCCTTGGATAATGGTGACAGCTACTGAATCATTAATGATGACTGCTTGCCTTGCTGAAGGTACTACTACAATTATCAACGCTGCTATGGAACCAGAAATTCCTGCTTTAGCAGAATTTTTAAATTCTTGTGGCGCCAAAATTTCTGGAGCCGGAACTCCAATTATCACTATTGAGGGGGTTAAAAAATTATCTGGTGGCGAATGTACAATAATCCCCGATCGAATTGAAGCTGGAACCTTTACTATTATGGGCTTAATAACTAAAAGTGAAATAACTATTACAAATTGTCAACCTAAACACTTAGAAACTGTTTTAGAAACTTTATGTCGCGCTGGAGCTAATATTGAAGTTGGTAATAATTGGATTAAAACTAAACCCTCAAACTTAAAAGCTGTAGAATTACGTACCCACGAATATCCGGGATTTCCTACTGATTTACAATCACCTTTTACTATTTTAATGACCCAAGCTAATGGTTTATCTTTAATTCATGAAGCTATTTATGAAGGAAGGCTTTTTTATACTGATAAACTTAATACTATGGGAGCTAAAATTATTATGTGCGACCCACATCGAGTAATTGTTAGTGGCCCTACTCCTTTGCGTGGTAAAAAATTAGAATCTCCTGATTTGCGTGCTGGAATGGGATTAGTTATAGCAGGATTAGTAGCTGAAGGAAAAACTATTATTGATAATATTTATCAAATTGAACGAGGTTATGAAAATCCTGTAACTCGTCTTCAATCTTTAGGGGCTAAAATTGAAAAAATTAAAGAATAAATATGAACTTAATTTTTAGAAGGTTTGTTTATATTTTTTTTATTATAATTTTTCTTTTAGCTGCACCCGTTACCGTACTTTATACTATGGGCTATCGTTATAATTTTTCTGTTGGCCGAGTACAAAAAACTGGATTAATGAAAATAACATCCGTTCCCAAAAATGCTGATATTTTCCTCAATGGTATTAAATACGAAAAATCAAAAACTCCAGCTAAAATTGAATATTTGCTACCCGGAGATTACGAAATTAAAATTTCTAAAGAAGGTTATCATGATTGGCAAAAAAAATTAGCTGTTTATGAAAATGGAACTACTTTTGCCGAAAAAATAATTCTTTGGAAAAATAATCAACCGGAAAAAATTGAAGCTACGACTACAGCTTGGTCCACCTCACCTGATGGCAATAAAATTGCCTTAGGGCAAAATAATATTATTAAAATCTTAAACATTAATAGCGGTTTATTAGGAGAAATTGAAGGTGGAGATATCATTCAATCAACTGAATTACCAAAGGGATCAAAAATAAACAAAATACTTTTTTCTTCTAATAGTAAAAAAATCTTAATTGATTCAACTCTATCTAATAAAAAACAATACTGGATTTATTCTCTTGATTTTCAAAAATTACTACAATTACCAACAAATTTTTCTGGATTTAAATTCAATCAAAAAGATAATGAACTTTATGGTTATAATAATTCAGGAATATTTTTAATTAGTTCAAAAGGAGTAGCTACTAAACAAATTTTACGCGCTAATGATCTTAAGGACTTTTTATTTGATTTTGATTTAATTTATTTAGTTAATGGTAAAACTTTAGATATTTTTGATATTAAAAAAAATAATCGTTCTAATATTGAAGAATTTTCTTGTACCACTTGCCGATTGGAAAAAATAATTTCATCAAAACTTTTTGTTTTTGATGATACTAATAAAAAAATGAATATTATTGATTTAACAAGAAAGAAAAAAACTTTATCTTTCGAGGCAAAAAATATAGACGTTTTAAGTGATAATTTAATAATGTTTTACAACGATTGGGAAATATTTATCTATGATTTTAATAAAGAATCTCCTGAGTTAATTACTAGAATTGGAGAACCAATACTTGCTGCTTGCTGGCATCCAAAAGGTAAGCATTTATTTTTTTCTACCAAAAATAAAATTAAAGTTATTGAATTAGATAATCGTGAATTACGTAATATTATTGATGTTTCTGAAGGTAAAAATTATTCTGCTTTACGTTTTGATAGAGCTGGTAATATCCTTTATTCTAATAGTGATAACGGAGTAGAAAAATTAAAATTAAAATAATTAATTTTAAAAAATAATTCTTAAAAAATATTTTTTTATTTAATCAAATTTTTTATTTTTTTAACAATTAATTCTGCTTCTCCTTCGTTATAAGATTTACCATGCCATAATTCTCTAGAATCTCCTTCAAAACGAGGTATAATATGCCAATGAAAATGAGCTACTTGTTGCCCAGCAACTTTACCATTATTTAAATTAAGATTAAATCCTTTGGCTCCTAAACCAGAAATAACAGCTGGAGCGATTATTTTTATTTTAGATATAAGTTTTTGTGCTTCAATTTCAGGTAATTCTAATAAATCAATATAATGTTTTTTGGGAATAATTAATGTATGGCCTGGATTAACTGGGGCAATATCTAAAAAAGCTAATATACTATCGTCTTCATAAATTTTATAGCAAGGAACTTCTCCTTTAATTATTTTACAAAAAATACAATCTTCCATATTTTTTTATTTAAAATTTATTATTACAATTATTATTATTAATTAACTCTTGAAATCTTTTAGCAGAAATAGCTTCTAAAGCTAATATTACTTCTAAATCATCTTTAATGCAAGGATAATTTTCTAATTTAGAAATATCTTTCCAAATCGCTGTTGCTTTTTGCCAATCACGATCAGTAACATTTATTTTTAATACTGGACCAGAATAAAAATTAATTGTTAATAATAAAGATAAAATAATAATTACTAATTGAGATTTTTTAATAATTATAAAATCATAAATTAATTCAACTAAAATAAAAATAAAAAATGCGGAAGAAAAAAGTGTTAGACGACGAGACAAAGAATGTTCTCCTGAAAATAAAACCCAAGAAAAAAAATAAGCTGAAGTTAAAGAAAAAAACATTATACAAAATAATAAAAGCGTAGTATTATTCTTTTTCCAATAATGCCAAAAAAGATAAAACAATAAAAAAATAAAAGTAAAAACAACTAATAAATCAAATAACTTAATTAAAGTAAAATCAACAAAAGAAAAACGTGATAATGAATTAAAATATAATAAATTTGCTGCTGACCAAGCACTCTTTATCTTAATTAAAAAAAAGTCAAAAATATTATTATCAAATAATTCTAAACATAATATAAATAAAGAAATTACAAAAGAACCAAGGAGTCCTAAC
The DNA here is from genome assembly GCA_964455185.1 of uncultured Gammaproteobacteria bacterium. Lineage (GTDB taxonomy): Bacteria > Patescibacteriota > Patescibacteriia > 2-01-FULL-39-33 > 2-01-FULL-39-33 > CAISTG01. Next base: position 6,206 of record CAYVUR010000007.1, read on the forward strand.
CAACGATTTTTTTTAATTAATAAAATTAAAAAACCTAAAGCAACTAATACTAAGAAAGACAACAGATAATTAAAGTAAGATAAAATTGTAAAAATAACAGCTAATAATAATATTTTTTTTGCTCCACTTTTAAGATAAACTAACCAAAAAGGAATTATAGCAAAAGTCACAATAACCCCATAAGAAGCTGGTAATCCTTGAGCGCCATAATATTGTAATAAATAAAAACCATTACTTATTATTGCTGAAATAAGTGCTTTATTTACATTAGAAAAAATTAATAAACTAATTAAATAAACTAAAAAAGTAAAACCTAAAGACCAAAATATTGGTAAAATGAATTTATTAATTTGAAAAATTTCAATACCTGTTAATTGAGATAAAAAAACTTCGATAGACCATTGAAAACTATAAGAAATTTTAGCTCGATCAATTAAAGCTTGGGGAATTTTTAAGGGTCCTAAATTAACTATCCATAAATCTTTAGTTAACAAAGTTGGTTGATATTCTAGACCTTGTAATAATCTATTTTCTGAACCTAAATGACGGAATCTATCACCGCCAAAACCATTTTGATAAACTAAAAGATAACTATGAATAAGAAATGATAGAGCAATAATTGACCAAAGTATTTTCCAAGATTTTATATTTTGTACAATTGACCAAAAAATAAACAAAAACCCAAATAAAACTGAAACAATAAACCACCAAGGCAAAACATCCCAAGGAGAAAAAATTTTTTCTCCTTGAGCCATAATTATTACTGATAAAATACTAGAAATGATAACTAAATAAAAAATAATCCAAACAATATTAGGCCAATCTTTATTGTTATTTTTAATAATAATTTCTAGTGGTTTCTCTAAAACTTTTATTTTGATAAATTTGTTAATTAATAAAAACAAAATAAATGTCAAAATAAAAGCTAACCACATCAACCAAAAATCATATTTAAACCAAGAAGTAAAAAAACTTCCTAATAAACCCCAACAAACAAAAAACAAAATAATTCCATAAAAAAATGATTCTGTTCGGTTAAAAGGAAAAATTTTAACAATGATTTCTCTAACTCCAAACCCCATTAATCCTATTAAAATTACAAATATCAAAAATATCATATCTTAAATATTAAAAAGGTTTTTTGCATTATCAGTAGTTATTTTAGCGACTATTTCATGATCTATATTCTTAATTGAGGCAATTTTTTGTGCAACAAATTTAACATATTGAGGTAGACAACGCTTACCTCGATATGGCTCGGGAGATAAAAATGGAGCATCAGTTTCTACTAAAATTTTTTCTAAAGGTAAAAATTTAACAATTTCTTGAAGCGCTTCTGCTTTCTTCTTAAAAGTTACGATACCAGTTATTCCAATATAAAAACCTAATTTAACAAATTCTTGGGCTTGAAGTAAATTTCCTCCAAAACAATGCACTACTCCCCTAATTTTTCTACCATTAGCAATTTCTTCTTTTATTATCTGTAATAAATCACCATAAGCTCCAAAATTAATATTAAAATTATCAAGACCAATCATTAAACCATGTGAATCATCTTTTGTGTTATTAGAATCTTTAGCATTACGACAATGGAAAATTAATGGCAAGTTAAGCTCTTCCGCTAAAGCAATAAAACCACGTAAAGCCTCTTTCTGTTTATTAATAAATTCAGAAATTCTTTCCTTAGAAAATTTATCAAAATAATAATAATCTAAACCAATTTCTCCAATCGCTTTTACTTTTTCTGAAGATAAAGCCAATTTGCGATATTTCTCTTTATCAAAATCTTCTTGACGATTTTTAAAAGTATAAAATTTATCATTAATTAGCACACTTTCTTCAGTATCATCTATTAAATCAATCGGATGTAAACCAACAGCAGCATAAACTCCTTTTTCATATTTATTAGCATATTCAATAGCGCGTCGAGAACTAGAATCTTGAGCACCAACTACAATTAAAGCATAATTATCACGTAAAAAATCTGAGATGATTTCATCAGCATCATCTTTAAAAGAAATAAAATTAATATGACAATGAGAATCAACTAACATTAAAAAATAGAAATTATTTGTCTTAAAACTTCGGGAAGTAAATTAATTAAATATTGTGACCAAGATACTAAAATATGAGCTACTGAAGACGAAGCTATACTAACTTGAACTAAATTAATATTAGGAGCTAATTTAGAGATTGTATAAATCAACAATCCAGTTGTTAGAATTCCTTCTACTAAACCTAAAATTAATCCACCTAAACGATTGATAATTTTAACAAAAGGGAAAAAAGATAAAATATTTAATCCTCTACTTAAAAAGTAAAAAATCAAAACTGTTAATCTATTAAGAGCAAAAAAAACTAAAATAAAAGCCAAAATTTTAGCTAATGTTTCATAACCCATTAAAATTGGCGTCAGCCACTCAGCAATCAACATAAAATATCTACCTGCTACCCAAGTTCCTATAACTAAACCAATTAAAGCTCCTATACTGCGAATTAAGCCCCAACTAAAACCGATGGCAATAAAAGAAAAAACAATTAAAATCAAAATAACATCGACTAATGTAAAAGTCATATTAAATATTATTGAATCCGAGGAAAAAGTGGTTCATTTTTATCAATTTTACTCTCGGGTTCAAGTAATCCCCAAACTTTTAAAGTAATAAAATTTTTCTGACGAAAATCATTTTGTCCCAAAACTTCTAAAATTTTCTCTGCAGTTTCTGGCATAATTGGCCATACAGCAACTCCGAGATGCCGTACTAATTCTAATAAATTATAAATTACTTCCTGAAGTCTTACTTTATTAGTTTTAGCTAACTCCCAAGGCTTATTTTTTTCTACATAACCATCACCCAATTGATTTAATTTTTTAATAGCTTCAATTGCTCGATCAACTTGAAAATTATCTAAAGAAGTTTCATATTCTAACCAAATCTTTTCTACCTCATTTTTTAATTCGCTATCACGCGAAGGTACTATTCCAGTAAAATATTTATGAGTCATTGAAATAACGCGGTTAACAAAATTACCTATACCATTAGCTAAATCAGAATTATACTGAATAACAAATTTAGCGGCTTTAATATCTCCATCTTGTCCAAAAGGAAATTGTGATAATAGTAAATATCTAGTAGCATCAGCACCAAATTCTTTAATTAAATTAAAAGGATCAATAACATTGCCAAGAGACTTACCCATCTTTTGTCCATCAACTGTAAAAAATCCATGAACATAAAGATTTTTAGGAGTAGGCAATCCCACAGCAATCAACATCGCCGGCCAATAAATACAATGAAATTTTAATATATCCTTACCTAAAATATGAACATCAACTGGCCAGAATTTATCTAACTTTTCAGTATTATCAGAACCATAACCTAAGGCATTAATATAATTAGTTAAAGCATCAACCCAAACATAAGCAACTTGCGAATTATCCCAAGGCAAAGGAATGCCCCATTTTACTGAAGAACGAGAAATAGAAAAATCTCCTATATCTTGTTTAAATAAACCTAATACTTCTTTCTTTTTGCTCTCCGGTAAAATTTTAATTTCATCAATATCAATCAGTCTTTTCACTTCTGGTAAATATTTTTTAAGTTTAAAAAAATAATTTTTTTCACTAATTACCTGAGGTTTATTATGATGAATTGGACACTGACCATTTATTAAATCACGTTCAGTTAAAAAAGCTTCACAACCTTGGCAGTATAATCCTTCATATTCACCTTCATAAATTGCATCATTTTCTTTTAATTTTTCAATAAATTTAATAACTCCCGCTTTATGACGTTCAGAAGTAGTGCGAATAAAATCATCATTAGAAATATCTAATTCATCCCAACATTCCATAAATTTAGCTGCCATTTCATCGCAAAATTCTTGAGGAGTTTTTCCAGCTTTTTCAGCTGTTTCCGCCATCTTAGATCCATGTTCATCTGAACCTGTTAAAAACATTACTTCATCACCTTTTAAACGATGATAACGAGCTAAAACATCGGCCGCTAAAGTTGGATAAGCCGAGCCAATATGAGGGTCACCATTAATATAATAAATTGGTGTTGTTACATAAAATTTTGACATATTATTTTATTTTCCTTCTATTACTACCACAAATTCACCTTTTGTGATATCAGATTTTAATTTTTCTAAAACTTGTTTAATGTTGCCGCGATAAATGGTTTCAAATTTTTTCGTCAATTCGCGACCAATGACGGTTCTTCTTTTATTTTCTGCCCCTAAGGGCATCATCTCTAATATTTTTTCTAAAGTTTTTATAATCCGATGAGTTGATTCATAAAACACGACAGTTTCTTCACTATTAATGATACGTTTAAGTATAGTTTCCTTGCCTTTTTTATTTGGTAAAAAACCTAAAAACAAAAATTTGTCAGTTGGTAAACCAGAAACAGACAAAATAGTAACAATAGCTGATGGTCCAGGAATCGGAATAATTTCACACTTGTCGCCAAATTTTTTAATTATTGCTTCTATCAATAAATTACCAGGATCGGAAATTCCGGGAGTACCAGCATCAGTAATAATTGCCATCTCCTTTACTTCAACTAATTTATTCAATAAAAAATCAACTTTACTGATTGAGCTGTGCTGATGATAAGAAATAGTTTTAGTTTTAATATTATAGTGAGACAGTAATTTCTGTGACACGCGAGTATCTTCACAAGCAATCAAAGGCACGGACTTTAAAATTTCTAAGGCCCGCAAAGTAATGTCTCCTAGATTACCTAGTGGCGTCGCCACAACATATAGTTTCATAGTCAAACTATACCATTTTTAGCTAAAAAAATCAAACTATTTAATTTACAAATAAATTTTACTTTATGTTAAAAAGATTACACAAAATAAAAAAATACTTTGTTAACAAAGTATTTTTTTATTTTGTATTTAAGTTTAAATTATTTATTTAGTAGCTGCCGGTTGCACCACTTTATTCTTAGTTAAATCTTTATAAGCTCCATTCATAATACTTAAATCAGTAAAAACATAAGTTCCGTCAGCTGCTATTGTTCCCACGTCAGGCCATACAGTTGTTAAAGATTGATACTCTCCAACTTCGCCTTTAATCAATAAAGTTGGAACAGCTTTAATTTTATAATCAGAAATTAACTTTTTACCAGCTTCAGTACTAATATCAATTTTTTCAATATTATTAATTGGGACACCTAAATTACTTAAAGCATTATTATGAATATTTACATCATAACACTCCTTACAAGAATCATCAGTTAAATAAATAATTTGTACTTTACCTTTTAATTGACCACTAGAAACATCAATATAAGGTGGTATGACTTTGCGTAAAACAAATTTACCATCAATAATATCACCTAAATTTGGAGTCAAAAAATTAACTAAATCTTTATTTTTTTCAAAATCAGCTTCCAAAATAACAGTTGGTAATTTAGTAATATTAAACTTCTTAACTAAATTATCACCGTCATTAATAAATGGAATTAAAGATTTTCCATCAACATAAACTGTTTTTTTATTGGTAATTTTAAATTCCTGTTGACTTAAAGCATCTACAAAAAGATTTGTATTCCAACATTCAGGGCAATCTTTTTTAGTAACAATCGTAATCTTCATTTTAATTGGTTCGTTAATTTCAGCTTTTTTTCCAATTACTCCTTTATAATAAAGCAAAGAAAAAGCAATAATTAATAATATAGCGGCAGTAGTTGTCCCAACTAAAAGCCCTTTTTTAAAGAAATTATCATTTTTAGGAGGAAAAATTTTATGCCAAATACTTAAAACTAGTGATTTAATTTTATCTCCAATTAGATTCAAAAAAGAAAAAATTTTTTTCATATTTTCATTATATTATTTATTATTTTTAACAACAAAATAATTCATTAATCGAATCTTTATCTATATCTATATTATTTCCAAAAGGATTGCCAAATTTCCTTATATTTTCAATCATTCTTAAATTACTTTCTGTATTCTTCCCTTCTTTATTATACCTACTACGAGAAATTCTGACAATATTCTGCCAATTAATTTTAGCAGGGCAATTAAAAGTACAATTTTGACAAAGCGTACAATCATAAACCGTTTCCACTGATTTACTTTTGGGCATGCGGCTAGTTAAATTCCAGGTAGCACATAAATTATAACAAGCTCCGCAGTGAATACAATACAAAGATTCCTCTTCTTCTGTTCCTATTTTATTATAAACCACTCCTTCAATTAAAATTAAAAAAACTTCTTCAGCGCCATGAACTCCAGTAATTAATTCATTTTCAATATCAGCTGTTTTTGATGGTCCTGCTATAAAATTAATGTAAGTTGGTTGCGTCTGGCCCGTTCCCCAAAGAGCCGCTGCTTTAGCAATTTTAACTGCTTCTATAGAAGTTGGTACTATTTTTTCAATACCACAGATAGTAATATGTTTTTTAGGTAAACGAGTTATTAATGAAATATTGCCCTCATTTTCTAAAAGCATTACTTGTCCTTCAGTAGTAATAGCATTAGCTCCAGTAAGACCTACCTCAGCTTTCATAATACCTCTTTTAATTTCAGTTTTCAATACATCGGTTAAAGCCTTGGCCTCTATTGGATATTTTCCACCAAACTTAATAGAAAACTTCTCAGCTATTTCTTTAGCTTTTAAATCAATGGCCGGTAAAACTGGATGATCACTATCATTACCTATGTGTGAAACTATGTATGCTCCTAAATCTGTTTCTAATAATCTATTACCAAAATTATTAGATAACGATAGTTTATCAAGTGTATTAGATTTCGCTTTAGCAATAACTTCGGCTTCACCACACAATTCAATTAATTTTGTTTTAGCTTCTTGATAATCTTTTACAATAAAAACTCCAACTCCATTTTTTTTAAAATTATCAATAGTTAAATTAACTAATTCTTTAAGATTAGATATTGATTGTTTTTTTAGTTTATTAATTTCATCACGCAGCCTTTCTTGCTCCGGCTTAATTAGAGATTTATTTCTACGCTCGAGATAATTGTAAACAAAATCTTTATTCATAATTTCCTAATAATACTTGAGTTAATTCTAATACTTTTATTTTTTCTTTGGCTCCATTTTTTAAATTATAAGTACACATCGGACAAGGAGTAATAATATATTCTGCTTTTGTTGCTAATGCTTGTTCAACTCTTTCTTTAGCAATTTTTTCTGCCAATTCTTTATTATTAGATTGTACTCCACCACCAGCCCCGCAACAAAAAGAATTTTCTCGATTTAAAACCATTTCCCGTAAATCAACTCCTAACTCTTTCAATAAATTACGTGGTTCTTCATAAATACTAGAATAACGTCCTAAATGACAAGGGTCATGATAAGTGGCTTTTATTGTTAATTTTGGTAATTTTAATTTTCCAGCACGAAATTGTTTTAATAAATAAGTAGTCATATGTTCAACTTCAATATCCCAAGATTGACCTAAAACCTCACGATACTTATGACTCAACATATCATAACAAGCTGGGCATCCGGTTATTATTTTTTTGACATTATATTCCTTAAAAACTTGTAAATTTTTTTCTGCTAGATTTATAAAATCATCAAAAAATCCAGCATTGAGCACTGGAGAACCACAGCATACTTCTTTGTCTTCAAGAACAATAAAATTTTCACCACACTGTTCTAATAATTTTTTGTAATTATTATAAATATCTTTAGCAATAAATTTCGTTAGACATCCCGGATAATATAAAATATTCCCAGATTTTTTTAATAATTTATCAAAAATAGACATAAATTAATTAGTAATTTTTTTTGCTGTAATGACAATGGTTTTAGGTAAAATAAAATTAAATAACCACTCTATAATCCAACACAATGGCCAAACAGGAAAATATTTAGCCTTAGTTTGCAAAGTAATTTCCCAATCAAAAAATTGATTAATAATTATTAGCGCTTTATACAACAAAGAATTATCAATATCGCCGCGTTGATTGGTAATGCCTTTATTCATTAAAAATAAAATAATCAATACTAAATTTAAAAAGGATTTACGTCTTTTTCTACCAATTATTTTAAATCCATTGTCTTGCAATAATTGCTCAATTTCGCCAGATAAAAATATTCTTTTATGTCCTATTTCAGAAAAATATTCTGGTCTAATTTTTAATAAAATTTTTTCTGACAAATAATAAGGTATACTGACATAAAATAAACCATCAAATTTAAGAACTCTATTAATCTCTCTAATAATTTGAACTGGATCTTCAACGTGTTCCAAAACATCACGCGCGTAAACTTCATCAAACAATGAATCATCAAATGGAATTTTTTTATCAACTAAATTAAAAAATTTTAATAGAGGGTATTTTTTTAAAGCTTGATTAATATCAATATCTACACCAAAAATATCTTTACCTTGTTGAGCCAATTGATTAACAAAATCTCCATTACCACAACCAAAATCCAAAACTTTTATAGCCATACTACTTAAAAATAAATATCATACTTAATCCTAAAAATATTAAAACTAATCCCATTATCAATCTTAACCATTTTCTTTTTGTTGTTCGCAGTTGTTCTAATTTCTGCGGACTAATTCCTTTATAAATTAATATTAAAATTATTAACAATGGAAATACAAATATTAAATTATAAAAAATTAAATAAGAAAAACCAATCCAAAAAGTTGTCTGAGTAGCAAGTAAAGCTAAAATGGCTAAATAAAAACCACCAGTACAGGGTAATTCAAATAAAGCAACTAAAAAACCCAAAATTATTGCTGCTGGAATTGATCCATATTTAATATATTTATCTATAATTGGTTTTTTACTAGCGGGAATAGCTAAAGAAAAGCCCTTGCCATACCAAAAAAAATCTTTAACATTAATTAAACCAGCAATAATTGCTAAAATAGCAGCAACATACATTATATATTTACTAATAATTGAAAACTGCTGTAAAGTAGCTAAAAATCCTAATCCAGCCAATAAATAAACTAAATAAACTGTAATAATATAAATTAAACCAATTTTTAATGCTCTTTTTTTATTACTAACAGTTAATAGTGATAGCATTAAAAAAATAATAACAGAAAAAGCGCAAGGATTAATTGAATCAGCTAAGGCGGCAATAAATACTGCTGGTAAAGTTAATTTGTTAGCTGATACAGTTAAATTAGATTTTTGAGATTTAGAAGAAACATCATCTATACCCATTTTAGATTTAAAAAAATTTATAATCTCTGTTTCTCCAGAAAAACATTGACCTTCAAAATGTAAATAAGGTACACCCATTTCTTCTGGTGGAATATTTTTAGATAAACAAAGATCATAAAATTCTTTGGCATTAACTGGATTTTGAGAAACTTCCTTCTTAATGATGTTAAACTTTTCTACTATTCCATATTGCCTAAAAAAAGAATCAACATTTCGACAGTGTGGACAAGTAGCTGAATAATAATAAATATTTTTATCAGTAGGAATTGGCGAATACTGAGCTAAAACTAAATTAGGAGAAAAGAAGATTAAAGTTAAAATTAGAAAAGATATTTTTCTCATAGTTTAAATTATTCAAATAAAGTTTTCATAAAAAACATAAAAACCAAAGCTAATATAAATAAAATATAAGATATCAAAGCGCGCCAAGAATTATTATCTTTATGTATCTCAGGAATTAAATCTGAGGCCGCAATATAAATAAATCCACCAGCAGCAAAAGGAATTAAAAACAGAGATAATAATTCGTTATAAGAATAAAGAAAATAAGCCAAAAGTACTCCAATAATTGCAATAAAAGCGGAAATAAAATTATAGAACAGAGCGCGCTTACGAGAAAAACCAGCATAAATTAGTACACCAAAATCACCGAGTTCCTGCGGTATTTCATGAAGTATAATCGATAAAGTCACTGGAACTCCTAATGCCGGTCCACTAAAAAAAGAAGCAAAAATCACTATACCATCAATCAAATTATGAATACCATCACCAATCAAATTCATCCAACCCAAATGCTCATGTGTTTGACATTCCGAATCATGACAATGATGCCAACGCAAAATTCTTTCTAAAATAAAAAATAAAGAAAAGCCACTTAAAACAAAAACAAATACGGTTATAATACTTTCTGTTTTTTCTAATATTTCTGGTAATAAATGAAAAAAAGCAGCACCAATCATTGAACCGGCTGAAAATGAAACTAAATATATAAGAATTTTTTTTAATCTATCAACCTTAATCACTAAACTTAATGCTCCAGAAAAAGAAATTAGTCCTACAATGAAAGCAGCTAAAAGAGAATTTAAAAGCATAAAAAAAAATAATATGATTAATATGGACACAATAGGAATCGAACCTACGACCTCACGGATGTGAACCGTGCGCTCTAACCAACTGAGCTATGTGTCCTATTTTAATTTATTTATACGAATTAAAAAAGTTAGAATTCATTATCAAAAAATACGAAGAAAATTTTTTGCGAAACAATGAGTAATTCAATTAATCAAACGTGGACCTAGGCGGAATCGAACCGCCGCCTCTACAATGCGAATGTAGCGTCGTACCACTAGACTATAGGCCCTGAAAACGAGAAAAAAGACTTTCTTGCCGTATTATAATACCAATTTCTTAACAAAAAAACAATAATATTCCGTCAATAACCCTCCTAAAAGCCACCCCAACCCTAAAGCTATCTTTAAACGACATTTTTGAATTATCTGTAAAATTATTAGTAATGGTAATCTTTACCTTTTGAAATACAAACTGAGCGATATAGTTGCTCCAATAAGATAACTTGAGCTAATTCATGAGGAAAAGTTAAAGTTGATAATGATATTAAATGAGAGGCTTTTTTAATTACAGATTCATCAAATCCTAAACTACCAGCAATTACAAAAACTAGTTTTTGATTAGAGTTTATTTCTAACCATTTAGAAAAATGAACTGAATCCATTAATTCGCCTGATTCAGTCAAAAAAATTATTTGGGCATCGCTATATTTAGAGATTGCTTTAATAATTCGCTCCCCCTCTTTTTTCTTAGCTCTATTCTTATCCCCTTCGTTTCTAAAGGACTCAGCAGTCAATTCCTCAATTTTAATTTTGGCATAAGGAGATAATCGTTTAAGATATTCCTTAGCGGCGTCTTGAAAATATTTTGCCTTTATTTTATCAATAGCAATTATAACTATATCCAACATATCTACCAAAAAATAAATTTTTTAACTAACCAAAAATAAAACTCCATCAAGGGATTTACCAATTTTAATAACAAAGGATTATTTACTTCTTCAAATTTTATTGAAGCAGTAAATAACTGTAATATTTCTTTATCCTTAACAGAGCGCCAAGAAGCAATTTCTTTGTGATCAGAAACAATTTTTTTTATATTAACAATTAACCAAATATATCCTTGTAATTTTTCCTTTAGCCAACCATTCTTTAACGCAAAAAATAATATTCCTAATTCCATAAATAAAAAAGCGGGCAAAAAAATTAATATCGTTAACAATTTATAATTTTTAAAAAAAACTAATAAACGATTGCGCTCCATATAAAAATATTTATATGAAGCTTTACTAAAATTATATTTATGATAAACAACTGATTTAGGTTCTAATATAATCCTATAACCTGCTAAACGTAAACGCCAACCTAAATCAGCATCTTCATGATACATAAAAAAATCATCACTAAACAACCCTACTTTCTCTAAAGCTGACATTTTTATCGCAACAGCTGCGCCAGAAGCATAAGGAACCTCAAACGATTTTATCTCTAATCGATCAGATTCACGATAGTGATTACAATAACCAAAGCCTAAAAAAGTAAAAGCGTTGCCTAAACTATTAATAAAATTTTTTTCCGGCCACAACATTAATTTTGATTGTACGGCCCCTATTTTCTCATCTTGTTCTGCGGTATCAATTAAATAATTAAGCCAATTAGGATCAACTATAGTATCATCATTTAATAAAACTAAATAATCGACGCCCAAAGATTTAGCTAATTCATATGCTTGATTATTAGCGGCAGCAAAACCCTTATTCTCTAAATTTTTTATAATCCTAATACTAGCAAAAGAAGATTCTGCTAATTTAGCACTATCATCATTAGAATTATTATCAACTAAAATTAAATCAACTAATTCCCAAGGATAATTTTGGTATTTTAATGAATTAAAACAATCTTCCAATTTTTGGCAAGAATTATAAGAGACAATGACAATTGCTATTTTTTTATTTCTTGTTATCATAATCTTCCAAAGCTCTTTGCCGCACTAACTTAGTTAGATTTTTTTCTAATTTCTCTATTCGAATTAACAAACGAAATAAAATATAAAAAATTATAATTAAAGAAGCATAAATTATTAAATCTGCTCCCCTACCAATGCCAACAAAATTTGCTACTAAAACAGTTAGTCTAGGCCAAATTATCGCTATAATGGCAACTAACCAAAAGATAATCCAAAATAAAAGACGCTTAAAATCTAAATCACCCTTTTTAAAACGTAAGATACTATGAGTTATTATTAGAATTATTACTGATACTAAAATTATTTGTATTAATAACATAAAAAATTACTTTATTAACAAATCCCAAAGAATATTAAATGAGTTCCATATTTTTTGTCCTTTACGTTTAGAATAATCAGTATATTTTATGGTTACCGGAACTTCACAATATTTTAATTTAAGACGACTAATTTCATTTAATATCTGACTGGCGTGAGCCATGCGATCTTGATCAAGTTTAATTGAAGAAAGAGAAGAAACTCGCCAAGCCTGAAAACCGTTATGGGTATCTGTTATATTTAAACCAGTTGTTAATTTTGTAAAAATTAATGCTATTTTTTTAACTATTTTAGTTAATAGTGGCATATCAATAGCTTGTCCAATATTTCTGGATCCTAAAACAACATCATAACCCTCATTTAACTTTAAATTAAGATTGTACGCCTCAGCGGGATCCATTTGACCATCAGCATCAAAAAATATTACTGTCTGATAATTTTTTTTAACAGCAAATTCAATTCCCGTTTTAAGAGCGGCTCCTTGACCTCTATTAATAACATGGGAAACAACCATTGCCCCTACCTCTATAGCACGAAACGCAGTTTGATCTTTTGATCCATCATCTACTACCAAAATATCAAGCGGAAGATTAGCTTTAGTTTTTAAGCCTTTAATAACTTCGCTTATCTTTTCGTCTTCATTGTAAGCAGGAATTATTACTAAAATATTCATATCAAATTAAAGGAATATCTCTGATGCCTTGTTGAGCGCTTAAATAATCAATAGTTTTCTTAAGTCCCTCATCCAGTAAAATAATAGGAAACCAACCCAATTTCTCTTTAGCTAAAGAAATATCAGCTAAAGGTTGGATATCAAAATAATTAGATTTTTCTTGATAAACAATTTTTGATTTCGATTTAGTAATTTCAATAATCTTTTTAGCTACTTCTTCCATTTTTATTTTCCATTCTGAAGCTAAATTAAGTGGTCCAGTTTCCGAACTTTCCATAAATTTTCTCATACCCCTGATTAAATCAGAAACATAAAATAACGATAGATTTTCTCCTTTTTTACCATAAATAACAATATCTTGATTATTAATAGCTGACTTTATCATTTCAGGAATCATTCTACCGTCATCTAAAAGCATTCTTGTTCCATAACAATTAAAAATTCTAACTATTTTAGCATCTATTCCATAAACTTTACGATAGTTATCAACTAAAGACTCTCCAAATCTTTTAGCTTCAGCAAAAACTGATCGTGGAGCCAAATGATTAACTGGGCCAACAAAAGATTCTTTAGTAGGTTTATCAGTAGCTTGACCATAAACAGCTGGTGAAGAAGCAAATAATAATTGAGCTTTATACTTAACTGCCATATCTAAAGCATGATGTAAACCAACAGAATTAACCAATAAAGTTTCAACTGTCATTTTAGAATAAGTAACCGGCGATGTTGGCGAAGCAAGAAAATAAATCTCTTGAACTCCTTGAAATTTTACTTTAAAAAAATCAAGTTCAGGCAAAGTTTCTAAATCAATAGGATTAACAATATTATGATTAATAAAACGAAAATTGGGTTCTTGTAATAAATGTTCTATATTTTTTCTAGATCCGGTAGAAAAATTATCAACACAAATTACTTTATTATCTTTAATTAATTCATCACATAGATGAGATCCGACAAATCCCGCTCCTCCTATAACTAAAATATTTTTCTTATCAAAAATTGCTTTTTTTACTGGCATATAAATAATTATTATTATAATAAGATAAATTAATTATAACAAAAAAAGTAAGATAAAACAAATAAAATTTTAAATAATTAAACTTGCTTTTTGTCTCTAAAAATGTTATAAATTAAAAATATGAATAATTTTATTTTTCGAACCAAAAAAATAATTTTATTAATAGGAGATTTAATTTGTCTCTATTTTTCTTTATATCTTGCTCTCTACCTAAGAAACAATTTTTCAGTAAATTCAGATTCTTGGGTCAATCATTTACAAGCATTTTCTTTTATTTTCTTATTTTGGTTATTAGTTTTTTATATCAATGATTTTTACGATTTAAAAAACAGTTATAACAATATAAGTCTAATCAGAACACTGACTAAATCATTAATTATCAACGGGATTATTGCTGTAATGGTTTTTTATTTTTTAACTCCAATATTTCCATCAATTAAACCACAAAAAGTCCTCATATTAGACTTAATTATTTCTGGAATTGCTTTATTTATTTGGAAAAAATTTTTTTATAATTTCATTAAATCGCCGCAAGTAGCTAATCGAGTATTATTAGTTGGAAAAAATAATTTAATAAATGAATTAGCTAAAGAAATAAAACAACGTCCTCAATTAGGTTATCAAGCAATAGTAGTAGAAGTTATTCCCAATAATTTAAGAGATTATTGTTTGAATAATCAAATTGATATTTTAGTTAGTTCTGACAATCTTTCAACTAATGAAGTAGTTGCTTCTCAAATATTTGATTGTCTTTCTCTGGGAATTGATATTTATAATGTTAATGGCTTCTATGAATTAATAACTCAAAAAATTCCTGTAGAATATATTGAGATAAGTTGGTTTTTAGAAAATCTATCAGAAAATTCAAAAAAATCTTTTGATATTATTAAAAGAATAATAGATATTATCATTTCTCTTATAGGATTAATTATTGCTATATTTATTACTCCTTTTATTGCTTTAATTATAAAATTAGAAAGTCCAGGACCAATTATATTCAAACAAATTAGAGTTGGTAAAAATGGCAAAAATTTT
>CAYVUR010000007.1:21487-27599 GCA_964455185.1 uncultured Gammaproteobacteria bacterium
GATCAATGGTGACTGACGCTGAAAAAAATGGGGCTCAATGGGCAACTAAAAATGACCCTCGTGTTACTCGTTTTGGGAAAATTATGAGGAAAATAAGATTAGATGAAATTCCTCAATTAATCAATGTGTTACGCGGGGAAATGAGTTTGATTGGACCACGACCAGAAAGACCTGAGTTTGTTGAACTTTTAGCAAAAGAGATACCTTTTTATAAAGAAAGACTATTAGTAAAGCCTGGACTCACAGGTTGGGCACAATTACTTGGTCCGACTTATGGAGGAAGCAAAGAAGAAAGTTTAGAAAAATTAAAATACGATTTGTATTATATTAAAAACAGATCACTACTTTTGGATTTAAGTATTATACTTAAGACTTTAAGATTGATTCTGAGCGGGAAGGGGCAATAATTTATGTTATATCATCTAAATAAAATAAAAGCGCGATCAATGATTTACAATTTTTTGCGTTGGACTGAAAAATGGACTAAAACTGATATGATTTATTTAACTAAAGGTAGCTTTTGGTTAATATCATCTCAAATATTTTCTTCAATTATTGCTTTTTTAAGTTCAGTAGTTTTTGCTAATTTAATATCGAAAGAATTATATGGAAACTACAAATATATACTATCTCTCTCAGCAATAATTGGTATTTTTTCCTTAAGTGGGATGAATTTAGCAGTTACAAAAGCGGTGGCAAAAGGTAAGGAAGGTACTTTCAAAAAAGCAATAAATACACAAATAAAATGGGGAATATTACAATTCATTGCTTCTTTTTTATTATTTATCTACTACTTATCAAGTAATAATATAATGATATCCTATTCAATGCTTATTATAGGCATTTTATCACCAATAGTAAATACTTTTAATACTTATCTTGCCTTTTTAAACGGAAAAAAAGACTTCAGAGCAATTTATATTTATAACTTATTATCGAATTTATCTAGTTTTATCATAATGACTGTAGCAATGCTTTTATATCAAAATGTAATATTTTTAATTTTTGTATATTTCTTTAGTAATTCAATTATTTATATATATCTTCATCTTAAAACTATAAAAAAATATAAACCAAATAATTTAGAAGACCCGGATGCCATATCTTATGGCAAACATATGAGTATTATTAATACTACTTCAATTATTACTTCTAATATAGATAAAGTACTAATATTCAATTTTTTAGGACCAACTCAATTATCAATATACTATTTTGCTACAGCTGTTCCTGATCAATTTAGAGGATTATCAAAAATAATTTCTACTCTTAGTTTTCCTAAATTTTCGACCAATTATAATTCTAATATAGAAAAAAAAATAATATTTAATATTATTTTAATAATAATTAGTTCGATTATTTTAGTAATCACCTATATATTAATATCACCACTTATTTATAAATTTTTTTTTCCTAAATACAGTGAATCTATTTTTTACTCTCAAATATTTTCTTTATCTATAATAGCAACTATGGCATCTACTCCTATATTAACTTATATTCAAGCAAAATCAAAAATAAAAAATATTTATAAATACAATATTATATATTCAATAATACAAATATCTCTCATAACTGTAATGACCTTATTTTATGGTATTATGGGAATTATTATTGCTAAAATTACATCTAGTATAATAAACTTGCTTATCTTACTTTTATTTATAAAAAATAAATAAATAAATACCTAAAAAAAACTATTTTGTTGCTATTACAAAATAACCTAATGGGATTCTTTCACAAAATTTTTTATACTTAGGAATTATTAATAACAACCTATCTATAAAAATACAAATTTTTTTTATAGGAATCTTAAAAATTAAAGGCAAAACACCTCCTAATAATTGAAAATTAAGACTAAAGATTCCCAATCCCATTCTTTCAATTTTATAAAAGGTAAATCCACTATCTACTAGTAATTTTTTAATTGCTGACTCAGTATAACGAAAAAAATCATCAGGAGATCCGTGAATTTGATACATAAAAGGAACCGCAAAAATAAATTTTCCACCAGACTTCAATACTCTAAACGATTCTTTAAAACTATTGCCATAATCAAAAACGTGTTCAAAAACATTAAAAGAAATAACAGCATCAAAAGATTCATCATCTAATGGAAATTTATCTTGTATATCAAAAACAATATCACAACCAAAATTATCATCTATATTAGCAGTAATTATTGAGTGTTCGCCTTTTATTAATTCATGATAGCCAGATTTCTTACTTCCTCCAATATCTAGAATATTACCATCAATATAAAGATTTTTTATTTTTTTGTATTCTTGCTCTCTTATTATTGAATATATTTTATTCATATTTTTTTTATAATTGTTACGTGTGATGATCTTAAAATTGGAAAAATATTTGCTAAAAATGTCGATAAAAGAAAAACAATTTTATTATGAGACCAGCTTCCGTAATAAAATATAAGATCAATTTCTAATCCAGATATTGAATCAAAAGATTCTAAACTTATGGGGCGTAATATTTTTTTTAACGCTGATGGTGGATATGGTTTGATGTGGCCAAAAGTATTCCAAACGGTTTTTGGCATGGGAGTTATTATAATAATTTTTCCTTCTTTTTTTAAAACTCTTCTCATCTCAATAATCATTTCTCTGGCTTTTATGGGAGACAGATGTTCTATAACATTAGAACAGTATACTATATCAAAAAAATCATTTTCAAAAGGAATATTACTAACGTCTCCAAATTTAACATTTAATCCATTATTCAGACATCGAAGAATTGCTTCTTGATTAATATCAATACCAAAAAAATTATCTTTATCCATATTAATAATCTCGCCCTCACCACAACCAACATCTAATATTTTTTTACCTTTTAAATAAATTTCAAAAATTGGATTTTTCTTTTTTATCCAATAAAAAAAAGATTTTATTATAAAATTAAAATAATTTATATTTTTTGATAAGTAGTTAATCATATAAAGTAATAATTTTTACTATCAAATTTTTTAAATTATGATTTTCAATAACGATATTTCTTAAATATTTTTTAAAAGATAAATCATTTTTTAAAAAATATAAACTTCTAATTTTTGATACTAATTCTTGTAAATTATTTTTTTCAAAAAAATAATTTTTCCAATCTTGACAAAAAACATCTTTTATTGACTCATTACAGGTTACCACTGGTAAACCACATGACATAGCTTCTAGCATAACTTTATCTAAACTCCCTGTACTACTAGCATTAATCATTAAATCTGATTTTTGTAAATAATATACAATCTTATCGTTTGATAATGGACCAATAAAATTAATTATTGATGACAATTCTAAATCTTTAATTTTTTTCTGAAGTTTTTCAAAATATTTTTTATCCTCTTCTCTTACAACTCCACCGATTATCGTTAATTTAATGGGATTAATAAAACGTTTAAGCAAATTAATGCAATCAATTATAATATCATAACCTTTTATTGGAGAAATTCTTCCAATTGCTATTAAATTAAAAACTGAACCATTTAATTGAGGAGATATGGTAAATTTATCAACATCTATTCCTTGTCCGACTATTTTTAATTTTTTACTTTTAATTCTAAAACCAGAAGCAGTAGAAGAAAAAACTAAATCTGTCAACACTTCCGCTAAACGTAATTCATTATTAACACTACCATGAGCATACCATAAACCAATCTTTTTTCTAAATAATTTCCAAATTATAAAGCCCATGATTACATAGATAGGATTCATGTGCACAAACACTTTATCATATTTTTTTCGTTCGCGCCAAATTATTTTATAAAAATTAAAAATATACTTAACAGGAGAGGCGCCGATTTCTTTTCCAAGAGAAAAAACTCTGACATTATCTGGTAAATTATATTTTCCTTTTTCAAGACAAATAACTATTATTTCTTGACAATGTTTAGAAAATTCTTCAATCCAAGAATGAAAAAAACCCAAGATACTATCTTCTATATTTACTTTTTGGGTTAGAATTAATAATTTAATTTTTTTTTCATTTACTAATTTTTGCCAAATTTCTATTTGTAATTTTAATAAATCACTTTCGCTTGGCAAAAATTTTGTCGCCTCAAAAGCTTTGATAGAAATTTTTTTTCTTAAATCAAAATCTTCAATTAATCTTTTCATTGATCTAACTAAATAATCAAAATTATTTACAGGAATAATTAATCCATTTTCTTCATTAATTATAAAATCCTGAGCACACCCAACATCTGTCATAATGATTGGTAATCCAGCCTGAGCCGCTTCAACTATTACCATTCCCCAACCTTCAGAGCTTGAAGTTAATAAAAAAGCATCTCCTTTTTTATAAAAATCCTTTAAATTATCAAGCCAACCTAAAAAAATAATTTTATCACTTATAGACAAATTATTAACCAATCTTTTTAAATTTAATTCCTCAGGTCCATTACCAGCTATTATTAATTTAGCATTTATTCCTTCATCATTTAATTTTTTTATAGCTTTAATTTGTAAATCTATATTTTTAATCTTAACAAGTCTAGCTGCGGTTAAAAAAATAAATTCATTACTAAAAGATTTTTTAGATTCTTTTAAAAATAAATTTTGTTGAAAATCAATTATTGAATCTTTAATTATTGGAATTACAAAAATTTTATTATTATCTATTTTATATTTTCCTACAATCTGTTTTTGTAATCTTTTACTAACTACCCTAATGCTATCGGCTCTATTAATAAGAAAATGAGCAATTATTTTTCTAAAAAAATTAACTTTTTCCCACCCATGTATCTGAATTTCTAATTTTAATTTAAATTTTTTAGAAATAATAAACCCTATTAATCCTATAAAATATTGATCTTGAACGGTTAGAATATTATATTTATTTTTTGAACATTCTTTATAAGAAAAAATTAATAATTTAAACCAATCAACAATTTTTATTGTTCTTTTTATTCCATATATAAAACCATTTTTTATTTCTATTTGGATATTATTTTTAGTTAAACAAATAAGATCATATCTTTCAACTAATTCTGCATATTTTAAAATTCTTCTATGTACATATGATTTATTATCAACTACTTTTTCATCTAAAGAAAAATTAAGTATTTTACTATTATTAAACGGCATAAAATGTGAAATATTATTTTATATCTCATTATTCATTATTTTATTTAATAATTTTAAAATTGATGACTCCATTTTTTCTTGACTAAAATTATTTAATAAACTTTTTGATACATTTGAAAATTTATTGCGTAAGTCTTTATTTTTATATAAATCAATAATAGCTGATTTTAATTGTTCTTTATTATTATATTCTATTAAAATACCATTGACTCCATTTTTAATTAATTCTGGATTTCCACAAACATTAGTAGTAATTACTGGAATCCCATAAGCCATTGCTTCTAAAATAACATGAGATAATCCTTCGTACCCAGTATTAAGAATAAAAACATCAGATAATGAGAGATATTTATAAATGTCTTCTTTTGATTTTTTACCAACAGCCTCCTCAAATAAAACAGAATCTTTAATTAAATATTGAGGATCTTCAATGTTAATAAAAAATTTTAATTCTTCTGGAGTTATTCCTATTATTCTTAATTTAATCGGCCAATTATTAATTTTAATTAAATCATCAACAACTAAATGTAATAGACCAAAACCCTTCCAAAAAACAGGGCGACCAATTGATATTATAATAAAATCAAAATTATTAAAACCTAATTCTTTACGAGCCAAGTCTCTTTGGGGTAAATATGAATATTTAGCCAAACAAAAAGAATTATATATAACAATGATTTTATTACTATCAACGCCCCAACCTATAACAATACCTTTTAAATAATTACTTGGAGTAATAATTTTATCTGCTTGACGACAAACTAAAAATTCAATTTTTTTTAAAAAACCAATTTTGCCACCATAACTATTCTTTTGAAAAGAATCTATATCTATTGTTGATTTTTTATTAATATTTCTAAATTGTTCCCAAGCATAATCACCAACAACTTTAATTATTAATTTTTTACGTAAAATTTTAGCTACCAATAAAGCTGGTAATCCTGCATTAACTGGTCCTTGAGCATAAATCAATTTTGAATCTATAGATAAAAAAAATAATTTTAAAAAATATTTAATAT
>CAYVUR010000008.1:0-26383 GCA_964455185.1 uncultured Gammaproteobacteria bacterium
ATTTTTTGTCAATGCTCTTATTATAATTTATTTAAATTTAAATAAAAAAATAATTAAATAATTTTTTTAAAAATAAACCTAAAAGTTGCCATTAAATATTTTATTATGTTAATATATAACATATGGAAAAAGACAAAACGACTACACATCAAGCTTTTTTATGGGATATTTGCGGTCATGAGACTATTGTTAATTTTCTTAAATCAGCATTGGTAAATAATAATCTTTCTCAGGCTTATATTTTTGCTGGACAAGATGGTTTAGGAAAATATACAATAGCAGAAAAATTTGCTTCATCTATTTTTTGTTTATCAACTGAATACAAACCATGTGGTGAATGTTCAACTTGTCATCAAGTACTTAATAAAATACATCCAGATTTTTTTCTAATTAATCGTTTAATTGATGAAAAAACAGCGAAGCTTAAAAGAGAAATTATTATTGACCAAATTAGAGATTTAAAATATCGTTTGTCACAAGCTTCTTTTTTAAGTGCTTATAAAATAGCAATTATTCGTGGTGCTGATGATCTTAATATTAATTCCGCTAATTCTCTTTTGAAATTATTAGAAGAACCGCCTAAACATACTGTTATTATTTTAATAATAAGAGACATAAATAATCTTCCTAAAACAATTGTTTCTCGTTGTCAGGTATTGCAATTTTTGCCAGTAGCAACAAAAAAAATTTCTCTTTACTTACAAGAAAAAGGAGCTTCTTTAGATAGAGCTGAACGTTTAGCGCGTTTGTCTTTAGGACGACCAGCTTTAGCGATTGATTGGTTAATTAATTATGAAAGAGTAGATAATTTGCGTAATCAATTAGAAAATTTTTATAATTTAATAGTAAGCGATCTTTCATTTCGTTTAAAAAATTTTGATAAGCTAATTGATTTTTCTAATGATGAATCAAGTAATATAATTAAAGTTAAAGAATTATTAGATGTTTGGTTAATTGCCTTAAGAGATTTATTACTTTTTAATTCTAATAATGAAAGACTGTTAACTAATCAAAGTGAATTAATGTATAAGGCGGCTGCAGTATTTAATTGGAATAAAATTATGCAAATGTATTATTATATTAATAATTGTCGTAAATTATTAGAAAGTGGAGTTTCTTCTAAAAATGCTTTAGAAAATTTAGTTATACAAATATGAAAAAACAAATGTTTATTAAAGCCTTTTTGGCTTCATTAATTGTTTTATTATCAGGTTGCAGTTTATCTTCTGGTAAAGCTATTGATGGTGGAATTTGGAAATCAACTGATGCTGGTAAATCTTGGCAACAAGTTAATGATATTCTTGCTACCAAAGGTAAAATTTTAAGTTTAGGATTGGTAGAAATAAATAAAATAATTTTTGATCCTCAAGATAGTAAAACAATTTATTTAGCTACAGAAAATAATGGAGTTTTTTATAGTCTTGATGCCGGAGTTTCTTGGCAAAATTTTTCTCAATTGCCTAAAACTACTTTTAATGATGTAGCAGTTAATCCTAAAAATAAATGTATTATTTATGCTGTAAGCGGTAATAAACTATTTAAAACTGAAAATTGTGGCCGTGATTTTTCTAATATTTATTATCACCAAAAAGATCAAGTAATTCTTAATGCTATTGCTGTAGATTTTTATGATCCACAAATAGTTTATTTAGGAACTAGCGAAGGTGAATTATTAAAGAGCACTGATGGTGGGCGCGCTTGGCAAACATCTTATCGTGCTGGAAGCGCTATTATTGATTTATTAATTGATCCAGCTGATTCACGAATTATTTATGCTGGAACTCAAAGAAACGGGTTGTTTAAAACTGTTAATTCTGGCGCTGTGTGGACAGAGATTAATACAGGTATTAAATCATATTCAGGAGCTAATGAATATCGCCGTTTATTAGTTGATCCAGCTACTGTTGGAGGATTAATTTTTGTTTCTAAAGCAGGTATTTTTAGAAGTTATAATCGTGGCGTTAGTTGGAAATCAATAGAATTACTACCTTCACAAAAAGCAATAAATATTACTGCTGCTGGAGTAAATCCTCAAAATAGTAATGAGTTTTATTATACTACTGCTTCTACTTTGGTAAAAACAACTGATGCAGGAAATACTTGGTCTTCAATTAAATTACCGCATACACAAACTACTTCTTTTTTTGTTATAGCTAGAGATGGTTCTGTTTATTTATCAACTAAAAAATCAAAAAATAAATAAAATTATATGAATATTATTGATAATTATAAGGAAGAATTTAATAAAGTGTTAGAACATTTTAAATCAGAATTAGCTACCATTAAAACTGGTCGCGCTCATCCTGCTATATTAGATAGTGTGCGCGTTGAAGCTTATGGTACATCAACACCGCTTAATCAAGTAGCTTCAATTAATGTTTCTGATTCTCGTTCTTTAGTAATTCAGCCTTGGGATAAAGGAATACTTAAAGAAATTGAGAAAGGAATTTTAGAATCTGATTTAAATATTAATCCTGTAAATGATGGAGAAAAAATTAGAATTAATTTACCGCCGCTTACTGAAGAAACCAGAAAAGAAACAGCAAAACTTCTTAATCATAAAGCTGAAGAAGCTAAAATTGCTATTCGTTTAATTCGCGATAAAATTAAAGATGCGATTGTTGCAGCAGAAAAAGCAAAAGAATTTGGCGAAGATGAAAAATTTCGTTTATTAGAAGAACTTGATAAAAAAGTAGCAAACTTAAATTCTTCCATTAAAGATTTAACTGACAAAAAGGAAGAAGAAATAATGACAGTTTAATTTTATAATTTAAATAGTTAGCGAGTTAAGCTCGCAAATTTTAATTTTTATGCAAACATTTATTATTTTTATTTTAGTAATTTCTTTATTAGTATTTGTTCATGAATTGGGCCATTTTTTAATAGCTCGTCGTTTTGGTATTCGAGTAGATGAATTTGGTTTTGGATTGCCACCGCGAATTTTAGGAATACAACATTTATCCACTGGTTGGAAAATTGTTTGGGGTAATCGTCAAGTTAATAATAATGAACCAATGATTTATTCAATTAATTGGTTTCCTATTGGTGGTTTTGTAAAAATTAAAGGTGAAAATGGTGAATTACAAAATGATTTAGATAGTTTTGGTTCTAAGTCAGCTTGGCAAAAGATATTAGTTTTAGCTAGTGGCCCATTAATGAATTTTTTCTTATGTATATTATTATTGACAGTTGGTTTTTCTTTTGGTTTGCCAGCAACCGAATTAAAAACTGGTGGTAATTATGTTTCTGAACCGCAAGTACAAATATCAGAAGTATTTAAAGATTTTCCAGCCGCTTCTGCTGGATTAGAAGTAGGTGACATTATTCTTTCAATAGATGGAAATGAAATAAAAAATTCTTCTCAGATTAAAAATTATTTAAAAGAAAAATCGGGACAAGAAATTGTCTTAAATATTTATAGAAATGGTAACCAAGAAGAAAAGAAAGTTGTGGTTGCTGATGTGAACGGTTCTGGAGCTATTGGTATTGGTATTATTGACGTTGGTTTAGTACGTTATCCATTTTATCTTGCTTTTTGGCAAGCTCTTAAAACTTCTTGGAATTGGATAGAAATGATTTTTTCTGCCGCAGTTGCTTTAGTGGTTCAATTATTTAGTGGAAATAAATTGGGAGTTAGTTTTGCTGGGCCGGTAGGTATAGCTGTGATGACTGGACAAGCAGCTAAATTAGGCTTGTCTTATGTTTTACAATTTGTAGCATTACTTTCTCTTAATTTAGGAATTATTAATTTATTACCATTTCCCGCTCTTGATGGTGGTAGAATCGTTTTTATTATTGCGGCTTCAATTCGTGGTAAACGAGATGGGGGAAAGTGGGAAATAATCTCTCATAATATTGGTTTTATTTTATTATTAGCTTTAATGATATTTATTACTTATCGCGATATTATTAGGTATGGTGGAATGATGTTTGAAGTAATTAAAAAAATTTTTTGATTTTATGAAAATTGAAGTAGTGTCGCAACTTAATCCAGTAGAGGTATTGCGTCGTGCTGGCTATGGTAAAATTGTAAATAGTCGTACCGGTGAAATAAGTTGGTCACGTCGATTAGGTTTAAGTTTTTATCCAAGATTTCATGCTTATGTAAATGGTAATATAATTAATTTACATTTAGATCAAAAACAGGCAAGTTATAAAGGTGTTAAAGCTCATAGTGGTGAATATGATGGTTCAATAGTAGAGACAGAAGCTTTTAGAATAGTTGAAACAGCTAATCAACTCATAAAGGAAAAATTTGAAAAAAATCATTCTAATAATTTACAACATTGATAATTTTAAATAATTTTTTAAATAAAAATTTTAGTAATTAATAATTTTGACTTTTAATTTTAAAATAGTTAAGATAAGCCAAAGAATATTATTATATTATATGTTACAATCTCAATTATTTCCTAAAACTTTAAAGACAGTTCCTAAAGATGCTACTAGTATCAGTCATAAATATTTAGTTCAGGGTGGTTATATTGATATGTTGCAAGCAGGGGTTTATACTTATTTACCTTTAGGTTGGAGAGTTATAACTAAAATTTCTAATATTGTTCGCGAAGAAATGAATTCAGAAAATGGACAGGAATTATTAATGCCAGCATTACAACCTAAAAATATTTGGGACGAAACAGGACGTTGGGAAAGTATGAAAGAAGTAATGTATCAATTTAAAGATGAATCCGGAAAAGATTTAGGTTTAGCCGCTACTCATGAAGAAGTTATTTATGATTTAGTAAGGCGTTTTATTAATTCTTATCGTGATTTACCCCTTGCTGTTTATCAGATTCAAAATAAATTTCGTTCCGAATTGCGTCCTAAAGGAGGTTTAATGCGTGGTCGTGAGTTTTGTATGAAAGATCTTTATAGTTTTCATCTTAATCAAGAAGATTTGGATAAATATTATTCGGCAATGATTGAGGCTTATAAAAGAGTTTATCAACGTTGTGGTTTGACTGTAAAAGTAGTAGAAGCTTCTGGCGGCATATTTACTAAAAAATTTTCTCATGAATTCCAAGTAGTATCAGATGCTGGAGAAGATAAAATTCTTTATTGTGATAGTTGTGATTGGGCTCAAAATATTGAAATTTCTAAAATTAAATCTGGTGATAAATGTCCTAAATGTGGTTTGCCAGTAAAAGAGGGTAAAAGTATTGAAGTGGGAAATATTTTTCAATTTGGCGATAAATATGCTAAAGATATGAATGGTTTTGTTAATGATGAAGCTGGTAACAAAAGACCTATTTTAATGGCTTCTTATGGTATTGGTATCTCTCGTTTAGTAGCGACAATAGTAGAAATCTATCATGATAATAAAGGAATTATTTGGCCTGAAAGCGTAGCCCCATTTAGAGTTCATCTAATTTCTATTAAGAAAGATGAGATTGCTTTTGAGATTTACAAACAATTACAAAATTTAGGAGTAGAAGTTCTTTTTGATGACCGAGATATTTCTGTTGGAGTTAAATTTGCTGATGCTGATTTACTGGGAATACCTTATCGATTAGTAGTTAGCGATAAGACGGGAGATAAAATAGAATTTAAACGTCGTAATAATTCAGAATTGGAATTATTAAATATTCAGGAGGTAATTAATAAATTATCTTCTTAAAGTTGTGTGGAAAAAATTTTTAGGAAAATTTAATAAAGGACTTGGTGTTGATTTAGGAAGTTGTAATACTTTAGTGTATCAACAAGATCGAGGTATTGTGATTGCTGAATCTTCAGTTGTAGCAGTTAATAATCGTACTGATCAGATTTTAGCAATTGGCGATGAAGCTCGCCGTATGTTAGGAAAAACACCGCCACATATTACTGCTGTTAAACCATTAGAGTATGGTATTATTTCTGATTTTGAAGTAACCGAAAAAATGCTTAAATATTTTTTAAATAAAGTACGTTCTAATAGATTTGCTTTTTTTGCTATGCCTAGAGTTGTAGTTGGTATTCCACTTGATGTTACTGCAGTTGAGAAAAAAGCTGTTGAAGATGTATTAGTTTCGGCTGGCGCTTCAGAAGTTTTTTTAGTAGAAAATGTTATGGCAACAGCTATTGGGTCACGTATTCCTATACAAGATGCTACTGGTAATATGATGGTTTCTTTAGGTGGTGGATTAACTGAAGTGGCAGTTATTTCTTTAGATGGTATTGTTAATTGGAAAGTATCTCGTACTGCAGGTTTAGCTTTAGATCGAGATATTATTAATTTTGCTAGAGAAGAATATGGTTTAATTTTAGGAGAAATGGTAGCGGAAGATATTAAGAAAAAAATTGGTTCCGCTATTAATCTTAAGGATCGTTTAGAGATGCCAATGCGTGGCCGTGATGTATTAACTGGTTTACCTAAAGAAGTTAAAGTTAATGATTTAGAAATTAGAGAAGCTATTAGTCGTTCTTTGGAACGTATTCTTAATATTATTAAAGCTACATTAGAAACTACACCGCCAGAATTAGTGGCTGATATCTATCAAAAAGGAATTTATTTAACTGGCGGTGGCGCGCAACTTAAAGGAATTGATAGATTTATTTCTGATAATATAAAAATTCCCGTTCATATAACAGATGATCCTTCAACTTGTGCTGTCAGGGGCATGGGTGTACTTTTAGATGATGAATTATTATTAAAAGATATTGTAGTATCAACGGCTTAATTTATTTTTAATTATGCTGGATAAAATTTTAAAATATTCACTTTATGGATTAACGGCAATAATTGTTGCCGCTTTTTTGCATTATGTTGGTTGGCTTCGCCCTTTAGAAAATTTTTTAATTAAAGGACTTTCGCCATTTCAAAGTTCAATTAATAGAATATCAGAATTTAGTTGGAATTTTTATGAAAAATGGCTTAAAAAAAGAGATTTACTTAAAGAAAATGAAGAACTTAAAAATAAATTAATTCAAGCAGTTATTGATGAATCTCGTTTTAAGGCTTTACAAGAAGAAAATGAATTACTCAAAAAAGAGCTTAATTTTGTTGAGGAAAGACATTTAAAATTTGTTTCTGCTAAAATTATTGCAGGAGTTTCTGATCCTTTTACTCGTTCAGTTATTATTAATCGTGGCACAAAAGATGGTTTAGAAAAAGGTTTAGCTGTAGTGGCTAATGAAGGTATTTTAGTAGGTAAAATTTCTGAAGTTTATGATAACTTTTCTAAAGTAATTTTACTTAATGATAACAGTAGTAAAGTTGCAGCGACAGTACAAAATTTAGATCATACCATTGGTATAGTTGAAGGTCAATATGGTTTATCTTTTTCTATGACTAATATACCGCAAAATCAGAATATTAAAGAAGGAGATAAAGTAGTAACATCAGGTTTGGAAGGTAAAATTCCCAAAAATCTTTTAATTGCTGAAGTTGAAAGTGTTAAATCAGTAGAAAGTGAAATTTTTAAAACTGCAATTTTGAAACCAATAATATCTTTAGATAATCTTAGTTATGTAGAAATAATTATTCCTTAAAATGTCTAAAATATCTTGGATATTTAAAATAATATTAGTAATTATTATTGCTTTAGTTCATATTATCTTAAATGGAAGCAGTAATTTAATCTTATCTGAAATTAATTTACCGATAATTTTTTTAGTTTTTTCTATAAAAATTTTTGATTTTCCTTTTAGATTATTTTTTGCTATTTTTATAGGTTTTATTCTTGATATTTATTCTAATTTACCTTTTGGTTCTTTTATGATGACAATGTTTTTAGTTTGTATTTTTTTAGATATTTTATTCTATAATTTTTTTACTGATAGTTCTTTTTATTCAATTTTGGTATTATTGCTTATTGGTATAACTATTTATAATTTTTCTTTTATTATAATATTATCAATAACTTATTTATTAGGATTTAGTAATTTTTTTGTTAATCAAAATTATATTTGGAGTTATTTATTGCAATTATTAATTAATAGTTTTGTAATAATAATAAGTTTTTATTTATTAAATAAATTATTAAAATTGAAACTATAAAAATGGATAATAATCCTTTTACAAATTTAGATCCAATAGATTTGGGACGCAAAAATTCTTTAGATTGGGTAGAAAATAGCTATTTATCTGACTCTTCAAATAAATTATCAATACAAGATGGTTTTTTAAGTTTGTCTCTAAGTCGTAAAAAAATAAAATTATTTTTTTTGATTATTATAGTCTTTTTAATTTTAGTTTTGTTAAAAAGTTTTTGGTTACAAATTATTGCTGGAGATCGTTTTTTTGCTTTAGCTGAGAATAATAGAATTAAAACTCAATATTTTAAAGCTCATCGTGGAATAATTTATGATCGTAATGGTAAGGCTTTAGTTAATAATTTATTTGGTTTTTCTATTTCAATTATTCCTTCTGAATTGCCTAAAGATGAAGTAGAAAAAAATAAAATTTTAGAACGTATTTCTTCTATAATTCAGATACCACGGCAGGAAATATTAGATAAAATTAAAGTAGCAGAATCTCGTTATTTTCAGCCTATTTTAATACGCACAGGAATACCTTATGATCAAGCTATACTTCTTAAAATTGATAATTTATCAGGAGTTAGATTAGATATAGATTCTTGGAGACTTTATTTAGGAGGAGAAAGTTTTTCTCATCTTTTAGGTTATATTGGTAAAATTAGTCCAGAAGAATATGAATCTCTGAAATTAGAATATTTATTGGATGACAATATTGGTAAAACTGGACTTGAAAAACAGTATGAGAAATATTTACGTGGAATTCATGGGCAAAAAAAAATAGAAGTTGATGCCTTAGGTAGAGAGAAAAAAATAATTTCACAAAAAGAACCAGTTTCTGGAGATAGTTTAATTCTTTCATTAGATGCAGAATTGCAAGAAAAGGTTTATTCGATAATGAAAGAAAAAATTCCTCAAGGTAAAGGATCGGTAATAATTTCTGATCCACGTGATGGTTCGATTTTAGCTTTAGTTGATTATCCTAGTTATGATAATAATTTATTTACTGGAGGCATTAATATTTCTGAATATAATAAACTTTTAAACGATCAAAGAAAACCATTATTTACTCGATCAATATTGGGAGAATATCCTTCAGGATCAACTATTAAACCAGTAATAGCTGCGGCTGCATTGCAGGAAGGTTTAGTTTCAAAAAATACTACTGTTAATAGTTTAGGTGGCATTTATGTAGGTCAATGGTTTTTTCCTGATTGGAAATCAGTTGGGCATGGAATTACTAATATTACTAAAGCTATTGCTTGGTCAGTAAATACTTATTTTTATTATGTTGGTGGAGGATATGGAAATTTTAAGGGTTTAGGGCTTAATGGATTAGTTAAGTATTTTAAAATGTTTGGTTTAAATGAACCAACTGGTATTGATTTACCAGGAGAACGTAGCGGATTTATACCAACTGCCGAATGGAAAAAAGAAAAAACTGGTGAAGATTGGTATATTGGAGATACTTATCATCTTTCAATTGGCCAAGGCGATTTATTAGTAACTCCTATACAAGTAAATAATTATACTTCAGCTATTGCTAATGATGGTAAACTTTATGTGCCGCACTTAGCTAAAGGGATAATTCATCCAAATGGAATAAAAGAAGACTTTTCTCCTAAGTTGATTAGGAATATTGCTGTTGATTTAGAAAATTTTAAGATAGTAAAAGAAGGTATGCGTGAAACCGTTTCTTATGGTTCAGCTCGCAGTCTTAATTCTTTACCGGTAAAAGTAGCTGGAAAAACTGGTACTGCTCAGTGGCGCAAAGATAAACCTAATCATGCTTGGTTTACTGGGTTTGCTCCTTATGATAATCCTAATTTTGTAATTACTGTTTTGGTGGAAGAAGGAGGAGAGGGTTCAAGTATTGCTGTTCCTATAGCTAAAGAAATAATATCTTGGTGGTTTACTAATAGAAATTAATTTAAAAATAATAAAATTATTATAGATACTTGACACCTGTTTTTAGTGATGCTATTATATTAACTATAAATTTTAAAAATTAAATTGAAATAATATAGTTATCATGAAAGAAAATTATATTTCCTTAGAGGGATTACAAAAATTAAAAGATGAATTGGAACACTTAAAAACAGTTGAGAGACCAGAAATAATTGATCGTATTGCTAAAGCTAGAGACCTTGGTGATTTAAGTGAAAATGCCGAATATCATGAAGCTAGAGAAAAGCAAAGTTTTATTGAAGGACGTATTCAAGAATTAGAATCTTTGATTAAAAATGCTATTATAATTGAAAATAAAAAATCAAATACAGTAGAATTAGGATCTATTGTTCATGCTACTTGCGATAATGGTATGAAAATAAAGTATCAAATTGTAGGACACAGTGAAGCAGATCCTGCTTCTGGAAAAATTAGTCATGAATCTCCTTTGGGTAAGGCTTTTATTGGTAAGGGGATTGGGCATGAATTTGAAATTAATATTCCAGCTGGAAAATTAAAATGTAAAATTGATAGAATTGAATAGATTTAATTAATAAAAAAACTCCGTAGATTACGGAGTTTTTTTATTAATTTATTAAATTAGATATCAAGATTTTTTACTGTTTTAGCATGAGTTTGAATAAATCTTCGGCGCGGAGCAACCTCTGATCCCATTAAAATATCAAAAGTTTCATCAGCTTTTTGAGCATCAATAATGGTAATTTTTTTCATCATGCGTCTAGTTGGATCCATGGTAGTTTCCCAAAGTTGTTCAGGATTCATTTCACCAAGACCTTTATAACGTTGAATATTTATTTTTACTCCACCAATTTCTTCCGTATTGATTGTTTCAGCTTCTTCTTCATTTATTTCATTAATATTTTCTTCTTCTACTTTTTTAGGTTTTTTATTCTCTACTTTAGATTTTTTTTCATTTAATACAGTAGCTATCATTTCTGTTTTGGCCTTATTTAATTCTTCTTCATTATAAACATAACGAATTTCTTTACCAACCTGAATGCGATATAACGGTGGCATAGCTACATAAATATGACCTTCTTGAATAAGAGCAGGAAAATGACGATAAAAAAGAGTTAATAATAAAGTACGAATATGAGAACCATCAACGTCAGCATCAGTCATAATAATAATTTTATCATAACGCAAATCATTGATATTGAATTGTTCACCAATATTAGTACCCAAAGCAATAATTAAGGATTTAACTTCATTATTAGCTAACATTTTATCAAGTCTAGCTCGTTCTACATTAAGAATTTTTCCTCTTAAAGGTAGAATAGCTTGAAATTCGCGGTTGCGACCTTGTTTAGCAGAACCACCAGCAGAATCGCCTTCAACAATATATAATTCTGAAACTTTAGGGTCACGAGAAGAACAATCTGCTAATTTACCTGGTAAAGCAAAACTATCTAGAGCTCCTTTACGTAAAACTGATTCTCGAGCTGTTCTAGCGGCCAATCTAGCTTTAGCGGCTAAAATACATTTACTCATTATACCTTCAGCATCTTTAGGATTTTCTTCTAAAAATATTTCAAAAGCTTCTGACATTACTTTATCTACAGCGGTACGAGCTTCAATATTACCTAATTTAGCTTTTGTTTGTCCTTCAAATTGAGGTTCTTTTATTTTAATAGAAATTACTGCAGCTAAACCCTCGCGAACATCTTCAGCAGTTAAATTAGCATCTTTTTCTTTAAGAAAATTATTTTTTCTAGCATAAGCATTAATAGTGCGAGTTAACGCAGTACGAAAACCTATTAAATGCATACCACCTTCTGGATTATAAATGTTATTAGCAAAAGGCAGAACTGTTTCTCCGTATTCAGTAGTATATTGAAGAGCAATTTCTACTATAATATTATCAGCTTCTTTTTCTACATAGAAAATGTTGGGATGTTGTGGAGCAATATGAGAATTGATGTGACGAACATAAGATCTGATACCTCCTTCAAAATAAAATTCATAACGTAAATGTTTAAGTTCATCTTTATCGCGTTCATCGATAACTATAACTTTAACCCCTTTAGTTAAATAAGCTTGTTGTCTGAGATGGTCTAGAATTGTGTTAATATTGAATTCAGTAACACTAAAAATGCTAGCATCAGGTTTAAAAGTTATTTTAGTACCAGTACCTTTAGCTGGACCAATTTGTTTGACCGGTTTTTGTGGTTTACCAATTTTATATTCTTGCATCCATAGTTTTCCGTCACGTTTAACTTCAGCCTTCAAATAGGTAGAAAGAGCATTAACTACAGAAACGCCAACACCATGCAATCCACCTGATACTTTATAACCACTATCACCAAATTTTCCTCCAGCATGTAATTTTGTTAAAACAGTTTCTAATGCTGATACTTTAGTTATTTTATGTTTTTCTACTGGAATACCTCGGCCATTATCTTCGACTGAAACTATTCCATCGGGTAATAATTTTATTTTAATAGTATTAGCATAACCACCCATAGCTTCATCAAAACAGTTATCAACAACTTCCCAAATTAAGTGATGTAAACCAGCTTCTGCAGTATTTCCAATATACATTCCCGGACGTTTTCTAACAGGATCAAGTCCTTCTAAGACTTGAATTTGTTCTGCCCCATAATTACTACTATTCTTTGTTTTCTCTGTTTTCGGCATAAAGTTTTTTATTGTTATTTTTTTAATTATTAAAATTATCTAAAATTAAACAAAAATAACTATTAAAATTCGTGTTATCGAATTAAAAAAAAGATAATTAATTTAATTTTTTTCTGGCTTTATTTTATCATTTTTTACTCTTTACAGCAAGCTTTTTTTCTATTTTTTAAAAGTTTATTTATTATTTAAATTAATTGAAATTTAGTTTTAATTAATTAAAAAAAATAACTTGTTTTAGAAAAAAAAATCTGTTATAATATAGGAAAAGTTAGATAAATAAATAATAAATATGGAAAGAACACTGATAATGGAGGTAATCAATAAGATAGATCAGGAGGTTTTAGTTAAAGGCTGGGTACATAATAGACGTGATCATGGAAAATTAATTTTTATTGACATTCGTGATCGTACTGGTTTGTTACAAGTTGTTTTTATTCCTTCTAATAAAAAAGCTTATGAATTAGCTCAAAAATTACGTAGTGAATTTGTAATAGCGATTAAGGGCAAAATTAATGAGCGCCCTTCTAATATGATTAATGATAAGATAATTACTGGTAAAGTAGAAATGTTAGCAACGGAATTAGAAATTATCAATGAATCTAAAACACCGCCATTTCAAATTGATCAAGATACTTTAGAAGTAAATGAAGAGATACGTTTAAAGTATCGTTATTTAGATTTACGTTCTTTACGTATGACTAATAATTTGATAATGCGACATAAAGTTAATAAGTTTTTTAGAGATTATCTTGAACAAAAAGGATTTTTAGAAATTGAAACTCCGATTTTAACTAAGGGCACGCCCGAAGGAGCTCGAGAATTTTTGGTACCATCTCGTATTTGGCCAGGTAAATTTTATGTTTTACCGCAATCACCTCAACAATTCAAACAATTATTAATGGTTGCTGGAGTTGATAAATATTTTCAAATAGCCCGTTGTTTTCGTGATGAAGATACTCGCGGCGATCGTCAAGCTGAATTTACTCAACTTGATATTGAAATGAGTTTTATCGAACAGGAAGATATATTGCAATTAATTGAAAGCATGACTATTAATTTAGTAGAAACTCTTTATCCTGGTAAAAAAATTACCTCTAAACCTTTTCCACGCAAGACTTATGCTGAATGTATAGAGAAATATGGTACGGACAAACCCGATTTAAGAGTTAACAAAGAAGATCACGATGAGTTGGCTTTTATGTGGCTGATTGACGCTCCAATGTTCAAATATTCTGAAACAGAAAATAAATTAGTTGCTGCTCATCATCCGTTTACTATGCCTAATTTAGAGGATATGCAGAAATACCCTAATGAACCTCAAAAGTGGCGTTCCTATGGCTATGATTTAGTGTTGAATGGTTTTGAAATTGGTGGGGGTTCAATTAGAATTCATTTACGTGATATTCAACAGAAAATTTTTGAACTTTTAGCTATTAATCAAGAAGAAATTAAAAATCGTTTTGGTCACATGTTAGAAGCCTTTGAATATGGGGCTCCTCCTCATGGAGGTATAGCTTTTGGTATTGATAGAGTATTAGCAATTTTACAAAATGAACCTAATATTCGTGAGGTTATTGTTTTTCCTAAAACAGGTGATAGTCGGGATTTAATGATGGATGCTCCTAATTATACTAGCTTGAAAGCTTTACGTGAGGCTAATATTTGTTTGCCAGAAAAATTATTAGAAACCGCTAAGGCCAAAGGTATTAATTTATATAGCGAACAAACTCAAATTGCAGATTAATTTTAAAATTATGAAAAAAATAACTTTAGCTGAAGTTAAAGCTAATCCCTACGTTAATAATTTTATTTCTCAAACCGAGAAATATCTTATCGCTTTGGGTTATACTGATCATGGTTTTCGTCATGTAGAAATAGTATCTCAACGTTGTATGGATTTAGCTAAAAAATTAGGTATGAGTCAGCACGATCAAGAATTGGCGGGAATTGTTGGATATTGTCATGATATGGCTAATTTTTTAGGCCGCACTCAACATCATTATTGGGCGGCTATGCTTTTTTCTCAAGTGTTTATTCCTGATTATGAACCCGAAGATATTTCTCGTATTTGTCAAGCAATTGTTAGTCATGATAAAGACGATCTTAAAATCGTTGATAAATTGTCTGCTATTTTGATTTTAGCTGATAAATCAGATGTACACCGTAGTCGTGTTGTTAATTCTGGAAGCAAAAATTTGGAACAAGACATTCATGATCGAGTTAATTATGCTGCCACTGGTAATTCTTTAACTGTAGATAAAAAGAGAAAAAATATAACTCTTAAAATCCAAATTGACACTAATCAAGCTAAACTAATTGATTATTTTGAAATTTTTATTGAGCGTATGACTTTTTGCCGTTTAGCAGCAAAATTTTTAGGTTATAAATTTATTTTAGTTATTAATAATTTTCGTTTATCATAAAATTAAATATATGGAACAAGATAATAATCTAAAAGAAGTTAATAATTTATTAAAAGGTCAAGCAGCTTTTGATGCTTTTCTTAATTTATTGTCATTAATTACTTTAGGTTGGCTGGCACATGCTTTTGGTACAATTTGTTTTCAGCTTATAAATAAAAATTTAGGTGATTTAAATAGTTATTTAGCTTCTCCTCAATATTATGAGGGTATGCTTAAATATGGCATCGCTTCATTATTTGTAATTACACCAGTTTATTTTTTAGCAATTAATTTACTTCATAATCAATATAAACAAGGTAAATTAAATCATAATAGCGGTATTTATAAATGGTTAACTTATGTAATGCTTTTAATATCTTCTCTTACTATTATTGGTTCATTAATAACATTAATTACTAATTTTTTGAATGGTAATTATACGTTATCTTTCATTTTGAAGGTTTTAACAGTAATTGTAATTGCTTCAACTATTTTTGGTTATTATTTATATGATTTACGACGTAAAGATTACTCAAAAAAAGATAAAGTTTCTGTTGTCATTGGAACCGGTGTAATTGTGTCAGTTGTTATTATTGTTGTAGTTGGATTTTTAAATGTTGATTCTCCTTTGCAAGCTCGTAATCGTTTAGAAGATTCTAAAACTATTGAAGCCTTAAGCCAAGCTTATTATTATATTAATAATGATTATTATCTAAAACAGAAACTTGAAGATACTTATGATTTTTCTTCTATTTTTTCTACATATGGATTGATCAATCAAAAGATTTCTTATCGTAAGATTTCTAATCAGGAATATGAGCTTTGTGCTGAATTTAAAGATAAAGGTCAAATGATGGGTGATAGGTTTACTCCTTGGTTTAATCATGAAGCGGGTTATCAATGTTATACTATTAATGCTCAAAAAGAATACGAAAAAACTTATAAAACAATACAACAACCGGCTCCGGTAATTACTCCAATAATTCCGGAAGCCACGGCTCCTGCCGTTAAATAATAATTTATATGCCAATACCAGTAAAAGTAAAAAAATATTTAGACAGTAAGGGGATTGATTATCAAGAATTAGCTCATAAAACTGTCTATACTGCATATGATGCAGCACAAACTCTTAAAAAACAGCTTAAAGAGATTGCTAAGACAATTTTAGTAGAAGCAGATAAAACTCATGTTTTAGTAGTGCTTCCAGCTGATAAAAAGATTAACATGGAGAAACTTAAAAAAGTTTTAGGAGCTAAAAAAATCTCTATTCCCAATGAGAATGTTATGATTAAGGTTTTAAAAATTAAACCCGGAACTTTGTCAGCTTTTGGCCGTTTGCATAATTTAGAAGTTATAGTAGATAAGGCAATGTTGGGAGTTAAAAAAGCAGTGGTTTCTACCGGTAGTTTTACTGATTCAGTGCTTATTAAGGTAAAGGATTTTTTGCAATCTGAAGAAGCTCGTTTAGCTAATATTGCTATGTCAGGAGGTTATAAAATTCCTAAAAAAATGAAAAATCAGATGAGGAAAGTTAAGGCTGTTGTTGCTAAAAAGAAAGATACTAAAAAATTAGTTAAAAAAGCTGTAAAAAAAGCTATTAAAAAAACAGTTAAAAAAACTTCTAAAAAGAAATAGTTTAATGCTTAATTTTCAATTAGATAAGTTTAGTGGGCCATTAGATCTTTTGTTGCAATTAATTGAACAAGAGAAACTTGATATTTCTCAAGTATCTTTAGCTAAGGTAACTGATCAATATTTGGCTTATTTAGATGAACAAAAAAATTTACCTACCGAGGAATTAGCTGATTTTTTAACTATTGCTACTAAACTTTTAGTAATTAAATCAAAAATTTTACTACCTCAGTTAACTGACGAAGAAGAAGATAGCGCCAAGCAATTGGAAGCTCAACTTAAAATGTATAAAGAATATCTTGAAGCATCAAAAAAAATAGAACAAATAATTGCTCAAAGAAATTTTCTGTTTACTCGAGAACGTATTGCTATAGATTTTCATCCAGTTTTTTCTCCCCCACTAGAATTAAAGGTAACTGATTTACATAAAATTTTTCAAGAAATTATTAAAAGAATAGAATATATTACTAATTTACCTCAGAAGATTATGGAGCGCACTGTCAGTTTACAGGAAATGGTTGATGGTATTCGTAATGTTTTAAGACAAGTTTCTAAACTTAGTTTTAAAGAAGTAATTAAAAAAGCGAAGTCTAAACATGAAATAGTAGTTTGTTTTATGGCTTTATTAGAATTAATTAAATTAGGAGAAGCAGCTGTAAATCAAGCAGGAGTTTTTGATGAAATTCATGTTGAAAAAACTTAATTTTTAAGATTATGAATGAAATAAAAAGTAAAATAGAATCTTTGTTATTTATCTCGCATAAACCCCTTTCTATTTCTGAATTAACAAAATTAATTAATTCAGATAAAAATCAAGTAGAAGCTTCTCTCAAAGAATTATATGAAGAATATAATCAAAAATCAGGTGGTATTAAATTAATAAAGTTAGAAGATAAATATCAATTAGCAACAACTGGTTCTAATAGTGAGATTATAGCTCGTTTTTTAAAAACAGAAATTACTGGAGAATTAACTCGTCCTTCTTTAGAAACTTTAACAATTATTGCTTATCGAGGACCGATTTCTAAAGCAGAATTAGAATTAATTCGTGGTGTTAATTGTTCAATTATTTTACGTAATCTCTTAATAAGAGGATTGATTGAAGCTCGTGAAGATAAAGTTAAAGCTACTACTGTTTATCAGATAACTTTAGATTTCCTAAAATATTTAGGAATTTCAGAAGTTTCACAATTACCCGATTATGAAAAGCTTAA
The DNA here is from genome assembly GCA_964455185.1 of uncultured Gammaproteobacteria bacterium. Lineage (GTDB taxonomy): Bacteria > Patescibacteriota > Patescibacteriia > 2-01-FULL-39-33 > 2-01-FULL-39-33 > CAISTG01. The sequence goes on from CAYVUR010000008.1 coordinate 17,807, forward strand.
TCGTAATAATAATTTAGATAAATTATTATTAGGATTAACTGATAATCCTATTGAAAAGACAATTGAAGAAACAGTTATAACAGTTATAGAATAATTTTAATATCAATAAATCATGTTTGAAGCAATTGTTAATTTATTTATTGCTGGAATATTTTTACAAGCTCAAGCTGTAACTCCAGCTACAGCTATTATGCCAGCAGAAACTTTAATTTTAGAAAATCATCAATCTCAAGCATCTGTTCCTTTTAAGGATTTAACTAAAAAAAGTTTAGGAGTAAAAGTTACGGCAAAAAGCTTTGTAGTAGTAGAACCAAAAACAGGGGCGGTGATTTATGAGAAAAATTCTGAAGAAAATAGATCAATTGCTAGTATTACTAAATTGATGACAGCTTTAACTTTTTTAGATTTTAATCCGGGTTGGGATAAAGAATACATTATGACTTCTTCTGATTTTAGAGCAGGAGCTAAACCCGTTTTATTTCCTGGGGAAAAAGTTACAGTTAAAGATTTATTTTATGCTATGATGGTGGCTTCCTCTAATGAAGCAGCGATTGCTTTAGTTAATTCTACTGGTTTAAGTCAAGAGGAGTTTGTTAAACAAATGAATTTTCGTGCTAAACTTTTAGGTATGAATAATTCTAAATTTGTTGAGCCAAGCGGTTTAGATAGCGAAAATAAATCAACAGCTAAAGATTTAATTAAATTAATAGATGTAGTTTTTAGCCATTCAGAAATTAGAAAAGCTGGTGGCACTAAACAATATGATTTAAAAATTATAAATAAAAATGAATCAAGAACTATTTATAGCACTGATAAAATTCTTAAAGAAGATTTTGGCTTTAAAAATCAATTTTATAATTTAGAGGCAGGGAAAACTGGTTATTTAGAAGCAGCGGGATATTGTTTTGTTTCACAAGTACGCGATCGAAATAATAGAAAATTATTAATAACGGTGCTTGGCAGTTCAACTACTTATGATAGATTTTCTGATACTAAAGGTTTAGCTTATTGGGTTTTTAATAATTTTAAATGGTAATATAACAATATGAAAAAGCCAATTATAATTGGTAATTGGAAAATGAAATTAAATTATCATCAAAGTATAAATTTAGCTAAAGAATTAGTTAATTTAGCTAATCCAGCTGACATGTTAAATAAAGATATAGTAGTTTGTCCATCATTTTCTTCTTTTTTATTGGTTTCTGAAATTTTTAAGAATTCAGGTATTAAAATGGGGGTACAAGATATTTTTTGGGAAGATAGCGGAGCATTTACTGGTTGCGAATCGCCAAAATTTCTTTCTGAAGCTGGTTGCCAATATGCTATTATTGGACATTCTGAAAGAAGACAAAATTTCAACGAAACTGATATGATGATACATCAGAAAATTAAAAGTGCGCTTGATAATAAAATTGTTCCAATTTTGTGCGTAGGAGAAACTTTAACAGAACGTCAACAGAACTTAACTGATAATATTATTTTTACTCAAGTAACTAAAGCTCTATCAGGAATTGATTTAATTTCTAATGAAGAATTAGTAATAGCTTATGAACCAGTTTGGGTAATAGGTTCAGGTAGAGCAATTGATCCAGAAGAAGCTCAGCAAGTTTTTAGAGTTATTTATCAAGCTATAATTGATCTTTGGCCTTTGACAATTGTTCAGACAAATGTCAGGATAATTTATGGCGGTAGTATTGATGTGTCTGATTTTAGAGAATTTTTAAATTTAGATCATTTTTCTGGATTTTTAATTGGTGGAGCTAGTTTGAAAAGTAAAAATTTTTGGGAAATAATAAAAAATATATAAATAAAATATGTTAGTACATATTAAAACTATAGTGAGCAAAGCTCAAAAAGGAGGTTATGCTATTGGAGCTTTTAATACTTCTAATTTAGAAGTAACTTTAGGTATAATACGTGGTGCTATAGCTAAAAATTCCCCGATTATTATTCAGGTTTCAGAATCAACTATTAAATATGCTGGACTTAAAATGATTGCTAACATGATTCAAACTTTAGCTAATAATGAAGCAAAAAATATTCCCATTGCTTTACATTTAGATCATGGAAAAAGTTTTCGTTCAGTTGCTGAATGCGTTCGAGCTGGTTTTTCTTCAGTTCATATTGATGCTTCAGATCTTCCTTTTGAAGAAAATATTGCTTTAACTAAGCAAGCCGTTGATTATGCTCATCGTTATGGTGTTTGGGCTCAAGGTGAATTAGGATCAATGATTGGTAAAGAGGGTATGACAACTTTAGATGTTCCTAAAGATCCTAATACTTTTATGACTGATCCTAATAAAGTTAAAGAATTTGTTAAAAATACTAATGTTGATACTTTAGCAGTTTCAGTAGGCACAATGCATGGATATTTTAAGGGTAAAGAAAAAATAGATTTTCCTCGTTTAGAGAAAATTAACAAAGAAATACCTAAAATTCCATTAGTGTTGCATGGAGCTTCTGGATTAATTAATAACGATATAACTGGAGCAATTAAATTAGGTGTAAGAATTATTAATATTGATACTGATTTACGTATAGCCTTTACTCAAACTTTACGTGAAACATTGAAAAAAACTCCTCAAGGTTTTTATGATCCCCGTAAAATACTTTTACCATCTATTGAAGCAGTATCTAAAAAAGTAGAGGAAGAAATAGATTTTTTTGGAAGTTCTAAAAATAATTTATGATTTTAAACATTTTAGTATTAATAATTTTACTATCTAGCATAGTTTTATTAGGAAGAATAATTTGGCGACGTTTGCCGGAATTAAAAGTTTTAGATTTAGAATCAATACCTAAAGAAAAAAAGACTGATGCTAAAATTAAAATTTTGGAAAATAAATTTAAGAGACAGAGTCAAGAAATTAAAGAAAAACTTGATACAGCTATTCATCCTTTAAGAAGTAAATTTGATAATTTAGGACAAAAACTTAGAAACAGAGTATTAAATTTAGAAAAGAAATATAAAAAAAATAGTGAAATTGAAGAAGTTAGAAATAAAAGTATTAATGAACTTTTTATTGAGGCTGAAAGTTATATAAATGAAAAAGAATATCAATTAGCAGAAAAAGCATTAATAGAAATTATTGCTAGAGATAAAAAAGATTTACGTGCTTATGAATTATTAGGATTAGTATATCGTTTTCAAAAACATTATAATCAAGCAATTGAGATTATTAAATATTTAATTAAACTTAAATCTTTAGAATATCGTAAAAATTATTCAAAAATACCGTTGAAAAAACAAAAATTTGAAGACGCCGAAGACATAATTATGAAATCTTTAGATACTGATTCAGATATTTCTAGATTTTATAATGAGTTAGGAGAAATTTATTTACTTGATGGTAAATTAGAAAAATCTCTTGATTGTTATCTTAAAGCTAGCGCTATTGAACCTAATAATCCTAAATATCTTGATAAAATTATTGAATTAGCAATCACAATTAAAGATTTTGGTTTAGCTAAGAAAACTTATAAAAGACTCAAAGAAATTAATCCCGATAATGCTAAATTGTTAGATTTTAAAGAAGCTCTTGAAAAAAATAAATGATAGTGATAGAATATTATTGTTATTTTTGCCGTTGTAGCTCAGTTGGTAGAGCGCATCCATGGTAAGGATGAGGTCTCCAGTTCAATCCTGGACAACGGCTTAGGTTTATTAATTATTAAAAAAGGGTCGGTACCAAAGTGGTCAAATGGGGGAGACTGTAAATCTCTTGGCTTTTGCCTTCGGGGGTTCGAATCCCTCCCGGCCCATAATAAAAGACGTCTTAAATGACGTCTTTTAAAATTATTTATTTTTTGTTTTTCTTTCGTTTTCTATAATAATTTTTTCGTATACTTTATTATAACCGTTAACCATTTTTTCAATGCTGAAAAATTTTTCTGCCCTTTCTCTTACTGCTTCGCGTTTTATTTTTTTAATGTTTTTTATAGCTTTAACCATACCTTTAATACTATTAACTACATAACCTGTTTTATTATCAGAAATCACTTCTGGCACAGAGCCTTTTTTCCAGCCGATAACAGGAGTACCACAAGACATAGCTTCAATCATAGAATAACCAAATACTTCTTCGTATTGAGTAGGAAATATTAAGGCTGTAGCATTTTGTAAATATTCTATTTTTTGTTCAAAATTAGCTTCACCAACATAACGTATATTTTTGCCATCTATGTGTTTTTCAATTTGTTCATGCCAATAACCTTCATTAGGGTAACTACGCCCAGCAATAATTAATTGCATGCCAGTTGCTTTAGCCGCTTCAATTGCTAAATGAACACCCTTTTGTTCTGTTACTCTTCCAAGATACAATAAATAAGGTTCAGGATTAGGATTAAAAGAAAATATATTAGTATCAATTCCGTGATAAATATTAGCTACCCAATTAAGTTCTGGCATTACTTTACGTTGAGCTAAAGAAAGAGATATGTAATTATTATCTTTAAATTTTCTTAAAAGGGGTTTAATGTATTCTTCAATTGGACTATGAATAGATTGTACAGTTAACTTTTTATTAATACGAGAATAAAATGAACTAACTAAAGTAAAATGAGAATGAATAATATCAAATTCATCGGCGCGGCGATAACATTCTGAAATTAATAAATCAAGATAAAGTTTTTTTTCATTATCACTCATATTGCTGTTATTAACAGCCATAGGATAAACACTACTAAGCTTAGCTTTAGTTTGAGAATCTCCAGAAGCGAAAAGAAACACGTCATTTCCTAAATTTACTAAACCATTACAAAGCCAAGCAATATGAGAATAAATTGCCTTATTTGAATTGGGTGTTATAGTATTATAATGCGGAGCAAGTTGAGCTATTTTCATAATTTATATCTATTTTATTTTAATTAAAAATCAAAAATTTGTCTATAAGTATTAATATTTTTTTGACAAGACCAATTTTTTAAAATTTCTTTTCGCATTGATTGACCCATTTGTTTAAGGAGTTTTTTATTTTCATATAATTTTTTTAAAGCCATTTCTAGAGATTTCTGATTTCTTTCTATTAATAAACCATTTTCTCCATCTTTAATTAATGTTTCAGCAATACCAACTCTAACTGAAACCGCTGGTTTACCACAAGCGCCAGCTTCTAATAAAGAATTTGGCCCAGTTTCATTTTTGCTAAGACAAGTAATTACATCAATAGAATTATAGAATTGAGGCATTTTATTAAAAGGTATTTGGTTTTGTTTTAGGGCTGATTTTAAAGTAATCCAATCCTTATTTCTTTTGCAAACTGGCAATAAAATATCCCAATAACCTTTATAATTTCTATGGCAATGATCAGGATTACCAGTCCAGCCTACTATTAATTTATTTTCTTTTTTATAATATTTTTTTATTGGTTTAAACATTTTAGTATTAACCCATTTGGGTACATAATATACTTTATATTTATCACAAATAAATTCTTTTTGTAGTTTTTTATTATTCACTACTATACCTCTACAGCGAGAAAAAATATTTTTTGCTTCTTTTTTTCTTCCTTGCCAACTATTGAAACTAAAAATACCAACAATTAATTTTTCTTTAACTTCATCAGGTGGCAAGCGATCTAATATATTTTTAGCTGCTGGCCAGAAAAAAACAAAGATTCTATCATATTTAGAATAATTTTCATAACCAATAGCAAAATCAGTATGGTATTTTTTTGTAAAGTCATAATCTTTAGATAAATTTTTTATTATTTCATCCGCTTCAAAATCAAAAGCCCAATTACGAATGTTAGGAATTAGAAGTATTTTAGGTTTAGTTTTGCCTGGTATTTTAAAGTATTGCCAATTTTTGAGTTTTTTAATGATGTAATTGTAGGAATCTTGATTAGTTTGACGATTTTTGGTGCAAGTTGTTTGTTCTGGATGGTGGCGATAGCGATAGGCAATAATTGGTAATCTTTTAATTTTAAAACCTTGCCCAATAATTTGAAACCAAAGATCGTAATCTTGACTAGTTTTAAGTTTTTCGTCAAATTTAATATTTTTAAAAACTTCTTTTCTGATCATTACTGAACAACTGGGAATGCCGCGATAATATTTATTGCCGTAAGCTAAAATTGTAAAAGCACTAGTACCAGCAACAATTTCTTTTTCGCTAACTTCAATAAGAATTTGTTTAGGATCTTTTGTAAAATCAATAGCGCGACGCAATTCTTTTTTACCATCTGCATCAAAAATTTCCATATCGCTATAAACTAATGAAATTTTTGGATTTTTGAGTAAGAAATCAACTTGTTTATTTGTTTTTTGGGGAAAATAAACGTCATCAGCATCCAAAAAAGAGATAAATTTTCCACGCGCTAATTTAATTCCGGTATTTAAGGCTCCAGATCGATATTTTTGTTGGCGATGAGAAATAATTTTAATACGTTTGTCTTTTTTAGCATAGTAAGAAGCAATTTTAGCAGTGGCATCAGTTGAAAAGTCATTAACAATAATTAGTTCCCAATTATTATAATTTTGATTAAGTACAGATTCAATAGCTTCTTTTAGATATTTTTCTCCGTTTCTAACAGGAATAATAATAGAAACTAGAGGTTCTTTTCTTATTTGAGACATAATTTATTATAGTTTATTAAACAAATATTAGATTGATATTTGTTTAGTTAAAATATTTATCATATTAATTATATCATAATTTGTTTATTTTATTTTTAAAATAAATTAAATCTTGATTTTTAAATTAAAAATATAGATAATAAATATAATATATTAATTTAATTTTTATGTCTCAATATTATACTGCGCAACGTAGCAAAGGATTATATAAACCTAACTCATCTGAACCTTTTAAGTTAAGTCGATCAAAATTAGAACTATTTATTGATTGTCCACGTTGTTTTTATCTTGATCGTCGTTTAGGTGTTAGTCGTGTTTCTGGATTTCCTTTTTCACTTAATTCAGCTGTAGATACTTTACTTAAAAAAGAGTTTGATATTCATCGTGCTAAAAATAAAAAGCATCCTCTTATTGATAAATATGGTATTGATGCTGTTCCAGTAAATCATGAAGATTTAGAAACATGGCGTAATAATTTTATTGGTATTCAACATTTACACGAACCAACTAATTTATTAATTTTTGGCGCTATTGATGATTTATGGATTAATTCTAAAGGAGAATATATTGTGGTTGATTATAAATCAACTAGTAAAGAAGAAGAAATAACTGAACTTAATAAAGATTGGCAAGACAGCTATAAGCGTCAAATGGAAATTTATCAATGGCTTTTACGTCGTAATGGTTATGAAGTTTCGGATATTGGTTACTTTGTTTATTGTAATGGTAAAACTGATAATGAAGCCTTTGATGGTAAATTAGAATTTGATATTAGTTTAATTGCTTATATTGGTAATGATGTTTGGGTAGAGAAGGAAATTATTAATGCCTATAAATGTCTTAATTCTGATAAAATTCCTGAAGCTAGTAAGAATTGTGATTGGTGCGCTTATTTTCAAGCAAGAAAAGAAAAAGAAAATTAATTTTTATTAATTGTGTTATAATATATTATATAATTAATTAAATATATGTTAGAATCAAAATTTTGGTCTTCAATAATTATTGGCTTAGCATTAATTATTGCCGCTAGTATTTTTGGGAGTTTTTACTATTATGCTCAGTTAGCTGATAGTAAAGACGTTCTCTCAGTTACCGGATCAACTAAAACTCAAGTTGTATCCGACCAAGCTAAATTAGTAATTGTTTTATCAAGAATAGTTAATGTTAATGATTTATCTGCTGGTTATGTTGCTATGGCTAAAGATTTACAGCAACTTAGAGATTTACTTAAAAAATTTGATGTCAAAGATGTAATTGAAAGCCCTATATCAATGGATCAATTTTGGGGGCAAAATAATGATGGCATTACTAGATATCAATTAAGACAAACAATTACGATTCAATCTAGTGATGTTAATAAAATAACAGAAATTAGTAAACAAATTCCCACTTTAGCATCTCAGGGCGCTATGGTTTCTGTAGAATCTTTAGAGTATTTTTATTCTCAATTACCTAATTTACGTATTTCTCTTTTAACTCAGGCAGTAGAAGATGCTAAAGCTAGAGCAGAAAAAATAGCTCAAGGAACTGGTCGTAAGGTTGGAAGTGTTAAAGAGGCTTCTATAGGAGTAGTACAAGTAATGTCTCCTAATTCTGTTGATATTTCAGATTATGGCAATTATGATACTTCAAGTATTAATAAAGATGTTATGGTAACTGTTAGAGTATCGTTTCGTTTAAAGTAATAATATTTAAATTAATTTATTTAAATTTAAAGTAATTAAAAATTAAAATTAAAAATATTAGATTTGACTTTTAGTGTTTTTTTTGCTATTAATTTTAAATTAGTTCTTTAGAAAAAAAAGATTAAATTATTCAAAACAACACTATAAGATAAGGAGCTTACTAATGAAGAAAAAATATCAATGTCAGAAAAGGAAAGTTCTTTTTTGTTTGTTGGATGGAACAAATGTTTTAGTTTTTGTAAGGTCTATAAAGCCAGATCCGCAAAAAGGAAGGTACTTAGATATAATTGATATTAGTACCTTTTTGAGAGAAAAA